>JAFLDE010000074.1 GCA_017302655.1 Burkholderiales bacterium
GGCGGCTTGGGCACGGGCGGCGGAGCCGGCTCCGAGGCTGGGGACGCAGGGGGCTGCACCTGCACAGGAAGTGAGGGCGCTGGGGCCGGACCGAGCACCGAACAGGCGCCCAGCGCGAGCAGGCAGGCCGCAATGAGAAGACGGGTCAGCAACACGGAGGCGATTCTGCTTGGCACGCAGGCGATCAAAGCGCCGCCAACCGGCGCGCCGCCTCCTGACGCACGGGCTCGGGGCTGTCGCTGGGAAGGGTTTGCAAGAGCTGGCGTGCCTGCTCACGGGGCGCCGCTTCGTCCAGCAGCAGCAGGGCCCGAGCGCGCCACACCTGCGCCTCGGCATCCTGCCGTCCTTCCAGAAAGCGGGCGAGGTGCTCGGCCGCGGCCGCGGCACTGCGCCGGGCGGCGTCCTGCTGACCGAGTCGGTGCTGCACCTCGGCGAGTTCCAGCTCGCCCCAGGCGCGGCGGCGCAAGGGCAGGCCGGCTTCGGCCCCCGCCATGAATTGCACGGCGCCCTGCAAGACCGGCAGCGCCGCCTGCCATTGACCGTTCGCGGCCAGCGCTCGCCCCAGATGCAAGGACATGCCCAGGCGGCGTTTGCTCCAGTTGTCGTTGCCCGGTTCGTCGCGTTGCAGGGCGGCTTGCACCGCGTCCACCTCGCGCATCAAGGCCAGCGCCTCGCCGCTCTGGCCGACCTGGAGCAGGGCAATGGCCAGATTGTTCGCCTCCACCGCCAGGGTGCTGCGTAGCACCACGTGCTTGGGATCGAGTTGCAAAGCCTGCCGGCGCAGGTCCAGGGCCTGGCGGCCGGCCTCGACAGCTTGTGTGTCGCGCCGGGCTTTCAAGTGGACCAGCGCGCGGGCACCGGCCAGCGTGCCCAGTTGGTGCAGGTGAGTGGCGTCCTCGGGCTCGCGCTCACGCAACTCGCGGTAGATGGCTTCGGCGCGGTCAAAGGCACGCAAGGCATCGGCCGGTCGGTTGAGGCTCACCACCGAGGTGGTATCCAGCGCCTGCCCGATGCCCAGCCAGGCAGAGCCCAGTTCGCTGGTCAGGCCGCTGTGCGTGGGGAAACGAGGCCGCACGCGCTCCAGCACATCGCGCTGCTGCTCGCGCCAGCGCAGCGCCTGCTCGGCATCTCCGGCCTCCCGGCTGGCGCTGGAGCGCGAGCGCAGCGCGCGTGCCCACCACAGGAAGTAGTTGGGGTCCTGCGCATGAGCGGCTTCGCCGCGCGCAAACAGCGCCAGCGCCCGTTCGGCATGGCGGTCGGCGGCCGGGCCGCGGCCAAGCGACTCGATGAGCACGTCGGCCTGGGCATCGGCCAGGCGCGAATAGGCCATGGCCAGGTCGCCCGCGAAGGCGTCGTCGGCGCCCTCCGCCAGCCGGTCAAGGTGGGCGATGGTGTCGCGCATCATCGACACACGCCGCTCCCTGCCGCCAGGGACATAGCTGATGGCGTCGGCCTGACGGGCGACCACATCGCGCACGATGCCGCGGGTTTCGGCCAGCCGCTGCTCGGCCACAGCCAGCGCCGCCTTGGCCTGCCCAGCCTGCCACAGCGCCAGCCCGAGGCCCATGGCCAAGGCCAGCAGCCCGAGGCCGGCCGCCCCCAGGGCCAAGCGGTTGCGCCCGATGAACTTTCGCGCGCGGTAGCGCCAATGGCCTTGCCGCGCGCTGACCGGAAAGCCGCCCAGGTAGGCTCGCAGGTCGCCGGCAAAGGCTTCCACGCTGGGGTAGCGCCCTTCCACGTCCTTGTGCAGGGCCTTGAGCAGCACGTTGTCCAGGTCGCCGCGCAGGCGCGGGCGAAGCTGGGGCCATTGCGGGTCCTCGTTCCCGCCCAGGGGGAGCTGGCTCGGACGGGTCGGGGCGTCCTGCAAGGTGCTGCGCAGGGCTTCGGCGGCGGTCTGCGCGTCGCGGCCGTAGGGGCGCTGGCCGGTCAGCAGGCTGTAGAGCAACACGCCGAGGCTGTAGACGTCGGTGGCCGTGCCCACCGGCTCGCCGCGTGCTTGCTCCGGGCTGGCGTACTGCGGCGTCAGCGCACGTTCGCCTTGCACGGTCAGCTCGGCGCCGCCCTCCAGCGGATCCAGGGCCTTGGCGATGCCAAAGTCGAGCAGCTTGACCTGGCCCTGCTCCGTCACCAGCACATTGCCGGGCTTGAGGTCGCGGTGGACGAGCAGACGGCTGTGCGCATGGGCCACCGCATCGGCCAACTGCAGGAAGAGCTGCAGACGCTGTTCCAAGCGCAGGCCGACGCAAGCCTGGTCGATCGGTCGCCCCTGCACCCGCTCCATCACGAAGTAGGGTTGACCGTCAGGGCTCAGGCCGGCGTCGTAGAGCTGAGCGATGTTCGGGTGTTGCAGCCGGGCCAGCAGCTGACGCTCCTGCGCGAAGCGGCGCAGCACCGCAGGAGACGCGGCGCGGCCGTGCACCAGTTTGATGGCGGCCTCTCCGCGGTAGTTGCCGTCGGAGCGCCGCGCCAGCCACACCGTGCCCATGCCGCCTTGGCCCAGGCGCTCCACCAAGGTCCAGGCGCCGAGCTGTTGCCCTCTGCGGTCGGGCTCGACCTCCTGCGATGCCTCGGCAAGACCCGGACCCGCAGCGGCCAGGAAGCCGCTCGGCGCTGCGTCTTCATGCGCCAGCAAGCTGGCCACTTCGGCCTGGAGGGGTTCGGACAGCCCGCTCTCGCGCAGCGCCTGGGCGCGCGCCTCCTCGGGCAGGTCCATCAGGCGCTCGAACCACAGGCGAACGGCGGCCCAGTCTTCGGGTGGGTTGCTTTGCATGGCGGCGCAGTCTACGAAGGCGACACTGGAAGGGTGAGCACCCTCGATCTGCCCTCTCTCATCAAACACATCGGCCGCGGCGCGCGCGGCGCCGGCGACCTCAGCCGCGAACAGGCCGCGGCGTTGTTCGGTGCCATGTTGGACGGGGAGGTACCCGAGCTGCAGCTCGGTGCCATCGTGCTGGCGCTGCGCATGAAGGGCGAGGCGGTGGCTGAATTGCAGGGCTTCGCGGACGCCCTGCAGACACGCACCCAGCCGCTGCGTCTGCCGGCGGGCCCCCGCACCGTCTTGCTGCCCAGCCTCAACGGCTCGCGCAAGCTGCTCAATCTGATGCCGCTCCTGGCCATGCACTTGGCGCAAGGGGGTGTGCCAGTGCTGGTGCATGGGCGCAACGACTTTGGCGCCGCGCGCGGCGACAGCTTCGCGCTGCTCGCGGCGCTGGGCCACCCGGTTTGCCAGTCGCTTGCCGAAGCCAGCGAGCGCCTGCAGGCCCGGCGGCTCGCCGTACTGCCCAGCCGCCTGCTCTGCCAGGGCCTGGACGCGCTGATGGCGCTGCGCCCGCGCCTGGGCCTGCGCAACGCGGCCCACACCCTGGCCAAGCTGCTCACGCCCGATGCCGCCCGCACCGTGCGCGTGGCTGCCGTGACGCACAGCGACTTCGAACAGCGCCTGACCGAGTTGCTGTCGGCTCGCACCGGCGCCGAGGGCGGCGCGGCCCTGCTGCTGAAGGGATGCGAGGGCGAGAGCTACCCGCATCCGCGCCGGGCGTCTTCCCTGCAGGCTTGGTGCAACGGACAGGCGCTGACCTTGCCCGCCAAGGAGCCCGAGGACGCCGAACTTCAACCTTCCGTGCTCAACCCTGAAGCGGACGCCCAAGCCTTGCAGACCCTTCTGCGGACCGGCCCCAGCGCTTGGCCGGCGCGGCTGCGCGACATGGCCGAGGCACTCCATATGCTTTCCAGCAATATGTGAACAAGAAAGGATTCGTTCGCAACCCCTAGGGCTGACCCCTACAGTCGCGCCCTTCATGAAAGTCCGCGACCTCGACCTCAGCGACAACCCGGTGAACGCCGAGCACGCCGAACTCGGCCTGCCGCCGGTGGAAACGGCGCTCACACACCCCGAGAGCCATCCGGTGCTGCGCGTCGCGATGTGGTCGGTGGTGGGCCTCCTGATGGCACTGACCATCGCGCTGGCCACCCGCCTCTTCAACCAGCCGGACGGCCAGAGCGCGCTGCAAACCGTGTGGATGGCGCTGGACAGCCGCGAATTCTGGGCCGCGGTCCTGGTGGGCCTGTTGGCGCAGACCGTGGACGGCGCGCTGGGCATGGCCTACGGCATCACCAGCACCAGCTTCCTGCTCGCCACCGGCAGCAGCCCGGCTGTGGCCAGCGCGGCGGTGCACATCGCCGAGTGCTTCACCACCGGGGCTTCGGGCATCAGCCATCTGAAGCTGGGCAATGTCAGCAAGCAGCTCTTTCTGCGCCTGCTCCTGCCCGGCATGGTCGGCGCGGCCACCGGCGCCTGGCTGTTGTCCAGCATCGATGGCGATGCCATCAAGCCCTGGATCGCGGGCTACCTGATGCTGATGGGCCTGTTCGTCATCAGCAAGATCTTTCGCCGCATCCGCGTCAACCATGGCGAGCCGCGCCATGTCGCCAAGCTCGGCCTGTTCGGCGGCTTCGTGGACGCGGCCGGTGGCGGTGGCTGGGGCCCCGTGGTCACCACGACGCTGGTGGGCACCGGCCACGACCCGCGACTGACCATCGGCTCGGTCAATCTGGCCGAGTTCTTCCTGACCTTCATCACCGCCGGCGTGTTCGCCGTGCTGATGCACGACGACAACCCCTGGGTGACGGTGGCGGGCCTGGTGGTGGGAGGCCTCTTTGCCGCGCCCTTTGCCGCGCTGCTCACCAAGCGCCTGCACACCAAGGCCCTGCTCGGCCTGGTTGGCACGACCATCGTGCTGACCTCGGCCTTCAACCTCTACAAGGCGCTCGCCTGATTCGCCGATGTACCGCTACACCGACTTCGACCGCCACTTCGTGCACCAGCGCGCCGCGCAATACCGCGACCAGCTGGAGCGCCACCTGCGCGGCCAGTTGGGCGCCGACGAATTCCGTCCCCTGCGCCTGCAGAACGGCTGGTACGTGCAGCGCCACGCGCCCATGCTGCGTGTGGCGGTGCCCTATGGCGAGCTGTCCAGCCGCCAACTGCGCCAGCTGGCGCGCATCGCCCGCGAGTTCGACGTGGTGCGCGAAGGACCCTTCGCCGGGCAGGGCGGCTATGGCCACTTCACCACGCGCCAGAACCTGCAATACAACTGGATTGCGCTGAAGGACAGCGCCGAGGTGATGGACCTGCTGGCCGCCGTGGACATGCACGGCATCCAGACCAGCGGCAACTGCATCCGCAACATCACCAGCGACGCCTTCGCTGGCATCGCGCCCGATGAAATCGTGGATCCGCGCCCGTACTGCGAGATCCTGCGCCAGTGGAGCACCCTGCACCCCGAGTTCGCCTTCCTGCCGCGCAAGTTCAAGATCGCGGTGAGCGGCGCCGAGGAAGACCGTGCCGCCATCCTCTGGCACGACATCGGGCTGCAGCTGCGCAAGAACGAGGCGGGCGAGGTCGGTTTCGAGGTCTTCGTGGGCGGCGGCATGGGGCGCACGCCCATCATCGCCAGCCGCATTGCAGCCTTCGTGCCCTGGCAGCAGATCCTCGTCTACATCGAGGCCATCGTGCGCGTCTACAACCTGTACGGCCGTCGCGACAACCTCTACAAGGCGCGCATCAAGATCCTCGTCAAGGCCGAGGGGCAGAAGTACTTTGACGCGGTGAACGCCGAGTTTGCTGCCCTGCTGGCCGAGCAACCCAGCCTGATCCCCGAGGCCGAGCTGGCGCGGGTGAGCGCCTGCTTCGAAGTGCCTGAGGGCGTGAAGCCCGAAGCGAGCGTGCCGCTGGACACCAGCGACACGGCCTTCGCCCGTTGGCTCTCGCGCAATGTGCATGGGCACCGGGTGGCGGGCTACCGCGCCGTCACGCTCAGCCTGAAGCGCGTAGGCATCGCCCCCGGTGACTGCACGGCCGAAGTCATGGAGGCCGCCGCCTCCTTGGCCGAGCAGTACAGCCAGGGCGAGCTGCGTGTCACGCACCGCCAGAACTTGGTGCTGCCCTGGGTGCGCGAAGCCGATCTGCCAGCGCTCTTCCAGGCCGCCCGCGCCGCCGGCTTTGCCACGCCCAACGCCGGGCGGCTGACCGATCAGATCGCCTGCCCCGGCGGCGACTTCTGCGCGCTGGCCAACGCCCGCTCGCTGCCGCTGGCGGCCGAGATCGCCGAGCGCTACCAGGACCTCGACGAGGTCGAGGACCTGGGTGACATCGACCTGCACATCAGCGGCTGCATCAACTCGTGCGGCCACCATCACAGCGGCCACATCGGCGTGCTGGGCGTGGACAAGGACGGCACCGAGTGGTACCAGCTCACCTTGGGTGGCAGCGATGGCAGCCGGCTCTCGGGCGCCGCGCAGGCCGGCAAGGTCGTCGGCCCCAGTTTCGCCGCCGACGAGATTGCCGATGCCGTGGAAGCCGTGCTCGACACCTTCAAGACCGAGCGCCAAGCTGGCGAGCGATTCATCGAAACCCTGCGCCGCGTCGGCCACGAGCCCTTCAAGCTCGCCGCCAACGCGGTTCGCACCAGCACCGCGCGAGCATGACGCCCCCCAGCCTCCCTTCGCTCGTCACCCCCCGAGGGGACCGTGGCCCTCTTGGGGCGGCCCTGCGAGAGCCAGCATGAAGTTCATCGACCCCCATCTCGACCCCTGGCAGCACGCCGTCGGCGAAGACGGTCCCAAGCCCGATCCCGATCCCGCCCCGAACCGGCTCCTGAGTCTGGAGCAATGGCACGCGGTGCGTTCGCACTGGCCGGCCGATCTGCCCGTGGCGCTGGAGTTCCCCAACGACGCCGACATCACCCAGCTGGCTCCGGATCTGGCCAAGATTGCCCTGGTCGTGCTGGACTTCCCGAAGTGGACCGACGGCCGCGCCTACAGCCAGGCCCAGCTGCTGCGCCAGCGCCTGAAGTTCCGTGGCGCCATCCGTGCGCGCGGCGAGGTGCTCGTGGACATGGCCCAGTTGCTGCACCGCACCGGCTTCGACGAAGCCCAGCTGCGCGGCGACCAGTCCGTGGCTGTCGCGCAGCGCCAGCTGGGCTTCTTCGCGCCCGGTTTCTACCAGGGCGACGTGCATGATGGACGCCCCCTTTTCGCTCGCGCCTGAACCATGAACCCCACCCAAGTCATCCAAGCCCAGGTCGAGGCCTACAACCGCAAGGACCTCGACGCCTTCCTGGCCACCTACGCCGAGGACGCCGAGCAGCACATCCTGCACGGCGAACTCATGGCCAAGGGGCGCGACGCCATGCGCAGCCGCTACGCCGAGCGCTTCGCCGAGCCCGATCTGCACGCGCAGATCCTCAGCCGCACCAGCATCGGCAACGTGGTGGTGGACACCGAATTGGTGACGCGCAATTTCCCCGGCGAAGGCAAGGGCACCATCGAAATGATCTGCATCTACGAGATCGAGGACGGCCGCGTGCAGAAAGCCTCCTTCGTACTGGGTGCCAAGCGGCTGCTGAAGGACTGATGAGCGCGATCGCCCTCTACGCCCGCTGGAGCGCCGCGCTGGACGACAAGGTGCGCATGGCGCAGCAGCGCCTGCGCGCTGCCGTGGTGCAGCATGGTGACGGCCTGGTGCAGAGCAGCAGCCTGGGCGTGGAAGACATGGTGGTGACCGAACTGGCCCACCAGGCGGGCTTGCACATCGCCGTGGCCACGCTGGACACCGGCAAGCTGCACGCACAGACCCTGGCCCTGCTGCCACGCATGGCCGCTCGCTACGGGCGCGAGGTGGCGGTGTTCCGGCCCGCCGAGGAGCAGGTCATCCAGTTCGTGCGCCGCGAGGGCGAGGACGCGATGTTCAAGAGCATCGAATTGCGCAAGGCTTGCTGCGGTGTCCGCAAGCTGGAACCCTTGAGCCGCATGCTGGCCGGGCGCAGCGCCTGGATCACCGGGCTGCGGCGCGAGCAGTCCGGTGCGCGGGCCGAAGTGGCCTTCAACGAAGACGACGGTGCCGGACGCCGCAAGCTCAGCCCGATCGCCGACTGGACCTGGGCCGAGGTCTGGGCCTATGTGCAGAAGTTCGAGGTGCCGTACAACCCGCTGCACGACGAGTTCATGCCCTCCATTGGCTGCGCGCCGTGCACGCGGGCGATTGCGGTGGGCGAGGATTTCCGTGCCGGGCGCTGGTGGTGGGAGGACAGTGCGAAGGAGTGTGGGCTGCACTCCCATGAAGGCAGTTCGCGATGAGCAGGGTGTTGTTGTCTTCGGTGGAGCCCGCAGGGGCTGTCCACCCCTGCACCCGGACCCCCTTTCTTTGGTCGCGCCCAAAGAAAGGGGGGAAAGAAATGCGCTCGAATGCGGCCCTCGCCCTAAGGGCGCCGGGCCAGGCGGTGCGCTGCTCAGACTGCCGGCAGCCCAGGAAGCAACTCGCCGACCGAGGCGCTAACCGCCGGGCCGGAATACGGCCCGGACTCGACAAGGTGGCAGCACTCGGCCCAGCGGTGATGGACGAAGCGGAGAGACGGGGCATCACTCGGCGGGCTCGTGGCACCGAGTTATTCGCGCCCCCAGTGGCGCCCGCAGTCCTCGGTGCCGCCGTGGACCTGGCTCGGCCCGTACCCGGGCCGACCGGCGGGCAAGCCTTCGCAGGGGCACTCAAGCGACCAGGGAAGGCAAACCAAATACCGCCTGGGTTTTCCCAGCGCATTTCTTTTCCCCCCTTTTCTTTGGGCGCGACCAAAGAAAAGGGGGTCGGGGTCTGGGGGTGAAGCCCCCAGATTCGGGCTCTCCCGAAAAACAACCATGAACGCAGCCGTGAAACCCGAACACCTGATTCAAGCCGTGGACAACGCCCACCTCGACGCGCTCGAGGAAGAGGCCATCTTCATCCTCCGCGAAGTCGCCGCCAGCTTCGAGCGCCCGGCCCTGCTCTTCAGCGGCGGCAAGGACAGCTGCGTGGTGTTGCGCCTGGCCGAGAAGGCTTTCAAACTGAAGGACGCGAAGCACCCCAGCGGCTTCAAAGGCAGCCTGCCCTTCCCACTGGTGCACATCGACACCGGCCACAACTTCCCCGAGGTCATCACCTTCCGCGACGAGCGCGTGAAGGCCATGGAAGAGCGCCTCGTCGTGGGGCACCTGGAAGACAGCATCGCCAAGGGCACCATCCGCCTCGCGCACGCGCTGGAGAGCCGCAACGGCCACCAGACCGTGACGCTGCTGGAGACCATCGAGGCGCACAAGTTCGACGCCCTCATCGGCGGCGCACGGCGGGATGAAGAGAAGGCGCGCGCCAAGGAGCGGATCTTCAGTCACCGCGATTCGTTCGGCCAATGGCAGCCCAAGGAGCAGCGCCCCGAGCTGTGGAGCCTGTTCAACACGCGAATCCGCCCTGGCGAGCATTTCCGCTGCTTCCCCATCTCGAACTGGACCGAGCTCGACGTCTGGCTCTACATCCAGCGGGAAAGCATCCCGCTGCCCCCCATGTACTACGCCCACCCGCGCCAGGTGATGCGTCGCAAGGGCCTGCTCGTGCCCCTCACGGAGGTCACGCCGCCGCTCGAAGGCGAGACCGTGGAGACCGTCGAGGTGCGCTTCCGCACCGTCGGCGACATGACCTGCACCTGCCCGGTGGAAAGCCCTGCCGCCAACGCCGCTGAAGTGGTGGCCGAAACGCTGACCGTGACGGTGAGCGAGCGCGGCGCCACGCGCATGGACGATCGCACGTCGGAAGCGTCGATGGAGAAGCGCAAGAAGGAGGGCTACTTCTGATGACCCCCATGTTCACTTCGTTCACTGCCCCCCGAGGGGGCGCGACGGCCCTTCGGGCGGCCGGGCGGGCCGTCTGATGCAAGCCCTCCGATTCCTCACCGCTGGCTCCGTCGACGACGGCAAGTCCACACTGATCGGCCGCCTGCTCTTCGACAGCCAGGCCATCCTGGCCGACCAGCTCGACGTGCTGGAGCGCCGTGCTGCAGGCAATCCGATCGACCTGAGTCTGCTCACCGATGGCCTCGAGGCCGAGCGCGAGCAGGGCATCACGATCGACGTGGCCTACCGCTACTTCGCCACCAAGACGCGCAAGTTCATCATTGCCGACGCCCCCGGGCACGAGCAGTACACGCGCAACATGGTCACCGCCGCGGCCGGCTCCGACGCTGCCGTGGTGCTGGTGGACATCAGCAAGCTCGAACTCGGCCAGGCCGAGGTGCCCTTGCTGCCGCAGACGCGCCGCCACAGCCTGCTGGCGCAGCTGCTGCGCGTGCCATCCATCGTCTTTGCGGTGAACAAGATCGACGCCGTGGACGAACCGGGCGCCGCCTTTGCCAAGGTCAAGCGCGCGCTCGACGCCTTTGCCCAGGCGGCCGGACTGAACGTGGTGGCCACCGTGCCGGTGAGCGCGCTGCGGGGCGACAACGTCACCCAGCCGCTGGACGCGCCCTGGTGGGATGGCCCCTCGCTGCTGCAGGTGCTGGAAGGCCTGCCCACCACGCAGGAGCGCGTGGACGCGCCGCTCAGCCTGCCCGTGCAGTACGTCCAGAAGGACGCCTACCAAAGTGAAGGCGCCGGCTACCAGCCACGCGTGCTCTGGGGCCGCATCGCGCACGGCAGCGTGAAGCTGGGGGACGAGGTCGAGGTGCTGCCCAGCCGCCAGCGTGCCCGCGTGCATGGCCTGCGCCGCGCCGCCGAGGATGTGACGCAGGGCGAGGCCGGCCAATCGCTCGGGCTCATCCTGGACCGCCAGCTGGACGTGAGCCGCGGCGACTGGATCGTCAGCCCCGGCAAGGCCGTGCCGCAGAACCGCTTCCCGGCCACCCTGGCCTGGCTGGACACCGAGCCAGCCGTGGCCGGCCGCAAGTACTGGGTGCGCCATGGCAACCGCTGGGTGCAGGCACGCATCCAGTCCATCGATTCCGTGCTCGACATCCATACCCTGCAGGCGAAGGATGCGCACGAATTGCCGGTGAACGCCATCGGCCGCGTGCAGATGGAGGTTCAGCACGAGATTCCGGTCGAGCCTTTCGAGTTCAACCGCGTCGGCGGCGCACTGATCGTCGTCGACCCGGCCAGCCACCGCACCAGCGGCGCACTGCTGGTGGACGTGCCCGCCCAGGCCAGCACGGAGGACGACTGGTGAACGCGTCGGTCTGCTTCGTAAGCAGCGGCCCCGGCGCGGCCGACCTGATCACCCTGCGCGGCCTGCAGCGCCTGTCCCAGGCGGCCGTGGTGCTGGCCGACGCCCTGGCCGACCCGGCATTGCGCGCCTTCGCGCCCCAGGCGAACTGGATCGACGTCGGCAAGCGCGGCTTTGCGCACGGCGTGCGCCAGAGCGAGATCAACGCCCTGCTGCTCCAGCAGGCGCACGAAGCCACCGGCTTGGTGGTGCGCCTGAAGGGCGGCGACGCCTCAGTGTTCGGCCGCTTGGAGGAAGAGCTGGAGGTGCTTCATGAGGCGGGCATTGCCACCGAGGTGGTGCCCGGTGTGACCGCCGCGTTGGCCGCTGCGGCCCACGCGCAGCGCCCCCTGACGCGCCGCGGGCTGGGCCGCCGCGTGACCCTGGCCACGGCCATGACACGCGAGGGCGCGTCCGGTGTGACACCGAACGGCGCCACTGCCGACACCGAGGTCTTCTACATGGCCGGTCGACAGCTCCCTGGCCTGCAACAGCGTTTGCTGGCTGCGGGCTGGGCACCGGACACCCCGGCCCTGGTGGTGTCGCGTGCCGGCTGCGCCGATGCGCTGACCTCCGAGCACCGGCTCGATCGCTTGGCGGACGCCACGCTGCTGCACGGCGGGCGGCCCACCGTGGTCACCGTCGGCGTGGGCGCGCGCGCCATTTGCACCGCTCCCCTGACCAAGGTCAAGTCCGACACCCAGGCAAACCCGGAGCCCCACCTAGAATTGGCCGTTTTGTCCGGCCCTACTCCCAAGTCATCATGACCCACGTCGTTACCGAAGCCTGCATCCGCTGCAAGTACACCGATTGCGTCGATGTCTGTCCCGTGGATTGCTTCCGCGAGGGCCCGAACTTCCTCACCATCGACCCCGATGAATGCATCGACTGCGCCGTCTGCATCCCCGAGTGCCCGGTGGCCGCCATCGTGCCCGAGGAAGACCTGCCCGCCGATCAGATGCACATGATCAAGATCAACGCCGATCTGGCCAAGAAGTGGCCCTCGATCACCAAGCGCAAGGCGCCGCTGCCCGACGCCGATGACTGGAAAGACAAGACGGGCAAGCTGTCGGAACTGATCAAGTAAATGACCCAAGCGAACGCGATTGAGACCGACGCCGTCATCGTCGGTGCCGGCCCGGTGGGCCTGTTCCAGGTCTTTGAATTGGGCCTGCTGGAGATCAAGGCCCACATCATCGACAGCCTTGCCTATCCGGGCGGGCAGTGCATCGAGCTCTACCCGGACAAGCCGATCTACGACATCCCGGCCCTGCCGGTGGTGACGGGCAAGGAGCTGACCGACAACCTGCTCAAGCAGATCGAGCCCTTCGGCGCCACTTTCCACCTCGGCCAGGAAGTGACAACGGTCGAGCCGCAGGCCGATGGACGCTTCTTCGTGGCCACCGCCAAGGGCACGCAGTTCCTGACCAAGACCATCTTCATCGCCGGTGGCGTGGGCAGCTTCCAGCCGCGCACGCTCAAAGTCGACGGCATCGAGAAGTACGAAGGCAGCCAGGTCCACTACCGTGTGAAGGACCCGAGCCGCTTCGCAGGCAAGAACCTGGTCATCATCGGCGGGGGCGACTCCGCACTGGACTGGGCGCTGAACTTCTGCGCCGGCAACGCCGACGGCAACCCGCACAAGGCCGAGTCGGTCATCCTGCTGCACCGCCGTGACGGCTTCCGAGCGGCGCCGGCCTCGGTGGCCAAGATGAAGCAGCTCTGCGACGACTACGAGATGCAGTTCATCGTCGGCCAGGTGACCGACCTGGACGAGAGCGACGACGGCGTGCTCAAGGGTGTCAAGGTCACTGGTGGCGATGGCGTCACCCGCGTGGTGCCGTGCGACGAGGTGCTGGTCTTCTTCGGCTTGTCGCCCAAGCTGGGACCGATCGCCGAATGGGGCCTGAACCTGGAGCGCAAGCAGATCCAGGTCGACACCGAGAAGTTCCAGACTTCCGTGCCGGGCATCTTCGCGGTGGGTGACATCAACACCTACCCAGGCAAGAAAAAGCTCATCCTGTCGGGCTTCCACGAAGCTGCGCTGGCCGCCTTTGCCGCCTCGCCCATCGTCTTCCCTGAGAAGCGCGTGCTGCTGCAGTACACGACGACCAGCCCCAAGCTGCACAAGGTGCTGGGCGTGGAGTCGCCGGTGTTCGACTGAGGCTTCACCGAGCGCTGAGACACGCCGCCTACTGGGCGGCGTTTTTCATGGCGAGACCCAAGCAGCCGAGGCCTCAGGCAAGGCTCAGCCCATGAGCGGCACGCGCCTTCAGGCACCGGGCGTCGCCCGGTTTCACGCTGCGGCAGGTACTGGAACGCTGGGCGTAGATGCCGCAGCTCACCGCCACCCCCACGTCGCCCTGCAGCGCGACACAGCGCACCGGCTTGCGGCCCGTACCTTGCATGCAGCGCAGCTGGGGCGACACCGGCTCGGTGAGTGCCACCGGCACCGTGCCGCCCGGCGCATCGTCGGCCTCGGCCCAATAGAAGGACACCCGAAAGCTCGCGCAACAGGCGCCGCATTGCTGGCAGTCGAACACGTTTAGCCTTTGGCCTGCACGACGCGCGAAGGCACGACGAATTGGCCGGCGCCCAGGTGGTGCAGGGTGTGCAAGTCCGCGTTGTCGTCGCGGAAGTCCCAGCGACCGTTCGCAAAGATGCGTGCGTCAGCCGCCGCCCACAGCACCTCGCCGAAAACGGTGTCGTAGGCACTCTCCGAGTGCGGCTCGGGAATGCGCCGCAGCAGCAGCCAGGCACTGCAACCGGGCACCAAGGGCAGCTCCAGCGGGTTGCGGGTGTCCGGCTCCAGACCCAGCTGCCGGAACTTGTCGCCCTCACGCCCCGAGCGCGTGCCCACGGCGTAGCTGAAGTCAGCCAAGGCCGGCGTGGGCAGCCCGAGCGCGAAATGGCCGCTTGCCATCAACAGCTCATGCGTGAGCGTCTGCTTGTCGATGACAACAGCGATGCGCGGCGGCGTGAACTCCACCGGCATGCTCCAGGCCGCCGCCATCACGTTGCGGCGGCCCTCATGCGCGGTGCTCACCAGCACGGTGGGGCCATGGTTGACGAGGCGGCTGGCGTGCTCCAGAGCGACGGGATTCATCATGGGCCGCAGTGTGCCTCTGGGGGAAAGCCCTAAACTGCAGGCTCGCGTCACCCCACTTGGGTGGCGCGCCCACGCTAGGGGTGCTGGCGCGGCCCATCCAGGTCGCTCCGGCTGAGAATCACCCTTGGAACCTGATTGAGGTAATCCTCGCGCAGGGAAGCGTGGTCAACCGGACCGTGCCTGCGCTTGGCCCCGTTGCCCGCCGACCTGCCATCCACCAATGATGGCAATGAGTTCGAGATCCATTTTTCCCCTCTCCCTGATCGCACTGGCCGCTGCCGCCGGTGCGCAGACCGCGCAGACCGAACAGCTGCCCGCCGTGTCCGTGACCGGCCGCAGCAGCAGCGCTCCCGTCACCGTCGGCAGCTTTGGCGACACGCCGAACGTGCGCCTGCCGCTGCAGGCCCTGCGCGTGGACGCCGAACGCTTCAAGGAGCTGGGCAGTGCCGGCCTGGCCGCCCTGCCCCAGCTCGACGCCTCGATCTCGGACAGCTACAACGCGATGGGCTACTGGGCGTCGCTGAAGGTGCGTGGCTTCGACGTGGACCTGCGCAACAACCTTCGCCGTGACGGCCTGCCCGTCAACGGCGAGACCGGCTACGACTTGTTCAACAAGGCGGCTGTCGAAGTCCTCAAGGGTGCCAGTGGCCTGCAGGCTGGCGTGAGCAGCCCGGCCGGCCTGATCAACCTGATCACCAAGCGGCCCGACGCCAAGCGCCTGGATCTCAGCCTGGGCTGGGAGCAGGGAGGCAGTTGGAGTGCCGCCATCGACTGGGCGGATCGAAGCACCGAATTCGGCTGGCGCCTCAATGCCAGCAGCCAGAGGCTCGATCCCTGGCTGAAGGGTGCCCGAGGCAAGCGCCAGGGCTTGGCCCTGGCGGCAGACTGGCGACTGGGTGCCTCCACCCTGCTCGACGCCGAGGTGGAGCTCACGCACCAGTCCCAACCCACCCAGGCCGGGTACAGCCTGCTCGGCAACCGCTTGCCCGCCCCGACGGAGTTCGACCTGCGTCGCAATCTGAACAGCGCAGCCTGGGGCCTGCCGGTGGTCTTCGACAACCGCTTCGCATCCCTGCGCCTGAACCAGCGCCTGAGCGCCGGCTGGACGCTGGCGCTGCAAGCCGGGCTGCAGCGCTCCACGACGGATGACCGCATGGTCTTTCCCTACGGTTGCTCGGCCGAGGACGTGTACGACCGCTACTGCAGCGACGGCAGCTTCGACCTGTATGACTTCCGCAGCGAGAACGAGGGCCGCGACACCGACAGCCTGCGCGCCACGCTGGAGGGACGCGTCGGCGAGCACCGTCTGCGCGCGGAACTCTTGAGCAGCCGCTTCACCGCCAGCTTCCAGCGCCAGGCCTACAACTGGGCCGGCACGGGTTCGGTGTTCGGCGGTGGAAGCACCCAGGCCGCCCCCGACCTGACCGACGAGAACACGAACCGCCGCGAGCGCACTCAGGAGATCGGCCTCAGCGACCAACTGCAACTGGGTGACCTGGAGTTGTTTGCCGGTGTGCGCCTGTCCCGTGTGCAGCGTGCCACGGTGCGCACCGACGGTTCGCGGGCCATCGAGTACAGCCGGCGCTTTGCCACGCCATGGTTGGGCGCGAGCTGGCAACTGGCGCCTGAACTGCGTCTCTACGTCAGCACGGGCCAAGGTCTGGAAACCGAGGTGGCGCCCAACCGCAGCGCTTGGGTCAATCGCGGAGAAGCCTTGGTGCTGAAGAGTCGCCAGCATGAGATCGGCCTGAAGGCCGGCAGCCAGACCGTGGACTGGAGCATCGCCTCCTTCGAAGTCACGCGGCCGGCGTGGAGCGATGTCGCGGTACCCAGCGCCCTAGGCCAAGTCCGTCGCCAGGCCGACGGCAACGCCCGCCACCGCGGCTTGGAGCTACAGGCCGATCTGAAATGGAGCGGGGGCGGTCTGCTGGGCTCGGCGATGTGGCTGCAGGCACGCCGTGAGAAGGGCCAAGACAGCAGCCTGAACGGCAAGCGCCCCGTCAACGTGCCCGCCCAGCAGGTACGTCTGCAGGTGCGTCAGGGTCTGCTCGGAGGCCTCCAGGCCAGCGCCTCGTTGGTGCATGAAGGCCGTCGCGCGGTGCTGCCCGACAACGGCATCGAGTTGTCCGGCTGGACCCGCCTGGACACCGCGCTGCGCTGGGACGTTGCCAGCGGCAGCCAGCTCTGGCGCTGGCGCCTCGGTGTCGACAACGTCTTCGACAAGAAGGCCTGGAAGGAGTCGCCGCTGCAGTTCGGTCACGTCTACCTCTACCCGCTGGCGCCGCGTACCGCACGGCTGAGCCTGGACCTCGCGCTGTGATTTTTTGATCGCTGCACAGCTGGCATTCAAAAAGCTTGGGTTATAGTCACGGGCTCGATTCCCCGATAGCTCAGTCGGTAGAGCGCCGGACTGTTAATCCGTAGGTCCCTGGTTCGAGCCCAGGTCGGGGAGCCAAAAAATCTGCTTCTAGGTCAACAACTTAGAAGCTTTACGAGAAGCCAGCCTTGTGCTGGCTTTTTCGTTTCCGCGATCTTCGTGCCAGTCTGGTGCCAGTCTTCGCGTGTATGGCGATGGACCCTCGCAGACCGCAGTAGACGCACAGCCGAGTCACGGCATCTGCCAAGGCGGCCATTGATCGCACTCGCGGAATCGCCTGGAGCGGCGTCGGCCAACTGCCTCATAGGATCTATGTCTTGTCCCTAGCGATCCAAGACATGGCCACACAGCGCCCTCCGAAGAAGCGATCAGCCGCAACTCGCAAACCCAGCCGCACGGCGGAACTGTCTGGCGAGGCGCTGAATGTGCCGAAAGACGCCCTTCCCCCCAAGACACCCAAGTGGGATGTTTGGCAAACGCGTCACAGAGCGACCGTCTTTCAAGCCGTGTGCCTGGCGTTAAACCTGCACCCAAGACGGCCAACCGCCAAGTCTGGGAAGGTACCCATCAGCGCACGGACAAAGCTTCTGCGAACCCACATCAACACGACGCTTCAGTGGCTGAATGAAGACGTGGAGCTGACACCCCTGGAGCCCGGTGCGCCAACTGACGAGAGTTGCGTAATCGGCCTTCCAGAGTTCATCGAATGGCTGGGTAAGGGTCGCCTGAGGGGGGTTACGCCTCCGCCGGAGCTTCTCGATTTGAGGCCGCCAAATCCGCGTTCGATCATCCGAGCAGTGCCACCGGCCGCTGGCACGCTTGCACCTGCTAGATCAGTTGGATGCGAGGGGGCCACCACAAGCCAGGCGTCAGTGAGCTCGGCAGAGCGGCTGCTGCCTGGCCTTTTGATCGCATACATCAAAGACTTGGTGGAGAAGGCCGAGCCTCCCAATCCCAGGCTGGTTTCGAGAGCCAAGAAGCGGATTTCCATGCTGGCACTTGCCCAGGAGCTTCAGCCGCAGGTTCGACACCGCACCGATCGAAAGACTACAACCAGCTCAATTGGCTCAGGGCTGACTGAAGAGAGCCTGAGAAAGGCAATCTCCAAGGCAATGAGCCAGCTGAATCCGTCACTTGGCGACGCGGACGAAGACCACCAGCAAGGCTAGACGACTGTCCGATAGGCGAACATCTTTGCAAGTTGGTGGTCAACCAACTTAAGTTGGTCAACAACCAATACCAACCCTGCAAGAGCGCGGAAAGACCGCGTCGGCCTCCTACGCTTCCATCCATGTTCAAAGCAGGCCAAGGAGGCCCAAACATGATGGAAGAGGAAGCTGAATCTGGGCGCAAGCGCCCGACGGTCCAGAGCGTTGCAGTGGACCTAGATCGACCCGGCTACATCCGCATCGAAGCAGTCCTCTCGGTGTATCCGATCTCGCGCGCCGCCTGGTACCAAGGCATCAAGGACGGCATCTACCCCAAGGCCGTTCAGCTGTCGCGTCGCTCCGTTGGCTGGCCCACGAGTGCCATCAAGGCATTGATCGAGAACCCCCCGTTCTCGAAGGTCCGCTGACCTAGGCGCGCGGTCAGTAGGCCGCCGCCCTTTCCCTTTCTCCACTCACGTCGGAAGTGCATCACCGTCTCGGTGAGCCGCCGGTGTGTCCAAAACGCAAGGAACCAACATGCAGAAAGACAAGAAGCCCGACCCGAACGCCAAGAGCGCTGCGAGCGAAGCAACTGCCGGCCGCGCCCTCTCCTCTTCGATCAAGGTTCTCGGCGTCCTGCGCCAAAGTGGCAGCACGTACCTGGTCGCCAACTCTGCCGGCGCGCCCCTGGATCGCGCCATCCGCATCCCCGCGGGTTTGCTTGCCAAGGCGAATGCCGGACAGCTCGAACGATTCATTCTGGAGAGCGAGCTCAGCTGCCTGCTTAGCCACCTGGACATCAAGGACATCTCGGTGCAGCTGCGCAAGGCCTACACCAACTCCAGTTCCGTGGTGGTTGCCTCGCCGGGCCAACACACCTTCATCGTCGAAGGCAAGGAATACCAGCTGTTGGCTCACAACGGCTGCTTCCGTTGGTTGGGCCTGGCCCCGGGGGATACCACCGTGACTTTGATCGGAGAGGCGGCGTCGCATGCGAAGCCCACAAAGTCCCTTGATGACTTCAACAACGTGTTGACCCCGATCGTCGCCTCCTCGCCGCGGTTGATGTTGGTCCTTCTCGTCGCCCTCGCGGCCATGCTGGTGGGCCCCCTCAAGCTGCCGCCGCTGGCCGTGCTCTTGGTCGGTCGATCGTCCACTGG
>JAFLDE010000075.1 GCA_017302655.1 Burkholderiales bacterium
CGCTCGCTGGTGTCGGTGGCCAGCAGCGCCCGCACGCCGCGCCGGGCGAGCAGGGCGGTGAGGACGCCGCTGCCCGTGCCCACGTCCACCGCCAGCGGGTGCTGCCGCAGCGCCTCGGGCAGCGGCGCCTGCAGCACCAGGTCGAGGTACTCGTGCCGGGTGGGTGCGAACACACCGTAATGGGCGTGCAGGCGGGCGCCGCCGAGCTGCGGCAGGGCCAGGCCGGTCTGCTGCCACTGCCAGCTGCCGACCATGCCCAGCCACTCGCGCAGCGGCAGCTGGTAGGGTTCGGGGGCGTCGCCGAGTGCGGCCTGGGCGGCCGCTTGGGCCTCGGGGGCGCGGCGCAGCTTCAGGTCATGCCCGGCCTCGAAGCGCAGCAGCAGGCGCGAGAGCAGGCGCGCCTGCTCGGCCTGGCGCTTGCGCCCCTGGTGGAAGGCGTCCAGCAGGTCCTTCGCCGGGGGCTGCGGCTTCTTGGCCAGGCGCCGCTGCAGGGCCTGCAGCAGCTGCACGGCCTGGTGGTAGTCGCCCTGCCAGACGAGGCCGGCGCCCTCGCTCATCCAGCGCAGCGCGGTGTCGGCAGCCAGGCCGTCTTCCACTTCCACCAGGCGCGCAGGCGCCGGGCCGCTGCCGCGCCAGACCGGGGCGCTGGGGGCTGCGGTCGTCACGACCGCATGCCTTGCGCCGCCGCGCGGCCGGTGGCGATGCAGGCATTGAGCAGGTAGCCGCCGGTGGGCGCCTCCCAGTCCAGCATCTCGCCGCAGGCGTACACGCCGGGCCGGGCCTGCAGCTGCCAGTGCGCGTCGAGCGCCTCCCAGGCAATGCCGCCGGCGCTGCTGATGGCCTCGGCAATCGGCCGGGGCGCGGCCAGCACCAGCGGCAGGGCCTTCAGGGCCTCGGCCAGCGGCAGCTCGCCGCGTGCCTCATGCAAGAGCGCCAGCTTCTGCGCCGAGAGCTTGAACTGGCTCTTCAGGAAGCTCGACAGGCTCTTGCTGCCCTGGCCACGCGCCAGCTGCGAGCGCACCTGCTCAGCGCTGTGCTGCGGCAGCAGGTCCAGCTCCAGGCGGGCACTGCCCTGCTCGGCAATCGCCTCGCGAAGCAGGGCGCTGAAGGCGTAGATCAGGCTGCCCTCGACGCCGGTCTCGGTGAGCACGAACTCGCCCGCCTGGCGCCGGCCCGCGAAGCTCAGCGCCACCGGCTTGATCGGCTCCCCGGCATGGCGTTCGCGCAGCAGCGTGCTCCAGCCGCCCTGCACGTCGAAGCCGCAATTGCTCGGGCGCAAGGGGTGCTGGGCCACGCCAGCTTCGTGCAGCAGCGTTTGCCATGCGCCATCGCTGCCCAGGCGCGGCCAGCTGGCGCCGCCCAGCGCCAGCAGGGTGGGCGCGGCGGGCACGATCACTTCCCCGGCTGGGGTGGCGAAGTGAAGGGCACCGTCGGTTGTCCAACCCAGCCAGCGGTGGCGGCTGTGCAGCCTCACGCCTTGCGCGTGCAGGCGGCGCAGCCAGGCGCGCAAGAGCGGCGCGGCCTTCAGGTCGAGCGGGAACACGCGGTTCGAGCTGCCCACGAAGGTGGCGATGCCGAGGTCCTCGCACCAGTCGCGCAGCGCCTGCGGCGGGAAGGCGTCGAGCGCCGCGCGCAACAGGGGCGGGCAGGGCGTGAAGCGCGTGACGAAGCGCTCGTAAGGCTCGCCATGCGTCAGGTTCAGCCCGCCGCGGCCGGCGAGCAGGAACTTGCGGCCCACCGAGGGCATGGCGTCGTACAAATCCACGGCGCAGCCGGCCGCGCTCAGGCACTCGGCAGCGGCCAGTCCGGCCGGACCGGCGCCGATCACGCAGGCATGGGAGAGGGGGCGAGGCATGGCGGCATCATCGCCGCCGGGACTTGCGTTTGGAACGCATTTGAATACACTTGCATTCATTCGGGTTCCCATGAAGGCAAGTGATGGCCATTGCATCCGTTTCGATGGAGCCGCTGTCAGCGCGCATCCCCAGCGACCTCTACCTCTGGCTGGCCCAGCTGAAGGTGGAGGGGGCGGCCACCAACAGCGACAAGCTGCGCGTGCTGCTGCAGCAGTTGAAGCGCCAGCATGACGGCGCTTTTGATTTCGTCGCTGCCCACGGCTGGGCCCGAGAGATGACGCACCGCCTGCGCGAGGCGCTGGTGCGCATCGAGGGCCAGGAAGGTCGCCACTCCGAGGTGCTGGCGCAGTTGCTCGACCATGTGACGACCTTGATGGCCCTGGTCATCAGCCAGGCGCCGCAAGACGCCGCCGAAGCCGCCAAGCTGGAAGATCAGCTGGTGCGCCGCAGCGCATTGATGGCTGAGACCCTGCTGCGCCAGCGCCAGGGCGCGCAAGTGTTCGACCCCGAGGTGCTAGAACGCCACTTGGCGACGACACTGGCCCTCAGCCAAGGAGGGGCTTGAGATGGCCGATTCCCTGAAGACCCGTGTCGGTCGCGTGGTGGCCGGCAGCCTGCACGCCCTCATCGACAAGCTGGAGGCGCAGGCCCCCGAATCCCTGCAGCAGCAGCTGCAGCGAGAAGCGGCCGCGGCGCTGGACGACGTGCGCCACGAGCTGGGCCGGGCCAGCGCCGCGCGGCACCTGGCGCAACAGCAGCATGCGCGGCTGAACGCTGAGCACGAGCGCCTGCACGGCCACCTGGACGAGGCCCTGGCCGCAGCCCGCGAGGACCTGGCGCGTGCCGCCGTGGCGCGCCAGCTCGACATCGAGGCCCAGCTGCCGGTGCTGGAGACCCAGCTCGCCGAACTGGCCCGCCAGGAGCAGGAGCTCAAGGGCTATCTGGCTGCCCTGCTGGCCAAACAGCGGGAGCTGCCTGCGGCGCCCGAGGCCCCGCGGGCCGACCCGGCCCTGCACGAGCTCGATGCCCTGGTGCGCGAGCAGCAGATCGCCGCGCGCCTGGCCCAGCTGAAGGCAGGTCCGCGATGAACCTGTTCACCGACCCGGCCACCTTCCCCTTCGGCGTGGCGGTGGCGCTCATCGTCGCCATCGCCCTGCTTGAGGGCCTGGGCATGCTGGTGGCCATGAGCCCGAGCAACCTCTTGGACGACTGGTTGCCTGATACGGACGGCGATGGCGGGCTGGACCGCGTGCTCGGCTGGCTGCATCTGGGCCGCGTGCCGGCCTTGGTCCTGTTGCTGATCTTTCTGCTCGGCTACGCGCTGTTTGGCTACGGCCTTCAGAAGGTGAGCCTGGTGATGCTGGGTCAATTCCTGCCGGCCTGGTTGGCGGGTCTGCTGGCGCTGCCTCCGGGCCTGGCCACGGTGCGTGGCCTGGGGGCGCTGGTGGCTCACATCGTGCCGCGTGACGAAACCAGCGCGGTCAGCGAACAGAGCCTGGTGGGTCGCCTGGGCGTCATCAGCGGTGGCGCGGCCCGCCGAGGATTGGCAGCCCAAGCTCGCGTGCGCGACACGCATGGCCGGCTGCATTACCTGATGGTCGAACCCGACCTGGACGACGAAGTGTTTGAAGAGGGCGCGCAGATCCTCATCGTGCGCAAGAGCGGCGCGTTCTACCGCTGCATTGCCAACCCCCACCCCCATCTCAACTGAGGGAGACCCCGCGTGGAACAGATCATCGAAATGAGTGTGCTGGCCGGCATCGTGCTGACCGGCCTCTTGGTCATCGGCTTTGTCTTTGCTCGCCTCTACAAGCGAAGCACCAAGGAGACCGCCTTCGTGCGCACCGGCCTGGGTGGACAGAAGGTCATCATGGACGGTGGTGCCATCGTGCTGCCGGTCTTCCACGAGCGTGTGCTGGTGAACATGAACACGCTCAAGCTGGAGGTGCAGCGCCGCGAGCGCGACAGCCTGATCACCAAGGACCGCATGCGCGTGGACGTCACGGCGGCTTTCTTCGTGCGCGTGAAGCAAACGGAAGAAGCAGTGAGCACCGCGGCGCAAACCTTGGGCGCGCGCACCATGAGCCCCGAGGAGCTGAAGGCGCTGGTGGAAGACAAGTTCGTGGACAGCCTGCGCGCGACCGCAGCCACCATGACCATCCAGGAGCTGCAGGACAAGCGGCGTGACTTCGTGCAGGCGGTGCAGAACGCCGTGGCCGAGGACCTGGAGAAGAACGGCCTGGAGCTGGAGTCGGTGTCGCTGACCAGCCTGGATCAGACCGACAAGCAGTTCTTCAACCCCAACAACGCCTTCGACGCCGAGGGCCTGACGCGCCTGACCGAGCAGACCGAGGCACGCCGCAAGCAGCGCAACGACGTGGAGCAGGACACCGAGGTGCAGGTGCGCACCAAGAACCTGGAGGCCTCGCGGCTGAAGCTCACCATTGAGAAGGATCAGGAGTTCGCCAGCCTGGCGCAGAAGCGCGAGGTGGAGACGGCGCGCGCCGAGCAGATCGCGCAGATTGCCAGCCAGCAGGCCGAGCGCGGCCGCGAGGCCGAGACGGTGAAGATCGAGGCCGAGCGCCAGGTGGGCCAGCGCCGCATCGAGGCCGAACGGGAGATCAAGGCGGCCGAGATCGAGAAGAACCTCGTCGTGCAGACCCGCGAGATCGAGCTGGAGCGCCAGACCGAGATGAAGCGCGCCGAGCAGCGCAAGCAGGTCGAGATTGCGCGCCAGGAGATGCAGATCGCCATTGCCACCAAGAGCCGCGAGCAGAGCGAGGCTGACGCCGCCGCCAACCTGGCCCGTGCCGAGGCAGTGAAGGCCGAGGAAACCGTGAACACCGCGCGCCAGGTGGCGGTGGCTGAACGCGAAAAGGCCATCCAGCTCATCGAGGCGAGCAAGGACGCCGAGCAAAACGCCATCGCCGTCAAGGTGTCGGCCAGCGCCGAGAAGGAAGCGGCCATCGACCGCGCCGAGGCCCTGACCATCGAGGCCAAGGCCAAGCAGGCGGCTGCCCTGGCAGAGGCTGAGGGCCGCCGAGCCATCAACGAGGCACTGAACACCTTGAACGCGGCGCAGATCGACCTGCAGGTGCGCACTTTGCTGTTGCAGCAATTGCCTGAGATCCTGGAGCGGGCCGTCAAGCCCATGGAGAAGATCGACTCGATCCGCATCCTGCACGTGAACGGCATGCCGGGCTCGAACGGTTCGAACGGCACGGGCGGCGGCGAAGGCGCTGCAGGGAACGCCACCTTCCCTGAGCAGGTCATGAACTCGGCCCTGCAATACCAGGTGGCCAAGCCCATCGTTGACGCGGTGATGAAGGACGCTGGGCTGGCCAACGAGGGCATCACCGGAATGGCGCAGGCCATGGCGGCCATGATCCAGCCCGGCGCGTCCGGAAAGGCCTCCTGATGCAGCCGCTCATCCTGGCCCTGCTAGCGGTCACCTTGTCAGGCTGCGCCAGCCAGGACGCCGCCAAGGTCGGTGGGGCGGTCACCACCCCGCTGCGTGACCTGAACGTGGTCAAGGCCGAGATTCCCGAGGCCTTGCAGCGGGCACAAGCCGGGCCCTATGCGCTGCCGGCGAGCACGGATTGCGCGGCCTTGGCCGCAGAGTTGGCCCAGCTTGATGAAGTGCTCGGCCCCGACCTGGACGCGCCGCCCGGGCAGGGCGAGCGCGGCCTGCTGGGGCGGGGCGGTGAGGCCGCCGGCAAGGCCGCGCTGGGTGCCGTGCAGCGCACCGCCGAAGGCGCCATCCCCTTCCGCGGCTGGGTGCGAAAGCTCAGCGGTGCCGAGCGCTACGAGCGTCGCGTCGCCGCGGCCATCACCGCCGGTGGGGTGCGCCGCGCCTTTTTGAAGGGGCTGCGCACCGCCAAGGCTTGCCCAGCTGGCGTTGGCGTTGGCGCGGGCGCCGCAGACGCCGTATCGCGCTGACCCTGCGCGCGGCTGGACGCGCCGCCGGTGGCGAGCGTCGCTACCGATAATTCCTCCGATGCATTCCTGCGACGTGGTGGTGGTCGGTGCCGGCGCTGCCGGCTTGTTCTGTGCGGGCATCGCCGGTCAGCGAGGCCGCCGCGTGCTGCTCATCGACCACGCCGAACGCCTCGCCGAGAAGATCCGCATCTCCGGCGGCGGGCGCTGCAACTTCACCAACCGCGAGGTCACACCGGCGCAATTCATCTCCGGCAACCCGCACTACTGCCGCTCGGCCCTGGCCCGCTACACGCCGGCGCATTTCATCGAACTGGTGCGCCGCCACGGCATCGCCTTCCACGAGAAGCACCGCAGCCAGCTGTTCTGCGACGACTCGGCCGAGCAGATCATCCGCATGCTGCTGGCCGAATGCGCCGCTGGCGGCGTGGAGCGCTGGCAGCCCTGCAGCGTGTCCGCCGTGCGCCAGGCCGGCAGCGGCTTCGAGCTGGACACCTCGCGCGGCACCGTGCAGGCCGGCCGCGTGGTCGTGGCCACCGGCGGCCTGCCCGTGCCGAAGATCGGCGCCACCGACTGGGGCCTGCGTCTGGCCCGCCAGTTCGGCCACCGCGTCGTCGAACCCCGTCCTGCGCTCGTGCCCCTCACCTTCGACCCCGAGGCCTGGGCGCCCTTCGCCGCGCTGGCCGGGCTGTCGCTCGAAGTCGGCATCGAAACCGGCGAGGGCAAGAAGGGCACCACCCGCTTCGTGGAAGACCTGCTCTTCACACACCGGGGCTTGAGCGGCCCGGCCGTGCTGCAGATCTCCAGCTACTGGCAGCCGGGCACCGCCATCCGCGTGGCGCTGGCCCCGGCCAGCCTGGCCGACACCCTGCGCCAGGCCAAGGGCCGCACCCAGCGGCACCTGGCCAACGAACTGGCCCAGCACCTGCCCGAGCGCTTGGCGCACACCTGGCTGGCCCTGCAGCAGCTGCCGGCCGACAAGCCCATGCCCGATGTGCGCGACAAGGACCTGGCCAAGCTGGTGGACAGCCTGCAGCGCTGGAGCCTGCAGCCCACCGGCACCGAGGGCTGGCGCAAGGCCGAGGTGATGGCCGGCGGGGTGGACACGCGCGACCTGGATTCACAGGGCATGGGCAGCAAGCGCGTGCCCGGCCTGCACTTCATCGGCGAGGTCGTCGACGTGACCGGCTGGCTGGGGGGCTACAACTTCCAGTGGGCCTGGGCCAGCGCGGCGGCTTGTGCGCAGGCGCTTTAGTCAGGCGCCGAACACCGCCGCGAAGCAGGGCAGCGCTTGCTGCAGACCCTTGAACTGCACGGCGCCCAGATCCACCAGGTCGAAGCTGCCGCCCAGGGCTTCCGCGGTCGGTGCGTCCATCAGCACCGCGTGGCCGCAGACCTTGGTGTGCGCCTCCAGCCGCGCCGCCAGGTTCACCGTGCTGCCGATGCAGGTGTAGGTGGCGCGCTCCTGCGTGCCGGTGTAGCCGGCCGTCACGATGCCGGTGGCGACGCCGATGCCGATGGCGATCGCCTCCTTGCCCTCTCGGGCCCGCTCGGCGTTGAGCAGCTCCACCAGCTCCAGCATGTCGTGGGCGGCGCGCACGGCGGCACGCTCAGGCTCGACCAGCGGCAGCGGCGCGCCGAAGAGGGCCATCAGACCGTCGCCGATCATTTGGTTGATGACCCCGCCCTGGCCCCCGATGGCCTCGAACATCAGCGTGTAGTAGCTGTTCAGCAGTTCGATGCTGTCCTCGGGCGACTGGCGTTCCACCATCGAGGTGAAGCCGCGGATGTCGGCAAACATCACCGTGCCACGGATGCGCTTGCCGGCGAAGTCGAAGCCTGAGGCCTCCAGGTCCTGCGCGACCTCGCGCGTCGCGAAGCGCCGCAGCAGCTCCTTGTGCTGGTCGCGCAGGCGCTTCTTCTCCAGGCAGGCGTTGATGCGTGCGCGCAGCAGGGTCGGGTTGATGGGCTTGTGCAGGTAGTCGTCGGCGCCCAGCTCGATGGAACGCACCACGTTGGCAATGCCTTCCAGCGCGCTCGTCACCAGCACCGGCAGCTCGCGCAGCTGCAGGTCGGCGTGCATGGCCTCCAGCAACTCGAAGCCGTCCAGCTCGGGCATCTCCATGTCGAGCAGCAGCAGGTCGAAGGCCTCTCGGCGCAGCATCTCCAGCGCCACGCGCCCGTTCTCGGCCACGCTGACCCGGTGGCCCTGGATCTCCAGGTTGCGCGTCAGCAGCAATCGGTTGACCTTGTTGTCCTCGGCCACCAGCAGATGGGCCTGACGGCGGTCAGCGCTCACGGACGGCCTCCATCAGCACCAGACTGGTTTGCTGCCACAGGCGCTCTAGCTGCGCCACGCCTTCGCCGTCGGGCGGCAAGCCACCCAGCTCCAGTGCGCGCGCCAGTTCCGCCAGCGGCAGCGCACCAAAGCTCTGTGCGTTGCTCTTCATCGCGTGCGCGGCGCGGCGGAAGGTCTTGGCGTCCTGGGCCGCCAGCGCCTGCTGCAACTCGGCCAGCATGCCGGGCATCTCGGCGGCAAAGGTATCCGCCAGCTCGGCCACGAAGTCGGCGCCGGCGCTGGCCTTCAGCTCGTCCAGCGTGGCCGGGTCGATCAGGGAGGGATTGCTCATGCGTTGCTCCTGGTTGGGCAGTTCTGCAGGGCTTCGACCAGCGCTTCCACGCGGATCGGCTTGGTGATGTAGCCGTCCATGCCGGCGGCCAGGCATGCCTCGCGGTCGCCCTGCATGGCGTTGGCGGTCATGGCCACGATGCGCGGGCGCTCGTGCGGCTGCGGCCAGCGGCGAACGATCTCCTGGCTGGCCTCCAGGCCGTCCATCTCGGGCATCTGCACATCCATCAAGACGAGGTCGAAGGTCTGCCGCGACACCGACTCCACGGCTTCGACGCCGTTGCTGGCCACGTCGGCGCGGTAGCCCATCTGGCTGAGCAGGCGCAGCGCCAGCTTCTGGTTCACCACGTTGTCCTCGGCCAGCAGGATGCGCAGCGGGTGGCGCGCGGCCATGGCCGGGTCGGCACTCGCGGTGCCCGCCGGCTTGGCGTCCTCCGCGGGAGCCGCCACCGCTGCGACGCGGATGTGGAAGCGGAAGGTGCTGCCCTGGCCAGGCCCGGCGCTCTCGGCGCTCATGCTGCCGCCCATGGCCTCGGCCAGGCGCTTGCTGATGGCCAGCCCCAGGCCCGTGCCGCCGTACTTGCGCGTGGTGCTGCTGTCTGCCTGGCTGAAATGCTGGAACAGCTTGGCCATGCCCTCGGGCGAAAGGCCGATGCCGCTGTCCTGCACCGCGACATGCAGTTCGTCCTCGCCGCGCTTCTCCACGCTGAGATGCACTTCACCGGCCTCGGTGAACTTCAGCGCGTTGCTCAGCAGGTTGAGCAGCACCTGGCGCAGCCGCGTGGGGTCACCCAGCACGTGCGAAGGCAGGTCCTCGGCCAGGCTCACGCGCAGGCTGAGCTTCTTCTCGTCGGCCTTGGGCTGCACCAGCGATACCGCCGAGGCGATGCAGGGCCGCAGCGCAAAGGGCACCGCCTCGACCTCCAGCCGGCCGGCCTCGATCTTCGAGAAGTCCAGGATGTCGTTGATGATGGTCAGCAGGCTCTCGCCGCTGTCGCGCACGGTGCGGGCGAGGTCCTTCTGGTCGTCGCTCAAGGGCGTCTTGAGCAGCAGCTCACTCATGCCCAGGATGCCGTTCATCGGCGTGCGGATCTCGTGGCTCATGGTCGCCAGGAAGCTGCTCTTGGCGGCGTTGGCCGCCTCGGCGGCGGCACGGGCCTGGCGCTCCTGGTTGGCCAGCTGCCATTGCTGGCGCGCGCGCAGGAGGGCGGCCCCCACGAACAGTGCCGGTCCGGCCAGGAAGTTGACCGAGGCCATCCACTCGTTCAGGAGGAAATGGCTCGCGTCGACCGGCGTGAAGCGGTTGACCATGAAGGACAGGTGGGACTTGCCGTAGACGGCGAAGTCCATGGCGGTGAACACCAGGCCCACCAAGCCCGCGCGATGGCCCGCGCGCCAGATGCGCCACGAGGCCACGAAAAACAGCGTCCACTGCGCCACACCCACCAGCTCCAGCGCAATGGCGGGTGAGGAGCCGAGCGCTGGCAGCTTGAGCGCATGCAAGGGGCCGGCCACCACCAGCACTCCCACGATGGCCAGAAAGCCCCGGTAGTAATGCGGCAGGCGCTCGCGCACGCCGATCATCTCGGCCATGGCCAGGGTCAGCAGGACCTGCCAAGGGCCGAGCCACCACTGCGTGTGCCAGGACGCCAGCGCCAGGTCGGCCTGCAGCGAGGCGGTCAAGTCCAGGCCTTCGCGCAACGCCAGCCAAGCGAAAAAGGCGGCGAACACCAACTGAGAGCGGTCCCGACCGACCAGCCCCAAACCGAGCGCCGAGAGGGCCGCCAGCGCGAGCACGACCCCCACGCCGGTGTGCACGATCAGGTGCTCGGCCTCGGTCTGCACCGAGCGCGACAGGTCCTCGAGCGTCAGCACCACGCCGACGCGCCGGTGCACACGCAACAGCACGACGCCCTCGGTCGATCGCAAGGTGGGCAGCAGCAGTTGGCTGAAACGCTCCGCCGAAGACCCGGCCACGGCACGGTCGTGCTCACCGCCGAGCTTGCCCCTCGCGAGCACCGAGCCATCCGGCGCGTGGGCCACCACGTCCAGAACGGTCGGCCGATAGCGGCTCGTCGGGGTGATCGCCAGCACACGCGGCCCCAGCGTGTTCAGGTTCACTCGCACCCAGCATCGCGGCCCCGCCGAGGCGGGCAACTGCCCTTGCGCATCCCGCGTCCAGGCGCCGTTTCCCAACTCGGCTGGCGCTTGCGCCGCGGCCGCGGTGGCATCGCAGCGGTAGTCGATGGGCAGCGCCTGCCCGGCGCGGGTAGGCCCAGCCAGCAGGCAGCCGACCAGGGCCATCATCAGCAGCCAGGGCTTCATGGAACCGACCTCGAGGGGCTGCGTTGCAAGGCCTCGACCAAGGCTTCCACGCGGATGGGCTTGGTGATGTAGTCGTCCATGCCCGCCGCCAGGCATTCCTCGCGGTCGCCCTGCATGGCGTTGGCGGTCATGGCCACGATGCGCGGTCGGCTGGGCAGTTGGTTGAGCCGCCGCGCAGCCTCCAGGCCGTCCATCTCGGGCATCTGCACGTCCATGAGCACCAAGTCGTAGGTCTGGCCAGCCACGGCCTCGACGGCCAGCTGGCCGTTGCCCACCACGTCGGCCGTGTAGCCCATCTGGCCGAGCAGGCGCAGCGCCAGCTTCTGGTTCACCAGGTTGTCCTCGGCCAGCAGGATGCGCAGCGGGTGGCGGGTGGCCATCTCGGGGTCGGGCTTGCTGGCGGCAGGCTGGGCCGCCGCAGGCCGCTCGCAAGCCGGTGCCTGAATCTCCAGCGTGAAAGTGCTGCCCTGTCCCGGTCCGGGGCTTTCGGCGCGCAGGTCGCCGCCCATCAGCTGTGCCAGCGTCTTGCTGATCACCAGGCCCAGGCCCGTGCCGCCATAGCGCCGCGTGGTGTCGCCCTCGGCCTGGCTGTAGCGCTGGAAGAGCCGCGCCAGGCCCTCGGCGCTCAGGCCGATGCCTTGGTCGTGCACCGTCAGGCGCAGGGTGTCGCCCGTGCCGCGCGTCACGCGCAGCCGTACCTCGCCCCTGGGGGTGAACTTCACGGCGTTGGACAGCAGATTGAGCAGCACCTGGCGCAGGCGCGTCGGGTCGGCGCGCACGGCCTCGGGCACGTCGGCGGCGATGTCGACCTGCAGCAGCACGCTCTTCTCCGCCGCACGGTAGCGCAGCAACTCCACGCTGGCGTCCACCACCTCGCGCAGCACGAAGGGCGTGGACTCCACGCTCATCTTGCCGGCCTCGATCTTGGAGAAATCGAGGATGTCGTTGATCACCGTGAGCAGGGCATCGGCGGAGTCGCGGATGGTCTGCGCGTGCTCGCGCTGCTCGGCGCTCAGGGGGGTGTCGAGCAGCAGGCCGCTCATGCCGATCACGCCATTCATCGGCGTGCGGATCTCATGGCTCATCGTCGCCAGGAAGTCGCTCTTGGCCTGGTTGGCGGCTTCGGCCGCGGCGCGGGCCTGCGCCTGTGCGGCGGCCAGGGCGCGCTCACGCTCGGCCTCCAGGCGCAGCGCCTGGGCCTGCAGCACCTGATCTCGCGCGCGCAGCACCAAGCCGCCGAGGAAGATCAGGGGCAGCATGGTGGCGTTCAGGTAGCTCAGCCAGGGGTCTGGCATCCAGGGGCCAGTTTGCACATCGGTGAACTGAAAGAGCACCCGAACGACGTTGAGGGGTCCCCAGGTCGCCGTGCCCAACAACGCCGCCAGGCCCAGCACCAGGCCGCGCCGCTGCCCGCCACGCCAAACCTGCCAGCAGGCGATGAGTTCGACCATCATGACGGCCACCTGAATGGCGCCGATCAGGCCGATGGCCGCATTGCGATGGCTGAACACCAGGGGCATGACCAGCATCAGTGTCAGCGCCAGCGCAAACATCGCCCGCCACCACCAGCGCGCCGGTTCGCCGGCACGCAGCATGGTTGCGAAGGCCGCCACGCCCAGTGCGGCCCGCAGGGGCAGGGTCATGCCCTCCAGGAGGAAGTAGCCCGATCCCTCCGGCGCCCACAAGGGCAGCAAGCGGTTGCTGATCAGCTGTTCCAGCACCAGGCTGGCGAAATAGGCCGAGAACCAGAGCAAGCTCCATTCGCGCGACCACAGCGCCAGGCCCAGCGCGATGACGGCGACCGACGCCATGAGGGTGGCCATCGCGGTGCGCTGCGCGGCGACGTGGTGGCTGTCGAGGCGCTCGGTCACGGTATCGATCCGCACCAAGGCAGTGCTGGGCCATGCCGAGGGCAGCGCCAACAGCAGCGGTCCCTCCGTGGCCCCAGCCGTGGACAGAAGCACGAACTCACGTTCCTCCGCGAGAAGGAATTCCAGGCCACGTCGCTCGCCCGGCACGCTGCCCTCGGCCAGCACGCGCCCGCCAGCATCCGTCAGCCGCAGGGCCAAGGGCCGGGCGCGCAAGGAGGTGTCCAGGGCCAGGCTGCCGCTGCCCGCCGCCGGCGCCTGCACGCGCCACTGGCAGGGGAAGCGCGTGCCGCGGGGCAGCTTGCCCTGGGGGGCCGCTTGCCAGCCCAGTTCAGCTGGCTGCGCCACGGCGTCCGCGCCGCAGCGGTACTCGAAGGGCCAGGGCTCTGCCCCTGCACCCAGCGGCAAGAGCAGGAGCGCGGTCAGCCACCAGCGCAGCAGCAGGGTCGGGGCACCGATCTTCATGGGATCGACCTCGCGGGGCTGCGTTGCAGGGCCTCGACCAGCGCCTCCACCCGGATCGGCTTGGTCACGTAATCGTCCATGCCCGCCGCCAGGCAGGCTTCACGGTCGCCCTGCATGGCGTTGGCGGTCATGGCCACGATGCGCGGGCGCTCACTCACCAGCGGCCAGCGGCGGTGGATTTCACGACTGGCTTCCAGGCCGTCCATTTCGGGCATCTGCACGTCCATCAAGACGAGGTCGTAGGCCTGCCGCGACACCGACTCCACCGCCTCGATGCCATTGCTGGCCACATCCGCGCGGTAGCCCATCTGGCCGAGCAGGCGCAGCGCCAGCTTCTGGTTCACCACGTTGTCCTCGGCCAGCAGGATGCGCAGCGGGTGGCGCGTGGCCATCTCGGCGTCCAGGCGCGGCTTGGCGGGGGCCTCCGGCTGGCTCGGCACCTGCCCCGCCAGCAGACTCACCAGCGTGTCGTGCAACTGGCTTTGGCGCAGCGGCTTGTGCAGCGCGGCGGCGAAGTGCTCGGCGCCGTCGCCGATCTCCTGGCGCCCCAGACTGCTGAACAGCACCAGCGGCAGCTTGGGGGCCAGCGCGTGCAGGCGCCGCGCCAGCTCCACGCCGTCCATCTCGGGCATGTGCATGTCGAGGATCGCCAGGTCGAAGGCCTGCCCCTGCTGCACCCAGCGCAGCGCGTCCTCGGGGTGGGCGCTGTCCTGCGGCACCATGCCCCACTTGGCGGTCTGCAGCGCCAGCACGCGGCGGTTCGTCGCGTTGTCGTCCACCACCAGCAGGCGCCGGCCCTTCAGGCCGGGCTGGTCGCCGTAGAAGGTGCGCCGGCTCGCTGCCGGCAGCTCGGCGCGCGGCGCGGCGATGGTGAAGTGGAAGCTCGAGCCCTGGCCCGGCCCGCCGCTTTCCACCCACATGCGCCCGCCCATCAGCTCGGCCAGCAGCTTGCTGATGGCCAGCCCGAGGCCGGTGCCGCCGTACTTGCGCGTGGTGCTGCTGTCGGCCTGGCTGAACTTCTGGAACAGGCGGCCGATGGCTTCCTGCGTGAGGCCGATGCCGGTGTCCCTGACGGTGAAGTGCAACTGGCTCCCCTCGCCGGTCTGCTCGTCGCCCTCCACGGCCACGCTCAGCACCACCTCGCCCGACTCGGTGAACTTCACCGCGTTGGCCAGCAGGTTCAGCAGCACCTGGCGCAGGCGGGTCACGTCGCCCAGGATGGCCGGCGGCACCTCGCCCTCGAAGACATAGGCCAGGTCCAGGCGCTTGCTCGCCGCGCGCGGGCCGACGAGGTCCAGCGCGCTCTCCACGCACTCGCGCAGGTCGAAGGCCTGGTGCTCGATGTCCATGCGCCCGGCCTCGATCTTCGAGAAGTCCAGGATGTCGTTGATGATCGTCAGCAGCGCGTCGCCGCTGTCGCGGATGGTCGTCGCGTAGTCGCGCTGTTCGGTGTTCAAGGGCGTGTCGAGCAGCAGGCCGCTCATGCCGATGACGGCGTTCATCGGCGTGCGGATCTCGTGGCTCATGGTCGCCAGGAAGCTGCTCTTGGCCTCGTTTGCGGCCTCGGCCTGGGCCTTGGCGGCCTGCGCCTCGTCGAACAGGCGCGCGTTCTGGATGGCGATGGCGACCTGGTCGGCGAAGGTCCGCAGCAAGGCCAGTTCGCCAGCGCTGAAGTGAGCGGGCGCGCGCCGGGTCACATTCAGCACGCCGAGCGCGCGGTCTTCCCAGATCAGCGGCGTCGACACGACGCCATAGTTGCCCCAGGCTTCGACGGTGACGCGAAACGGGCTGTTGGCCCCGTAATGCACCGCGGCGTCGACCACCCGAATCTGACGTCGTTCGCCGAACGCTCGAGCGGACACCGACTGGTCGTCCAGAGGAATCGACTGCAGGGCCTTGACCTTTCCGCCCTCCGGCCCCCGAACCTCCACGATGTGTAGGCGGCCGTCCTCGTGCGCCAGCAGCAGCGAGGCGTGACGCAGGTCGATCAGCCGTTCGACGTTCTCAAGGATGTGAGAGAACACGGGCTTCACGTCAGCCACCGAGCGGCTGATGACGCGCAGAGCTTCGGCGGTCGCCGTTTGCCGCTCCAGCGCTTCCTTGGTCTCGTTGAACAGGCGCGTGTTCTGGATCGCGATCACCGCCTGGTCGGCAAAGGTCTGCAACTGCGCCACGACGGTGTCGGGGAAGGGGCCGGGCTCCTTGCGGGTGACGCTGATCACGCCGGTGCACACCCCTTCGCGCAGCATCGGCACCACCACGATCGACCGGTAGCCGCGCGTGCGGGCCACCTCGCGCCATTCGTCCTCGATGCGGGGCTCGGCCTCGATGTCGGGCACCACCAGGGGTTTCAGCGTCAGGGCCGGGCTGCCCAGGTAGGTCTTCGCCAAGGCGAAGCGCTGCTTCGCAAGCAGCAATTGGTCGGTCTCGCTGCGGGTTCGCGCCAGCAAGGCTCCTTCGTCGCCCTCGATCTTCCACAGCGTGGCGGTGAGGCCGCCGGCCAGGTCGCGCGCCCGGTGCACGATGGCGTCCAGCACCGGCTGCACGTCGCCGCGCGCCTGGGCAATCACCTCCAGGATCTCGGCCGTGGCGGTCTGACGCTCCAGCGCCGCCTGCGTCTCGTCGAACAGGCGCGCGTTCTTCAGCGCCACCACCGCCTGCTGGGCCAGGCCCTGCAGGAATTCCAGGTCGTGCGCCACGAAGGGTTCGCCGCCTTCGCGCCAGACGGCCATGGCGCCTTGCACCTCGTCGCCGGCCTTCAGCGGCACCACCATCAGGCGCTCGTCGCTGCGCTGCTCGGTGCCGGGCACCAGGATCGTGCGCGGGTCGTGGTTGGCGTCGTTGACGTACTCGGCCTGGCCGCTTTGCAGCAGGCTGCCGATGATGCCGCGACCGGGTTGGATGACGGTGTCGCGCAGCTGCGGGGCGATGCCGCCCAGGGCCGCAATGGCGCGGTAGCTGCCCTGACCATCCGGCGTGAAGATGGCGCTGTGGGCGCCGTTCAGCAGGGTCTTGGCGTGGTGGGCAATGCCGTCCATCACGCGCTGCACGTCCAGCGTGGCGGTGAGCTCGCGGCCCACCTCGGCCAAGGCGGCGGCCTCGCGGGCGCGGCGTTTGGTTTCGTCGAAGCTCAGCGCGCTTTGCAGCGCCAGGGCCATGGCCGAGCCGATGGTCTGCAGCAGGCGCACCTCGGACTCGCCGAAGGCCTGCTCGCGCTCGTGGCTCTCCATCGAGAGAGTGCCGACGCGGCGATCGCCGATCACCAGCGGCATCTGCAGGATGGAGAGCGGTCGGTCGGTGCCCTGCAGGATGGGCACTTGGGCGGCGATCTGCTCGGCCACGCTGTTGAGCACCACCGGCTGCCGTCGGGCCAGCAGCGTGGCCCAGCGCGCGTCGTCCGTCACGTGGCGGTCGGCCAGACTCAGGCGCATGCCGTGCTCCAGGGCGTACAGGGTCTGAACCCGCCGACCTTCGTGGTGCAGCCAATTGATGCCGATGCTGTCGCCGCCCAGCACCTCGCGCAGCTTCTCCCCCACCACCTCCACGATGCCCTGGAAGTCCAGCCGCCCGGCGATGCCTTGCTGGATGCTGTTGATGACCGTGAGTTCGGCCGCGCGCTGCGAAAGCAGCGCGGTGCGCTCTGCCACCTGCCGCTCCAGCCCCTCCTGCGTGCGCACATTGGCCAGCGCCACCGCAGCCTGGGCGGCCAGGGCGGCCATCAGGTCGCGGTCGGTGTCGCTGAAGCGGCCCCAGGCGCCTTCCAGGTCGGCGTAGAGGTAGCCCAGCACCTCGCGCTGCGCCACCAGCGGCGCCACGATGCAGCTGCGCTGGTCCACCTCGGCGGCGCCGTCCGGGCCGTGGCGCAGGCGCGTGGCCGGGGCTTGGCGGGCTTCCTCCAGCCACGGCGTGATGGCGCGCAGCAGCTCGGCGCGGCCCTCGGGCGTGTCTTCCTCGCGCGGCAGCAGCGCCCCGGCCAGCGTGAAGCCCTGTTGACCTTCCAGCACCAGCAGCACGCGCTCGGCGCCGGTGAGTTCCAGCAGCTCGTCGATCAGGAACTCTTGCAGCTCCTCGCCGCTGCGGATCTGGTTCAGCCGCACGCCGGTGTCCACCAGGCGCTGGAAGGGCTCGCGCACGTCGCTGGGCAGGCGCAAATGCGCCAGGCGCTGGTCCTCGGGCAGGCCGCGGTGCCGGGCCTCGGCCAGCCAGGCGCGGAGGACGGCGCGGTTGGAGCGCACCTTGTTCAGGTGGCTGCGGCGCAGGCCCTCGTCGCGCACGTTCTTCACGCCGTCCAGCAGCAGCGCATGGGCCTGCTGCAGCGCCGCCCAGGCCTCGTCCTTGCGGTCGTTCGCGGCCAGGGCGCGGTGGTGCTGCCACCACAGGTCGACCGGCTCCAGGTCGTTCAGGCGCTCCAGCCCATGGGCGCGGTGCGCGGCCGTGGCCTCGCGGCTGCTGCGCAGCGCCCGCCGGGGCTGGCCGCTGGCGAGCTGGGCCTCGGTCAGCTGGGTCAGGGTGGCGAGGTGCGAGCCGATCTGGCCCGCGACCCCCTGCGTGTGCGCCAGCGCAGCCTCGC
>JAFLDE010000076.1 GCA_017302655.1 Burkholderiales bacterium
GGCGTCGGCGCGGCCGGCCAGCGCGGCGGCAAACATCAGGGTCCAGGGCGGGCCGGCCTCGGCCGCCTCGCGGCACAGGGCCGCGAAGTCGGCCAGCTCGGCCGGGTCCTTGTCCACGCACATCAAGGGGCGCAGCACGCCGCCCTCGCCGGCCGCGTGCGCGCTGCGCTGATCGGCACTGGCGTCGGATTCACAGTCGGCGGCGCTGAATACCAGCAGCAGGCGTTGCGGCTCGGGCTGAGCGCGCGCGGCGGCCAGCAAGTCGTCAAAGCAGGCGATGTTCATGGCGCGGCAGCGTAACCGCAGGCACCTGCGGCGCCGTAGTGCGGCCGAACGAGCGCCGGCTCAGCCGAAAGAACTAGCTCCCCCCCCCCAAAGCCTCCTGCCACGGTGCGATGGGCGCGACTGACCCGACTGACCAGAATCGAAGCATGAGCCCGCTTGGCGTCCCCGTTCACTGGCTGGCGCGCGCGCCGCGCACTGCCGATACGTCGCCCCCCCTGCCGGCAGTGATCCATGATCGCCGCCGGCGACCTTGGCGCGACCTGCGAATCTCGCTGACCGACCGCTGCAACTTCCGCTGCAGCTACTGCATGCCACGCAGCCGCTTCGGCCCCGGACACCGCTTCCTGCCGCAGGCGCAACTGCTGAACTTTGAGGAGATTGGTCAGGTGGCGGACGCGGCGCTGCGGCTGGGAGTTCGCACACTGCGACTGACCGGCGGAGAGCCGCTGCTGCGCCGCGAGCTGCCTCTGCTTGTGCGCCAACTGGCGGGGCTGCGCACCCCGAAGGGCCTTGCGCCCGATTTGGCACTGACCACCAACGGCAGCCTGTTGGCCACGCAGGCCAAGGCGCTGCGCGAGGCCGGGTTGCAGCGACTTACCGTCAGCCTGGATGCCCTTGACGAAGACTTGTTCGCGCGCATGAACGAGGTGGGCTTCCCGGTTGCCGAGGTGTTGCGCGGCATCGAGGCCGCTCAGACCGCCGGCTTCGCGCGCATCAAGGTCAATATGGTGGTGCGCCAGGGCGTCAACGACCGACAGGCACTGCCGCTGGCCGCTCACTTTCGCGGCAGCGGCGTGGTGCTGCGATTCATCGAGTTCATGGACACCGGCTGCTCGGACCAGTGGAAGCGCAGCGAGGTGCTGCCCAGCCGTACGTTGCGCGAGCAACTGCAAGCCGTTTGGCCGTTGCGCAAACTGCCCGCCACACGCAGCGGCGAGACGGCTGAACGCTGGGCTTACGCCGATGGCGGTGGAGAGATCGGCTTCATCAGCAGCGTAAGCCAAGCCTTCTGCGGCGACTGCACACGCGCGCGCTTGACCGCCGATGGCAGGCTGTTCACTTGCTTGTTCGCCAACCGTGGGCACGACCTGCGAGCGCTGCTTCGCAACAGCGCCGCAGGACCCATGGCGCTGCAAACCGCCCTGGCCAGCATCTGGAGTCAGCGCGGCGATGCCTATTCCGAGCGGCGCGATCTCCTGCGCCTGGCACCGGTGGTGGCGCGCGCCGAAATGCACGAACTGGGCGGATGAACGCGCTGTCCTCCCCCCTCTGGAGCAAGATGGCACCAGTATCGGAGCCCGCTCCTTCGCCGAGCTGCTGTGCCGGCGTGGTGCAAACGGTGCTGAACGGTTGGCGGGACCGCTTTCCGCTGGACAGTTCGCCCTTTTACTCCATGAGTGTGAGCAGTGGCGCCACACGCAAGGAACTGCTGGCTGCCTGCGCGCGGCTGCATCACAGCGGCGCTCTGCAACCCATCCGCGCGCGCTGGGGCCCTGGTTTGCCACGGCGACGTTGGCGCATGGGCTTCGAAACCGCGCCGAGCCAACAAGAGTCCTTGGCATCCGCCCTTGTCGCCTTGCCCGGCTGTGTGCGCGTTGAACGTGGCTCGGAGCCGACGGGTCAGTGCTCGGTCTGGGCTGAGGTGGAAGCGCTGGACGCTGGCGCGCTTGAGCGCCAACTCGCCGTTCTGACCCTGCCCCCCACCTATCGGAGACTGCTGCACTCGACCCAAGGCGCTCCCAGCGGGCCGTGTGACGACCCGATGCTGGCCAGCCTGGTGGAACGCGGCCTGCCGCTATGCGCCCGACCCTACCTGCGCTGCGCGCAGCGCCTGAATAGGCCGGAACGCCAGGTGTTGGCTGCCTTGCGAACTTGGCAACGCGATGGCCATTTGGAGTGCTTGACGCTGGCTCCTACGCCCACGCGCAGCAGTTCGGACGGTCTGTTGGCCTTGTGGCGGGACTTCGATCCGGACGAGCGGATGCGCAGCTTGCTCCCGAGCATTCGCGGAATGGAGCAAGTATTGGAATTTGCACCGGGCGGCGCGGACTGGCCCTGGCGCTTTGGCCTGCTCGTGATGGCGCCGGAGACCTTGGCGATGCAGCGATTGGCGCAGTGGAATGCGGCGGCAGGCAACACCATCCTCCCGGACCGATGTGTGACGCTGCGTGTCGCAGTTCCGCGCGACGCTGCTCTGCTGTTTGGAATCTGAAGCGCGGGACGTCGCGCCGCTGGGACTCTCTTCATGCCAACCACGCCCCTTCTCGATCAAACCTTGGGTGACCTTGCGCTCGGCATCTGCGGTGCCACGACGCTCTTCCATCGCTATGCGCTGGACTTTTGTTGTGGAGGCGAACAGACCCTTGGTCGAGCTGCCGCTGCGGCGGGTCTGGATGCCGCAGAGATTGCGCAGGGCCTTCACGCCTTGGTTTACGCCCCGCAAGACAACGCCTGCGACTGGCGATCCGTCAGTCAGCAAGATCTCATTGACCATCTGATCAACAGGTATCACGAAGTCCATCGAAAGCAACTCCCCGAGCTGCTGCGCCTGGCACGGAAGGTGGAGGCAGTTCACGCCGGACGGCCCGAGTGCCCGCATGGCCTAGCCGATCATCTGCGCGCAATGGCCCAGGAAATGGAGCTGCACATGCAGAAGGAAGAGCGCATCCTCTTCCCGCTGTTGCTGCAGGGCATCCCGCCAGAGAAGTTGCCGCCAGTAGAGATGATGCGCCTCGAACATAAGCAGCACGGCCAGGCATTGGCACAGATGATGATCCTGGCGCGCCAGTTGGTCATGCCTGAAGATGTGTGCCCCACATGGCGGGCACTGCATGCTGGACTGAGCACCTTCAGGTCAGACCTGATGGATCACATTCACCTGGAAAACAACCTACTCTTCAGGCAGAACCCGGGATAGCAAGGTGGAGCTGGCTCACAGGTGAACGGCCAGGCCCATCGGGAGCGCGCAATGCGCGAACGCCGGAATCAGCCGGTGCGACGAGATCGTTGGGCCATCAGGCTCAGGAAAAGCCCGTGGACGTGTCGCGGCTGGGGTGCGGTGGCGTCTACGCCTTCAAGCCCCACTCAAAGGACCGCCATGAACTTCCCCGCTCTGCCTTGCGTGCGCAGAACCGCCGCCACCCTTTGCCTGCTCGCCGCCGCCATGGCCCAGGCCGCGCCGGCCAGCTACCTGAAGCTCACCGGCATTGAAGGCGTGCACCGTGCCGACCCCTATGGGGGCTGGAGCGAGGTGCAAGGCCTGAACTTCCGCTTGACCCGCGAAGCTCGGCCCGTGAAGGGCGGCGATTTCTTCCTGGGCAAACCGATCATCGGTGCGGTCGGCTGGACCCAGCCGGTGGACACCACCCTGCCGCCGCTGCTCAGCCTCATGGTGCAGGGCAAGCCGATCCCCGAAGTGCGCTTCCAACTGGTGGGCGACGGCCCTGGCGGGCTGGCCACGGTGGCGCAGCTGCGCCTGACCAACGCCGCCTTGACCGAGCTGAACCTGACCGGCAGCCAATTCAGCGGCGCGCTGGCGGTGGATGGCATCGGCTTCGGCCACAAGGCCTTTGACGACAAGGGCGGTCTGGCCAAGGCACGCGACACCGGCTACGACTTCAGCGAAGGCGAGTACCGCCCCGACCTGTCCACGCCCTTCGAGGGCTACCGCTACCGCCCCAAGGCGCCGCCTGCCGGAGGCACGGCCGCGCACGACAGCATCTTCGTCCGCCACGACAGCGGCTTCGAGGCCGGCGCCAGCCGCATCCAGGGTTACGAGAACTGGAGCGAGGTCTCGGGCATGAGCTGGAAGGCCAGTGCCAGCGTCAACTTCGGGGGCGGCGGCGGGGTGGACGTGGGCCGGGCCGGCGCGGGCGAACTGATCTGGCAGCAGGCGCTGGACAACGCCGCCTTCAGCGGTGTGGACGCTTTGCTGAAGGGGCAGAAGAACGATGAGCTGGTGATGGAGTTCGTGCGCCACACCAAGGCCGGGCCGGTCACCTTCATGCAGCTGGTCTTCAAGGACTTCCAGTTCAGCACCTGGGCGCTCGACGATCAGTCCGTGCAGCAGGGCCTGAGCTTTTCCAGCATGGTGCAGACCGTCTGGGCGATCGAAGACACGGGCCTGCGCGGCAAGGCCACCAGCATCGGCTGGGATGTGGTGGAGAACAAGCTGCTGGGCGGCGTCGGACCGGTCGATGCGCCCCCCGGTTTTGGCGCCGGCGGGCTGACCGGCACCGTGTCGGCCGTGCCGGAGCCGCAGAGCGCGTTGCTTCTCGCCGGCGGGCTGCTGGTCGTGTTCCTGCGCCAGCGCCGCCTGCTGCCTGCGGCCTGACGCGCTGGACAGGGTCAGGGACGTGAGGCCGGGCCGAGGTGCTTGGCCAGGAAAGCCTCCAGGCGCTTGGCCAACTCGACTTGGTTCTCGGTCTTGCGCACCCCATGCGCCTCGCCTTCGAAGACGATCCACTCGGGCTCCTGGCCGGCTGTCTGCATGGCTTCGCGCAGGCGCTTGCCGTGCTGGATGGGCACGCGCTGGTCGTCGCTGCCCCAGATGAGTTGCAGGGGCTTCTTGATGCGCGCGGCCTGGGCCAGTGGTGAGTTGGCGAGCAACATGTCCCGGTCCTTGTCCACGTCGCCCACCATCTGTGGCAAACCGTAGCGACGGCCGGTGCGGCTGATGTCGTCTCGCACCCACCAGGAGCCTTCCAGGAACAGGAAGGGATCGGTGACGGCCACCCAGGCCGAGCCGCAGCGATAAAGCTCGGGGTGGCGGATCAGGCCCATCAGCGTGCTGTAGCCGCCGTAGCTGGCGCCCACGATGCAGGCCTCGCTGCTCGCCAGCTTTTCCTTCTGTGCCCAAAGCAGCGCGTCGGCCACGTCGTCCTGCATGGCCTGGCCCCACTGCTTAAAGCCGGCGCGCAGATGCGCCTGGCCATAGCCGTCGCTGCCGCGGAACTCGGGCTCGATGACGACATAGCCGCGCGAGGCCAGGAATTGCGGGAACTCCTGCCAGTCCCAACGCCGCCCGCGCACCCAGGGGCCGCCATGCACCAGCACGACGGCGGGCAGGGCTTGGTTGGCCTTGGCAGGGCGGGTGATCCAGACCGGAAGGTCGCGGCCGTCGCGGGTGCGGATGCGCTGCAGGTCGGTGCCGGCCATCTGCTCGGGTTGGATTTCGGGGCGCACCTTGCCCACGCGGTGCCAGCGGCCCTTGCCGCCGTCGTCGGCCTGGCGCCAGAGGAAGAGCTGGCCGGGGTCGCGGTCGCTGAAGGAGCGCACCAGGATGACGGCGTCCTCGCTGCCGCAGCGTCGGCACTGGATGCGGTTGACGCGGCCGGGCAGGGCGGCGTCCACCTTCTCCTGTGCGGCCTTGCGCGCGGCGTCAAACCAGATCGTTTGCTCGGCGTCGGTGGTGAGGCGCACGCCCAGCAGAGCCTTGCCCTCGCGGTCGCCCAGCAGGCTGCCTTCGAAGTCGAAGCCGGGCGCGTTGATGAGGGTCGCGCCGGGGGCGTTCTTGCTGAAGTCGAAGGGCGCCACCACGGACTCGCCGGCCGCGCCGCCGTGGTGCTCGACGTACAGGGTGTCACCCTGGCCCACCCACTGCGGCCGCAGGCCCATCTGGTAAAGCGGCCCTTCGGCCAGCAGCGTCCAGTGCGCTTCCTTGCCCTCCTGTGCCGGGCGATACCAGTGCAGGGATTCGCGGCCTTTGTTCACACACAGCGCCGCGCGGGGCTCGCCCTGAGCGCTGAACCACCAGCGCCGCACCCCACAGGGCACGCGCGCGATGCTCAGCGGCCGTGTCTTGGCGGTGCGGGTGTTGAGCCACATCGGCGCGAGGTGGTTCAACTCGTTGCCGACGAAGGACATCTCGCCCACGATGACTTCCTCGCCCGCGCTGCCGCTCTGGTCCTCGGAAGGCGCCGGCACGTGCAGCAGCATGTGGTTCCAGGGCAGGCTCTTGATGCGATCCGTGCCCGTGACGAAGGGCCGACCCTGGATCTCCACCAGGTAGCGCAGGTCTTTGCCGTCGTAGCGCACGGCGTACAGGCCCGGCGCCTGCTCGTAGGCCTTGCCTAGGGTGGCCTGCAGGTCGGTGACGCTGAACACGATGCGTTCGTCGTCCACCCACTGGAAGCGGGGCACATCGCCGTCGCTGAAGACGATGGCGCGGCTGCCGGGGAAGTCGTTGCCCTGCAGGTCGATGGTGAACACCCCGACCCGCCCGTTGGCCGCCGGCACGCTCATGGCCATGCGCTTGCCGCTGGGCGAGAGCAGCACTTCGTGCAGGGCCGGGTTCTTGAAGAAGTGCTCGACCGGCACCGGCGCGGCCACTGCCCATGAGGCCATCAGCGGCAGCATCCAGGCTGCCGCCCATTGTTTGTTCATGTTTTCTCCCTGAAGAATCCGGCTCAGTGTCGGAAGTGACGAACCCCCGTGAACACCATGGCGATGCCGCGCTCGTTGGCGGCGGCGATCACTTCCTCGTCGCGCATCGAGCCGCCCGGCTGGATGACGCAGCTGGCGCCGGCGTCGGCCAGCACGTCCAGGCCGTCGCGGAAGGGAAAGAAGGCGTCGCTGGCCACGCAGCTGCCTTGCAGGCTCAAGGACGCATGCTGGGCCTTGATGGAGGCGATGCGCGCCGAGTCGAGCCGGCTCATCTGTCCGGCGCCCACACCCAGGGTCATGCCGCCGCCGCAGAAGACGATGGCATTGCTCTTCACGTACTGCGCCACGGTCCAGGCGAACAGCAGGTCATCGAGCTGCTGCTCGGTCGGCGCCTTGCTGGTGACCACCTTCAGGTCGGCCTTCTTCAGGAAATGGTTGTCGGCGCTCTGCAGCAGCAGGCCCGAGCCGATGCGCTTGCTGTCGCCAGCGTTGCGGCCCTGGTCCCAGGGGCGCGGCCCGCCGGGTGGCAGGGCGATCTGCAGCAGGCGCACGTTCACCTTGCTCTTGAAGACCTCCAGGGCCTCGGGCGTGAAGGCCGGGGCCATCAGCACCTCGACAAACTGCTTGGCCACTTGCTGCGCGGCGGTGCCGTCGAGCGGGCGGTTGAAGGCGATGATGCCGCCGAAGGCACTGGTCGGGTCGGTCTGGAAGGCCTTGGCGTAGGCCTCGGCCGGCGACGCGGCCACGGCCACGCCGCAGGGGTTGGCGTGCTTGACGATGACGCAGGCCGGAGCCTCGAAGCTCTTCACGCATTCCCAGGCCGCATCGGCATCGGCGAGGTTGTTGTACGAGAGCTCCTTGCCCTGCAGCTGCGTGGCGGTGACCAGCGAGCCGGGGGCGGGGTAGAGGTCGCGGTATAGCGCGGCGCTCTGGTGGCTGTTCTCGCCATAGCGCAGATCCTGCACCTTCACGAAGCTGGCGTTCATCTGCGCCGGGTACTCGGCCTGCGAGCCGTCGCTCTGGATGCTGGAGAGGTAGTTGGAGATGGCGGCGTCGTATTGGGCGATGCGGTTGAAGGCGGCCACGCTGAGCTGGAAGCGCGTGGTGGCGCCAATGCCGCCGGCCTTGAGTTCCTCCAACACCGGCCCGTACTGGGCGCAATCGGTGAGCACCGCCACGTCTTTCCAGTTCTTGGCCGCGCTGCGCACCATGGCCGGGCCGCCGATGTCGATGTTCTCAATGGCGTCCTCCAGCGTGCAGCCTTCTTTGGCCACGGTGGCCTCGAAGGGGTAGAGGTTGACGCAGAGGATGTCGATGCGCCCGATGCCGTGCTGCTGCATGGCTGCCACATGCGAGGGCACGTCGGAGCGCGCCAGCAAGCCGCCGTGGATCTTCGGGTGCAGGGTCTTGACGCGGCCGTCCATCATTTCCGGAAAGCCAGTGTGTTCGGCCACCTCGGTGACCGGCAGGCCGGCCTCCATCAGCAGCTTGGCGGTGCCGCCGGTGGACAGCAACTTGCAGCCGAGGGCGTGCAGGCCCTGGGCGAGTGCGAGGACGCCGGTCTTGTCGGAGACCGAGAGCAGAGCGGTGAGGGCCATGTGGGGATTGCCTTAGAGCAGTTGGTGATCGAGGAGCTTGCGACGCAGCGTGTTGCGGTTGATGCCCAGCCATTCGGCGGCCCGGCTCTGGTTGCCGGCGCAGCGCGCCATCACCTCCTCGAGCAGGGGTTTCTCCACCAGCTTGACGACCATCTCGTGCATCGAGTGCGGCGTCTCGCCGCCGAGGTCGTGGAAGTAGGCGGCTAGGTTTTCGCGGACGCATTCGTCCAGGGATTTGACGGTCATGCGGTCAAGGGAACAGAGGCAGGCTGCGGCAGCAGCGGAAGTCGTTCGTGGCGGCGCGCCAGCTCGCCGAACCACTCGGCCAGGCGGCGCAGTTGCTGGCTGCTGGTGTCAAGCAGGTTCATCTCGCGGCGGAAGTCTTCGCCGCCGGGTAGTTGCTTGAGCGTCCAGCCGATGTGCTTGCGGGCGCTGCGCGTGCCCGTGAGTTCGCCGTAGAGGCGGTAGTGGTCGTCCAGGTGCTCGGTGAGCCACTGCTGCGCATCAAGCACGCGCGGCGGCGCGCGGTGCGTACCGTGCGCCAGGAAGTGGGCGATGTCGCCAAAGATCCAGGGCCTGCCTTGCGCGGCGCGGCCGATCATGAGGGCGTCGGCACCGGTCTTGCGGAAGACGAAGGCGGCCTTCTCGGGCGAGTCGATGTCGCCGTTGGCGACCACCGGAATGCGCAGCGCGCGCTTCACCGCGGCGATGGTGTCGTACTCGGCTTCGCCGCCGTAACCTTGCTCGCGCGTGCGGCCATGGATGGCGATCAGGGCCACGCCGCGCGCCTGTGCACCTTGCGCAATGGCGAGCGCATTCTTCTCACCCTGGCACCAGCCTGTGCGCATCTTCAGCGTGACGGGCACCGGCGCGGCGGCCTGCACCACGGCATCCACGATGTCCAGCGCCAGGGCCTCGTTCTGCATCAGCGCCGAGCCGGCAAAGACGTTGCAGACCTTTTTGGCCGGGCAGCCCATGTTGATGTCGATGATCTGCGCGCCGCGTTCGATGTTGTAGCGGGCCGCCTCGGCCATCTGGCGGGGTTCGACGCCGGCAATCTGCACTGCGATGGGCGCGGGCTCGCCCTCGTGGTTGGCGCGTCGGCTGGTCTTCAGAGATGCGTACAGATGCGGCTGGCTGGTCACCATCTCACTGACCGCATGGCCGGCACCGAGCTTCTTGCAAAGCACGCGGAAGGGGCGGTCGGTCACGCCCGCCATCGGGGCCACGAACAGCCGGTTGGGCAGGACGTGGGTACCGATTTGCATGAGGGGGTGCCTGCCTAAAAAAAGGGCAGGAGTGTAGCGGCGCCCCCGCGCTCGTCTACTTCCCCGCCGGCACCGTCACCCAGGCCACTTCCAGCCAGTTGTCGGGGCGGTGTACGGCGACTACGCCCTTGCGCACGGCCCAGGGAATGACCTGACGGTGCAGGGGCAGGATCTGCAGGCCTTCTCGGAACTCCTGGATGGCGGCGCGCACCATGGGCTCGCGTTTCTTGGGGTCGGGTTCCACCGCCTGCTGGGCGGCCAGGGCGTCGAACTTGTCGTTCTTCCAGCGGCCGTAGTTGTTCGAGCCCACGCCCTTCTCGCCCAGGTTGCGCAGCACGGGGGTGAGCATGACGTCGGCGTCGGTGATGGCGCCGCCCCAGCCGTACAGATAGAGACTGGTCTCGAAGCGCTCCAACTTGGGGAAGTAGAGCACCCGGGGCATGGCGTTGACCTTGACCTTGATGCCGATCTGCGCCCACATGCCGGCCAGCGCGACGCAGATTTCCTCGTCGTTGATGTAGCGGTTGTTCGGGCAGTCCAGCGTCACTTCGAAGCCGCTGGCGTAGCCGGCCTCCTGCATCAGCTTCCTTGCGGCGGCCAGGTCGTAGGGCAGGCGGGTCTGCAAGGCAGGGTCGTTGAAGCTGGCGGCTTCCGAGGGCGTGATGCCGCCCGTGGGCTTGGCCAGACCGGCCATGATCTTGTCGCGAATGGCCTCCACCTGCACCGCCTGGTACATGGCCTGGCGCACGCGGCGATCCTTGAAGGGGTTCTTGCCGTCGGGGCTGCTGCCGTACTCCAGCTTGTCGCGGTGCTGGTCCATGCCGATGAAGATCAGCCGGTTCTCCGGGCCATCGATGATCTGCACCGCCGGCTGCTGACGCAGGCGAGGGATGTCACGCGGGCTGGGGTCGATCAGGAAGTCCAACTCGCCCGACAGCAGCGCCGCCAGCCGGGTGCCGTCGCTGGCGATGGGCGTGAACACGATGTCCTGCACATTGCCCTCGAACTTGCCCCACCAATGGGGGTTGCGCTTGAACACCGATTTCACCGCCGGCTGGCGGCTGACCAGGATGTAGGGGCCGGTGCCGTTGGCGTTCAGGCTGGCGTGGCTCTCTTCCTTGTTCTTGAAGTCCAGCGGGCGCGTGACCTTGTGCTTCTCGCTCCAGGCCTTGCTCATCATCCACATCTGGTCCAGATGCTGCAGGAAGATGGGATTGGGGCGCTCGAGCTTGAACTCGACGTTGAGTGGATCGAGCTTGCGCGGCTTGCCCAGCGGATGCGCGTACTGCTTGACGTTGCTGGTCTCGAACTTGGCGCGCTCGATGCTGAAGACCACGTCGTCGGCGGTGAACGGCGTCCCATCGTGGAACTTGACGCCGGCGCGCAAGCGGAAGCGCCAAGTCAGGGGATCGGGGTTGCTCCACTCGACGGCCAGACCGGGGCCGATGCTCAGGTCCTTGTTCCGCTTGACCAGCTTCTCGTAGACCTGACCGTTGATCATGTTGGTCATGGACTCGTTCTGCGAGTGCGGGTCGGCGGTTTGCAGATCGCCCTGGCTGGCCCAGCGCAGGGTTTGCGCCTGTGCAGCGGCGCAGATCAGCAAGGCGAGGATCAGGAGCGCTTTCATCGCTGCGGGTTCCAAATTTCGTTCAGATGGGTGAAGCCCCATTGCGCGGGGTCCTCGCGACCGACGATGCGGTCGCTGGCGTCCTGGGCGAGGTCGAGGTCACGCACGTCAATGGGTAGGTTGGACTTGGTGGAGAAGAACACCTTGACCTTGGGTGCGGTGAGCTTGCCGGCGTTCTGGTCGACGACCACTGCCAGCTTGCCCGAATGCAAACGCACCAAAGTGCCTACCGGATAGATGCCCAGCGAGACGATGAACGCCTGGAAGACCTTGGGGTCGAAGTGGCCCTGCCACTGCGCCATGCGCGCCAGCGAAGCGGCCGGATCCCAGGCGCTCTTGTAGGGGCGGTTGGAAGTCACGGCGTCGTACACGTCACACACGGCGCCCATGCGCGCCAGCAGGCTGATGCTGTCGCCCTTGAGCTTGTGCGGGTAACCGGTGCCGTCCATCTTCTCGTGGTGATGCAGGCAGACGTCCAGCACGCCTTCGGAGAACACGCCACTGGCCTGAAGCGCCTGATGGCCACGTTCAGGGTGGCTGCGCATGATGGCGAACTCGGGGTCGGTGAGCGCGCCCGGCTTGTTCAGCACCTCCAGCGGCATCAGCATCTTGCCCACGTCGTGCAGCAGACCCGCTTCGCCAGCGACGCGTTGCTCCTGCTCGGACAGGCCAAGTTGACGACCCAGCGACACCATCATGGCGCACACCGCCACCGAGTGCATATAGGTGTAGTCGTCGCGGGTCTTGAGTCGTGCCAGGCTGATCAGCGCCGAAGGGTTGCGCCACACCGAGCCGGCGATGTCGTCGACCACTTCGGCCGCCGCTTCCTGCCGCACCGCGCGGCCCATGCGCGCCTCGGTCAGCATGTCAACGACGGCCTTGCGCGACTTCTGCATGATCTGCGAAGCCTGTTCAAACTCGTCAGCAAAGCTCAGCGAGGGTTGGCCGCCGGGGCCGCGCGCGCCTGACTGCTTGGCTGGGGCTGGTGCAGAGGGCGCGGCAGGTGGGGCGGCAGGTGGGGCGGCAGGCGCCGCAGGCTCTGACGCTGCCGCCGGCACGACGGGCGCCGGCGAACTCACCGCAGGCGACATGGGCACCACGTCCTTGCCCTTGGCCGCGTCGATCCAAATGAACGGCACGCCCGATTGCTTCAGCGCTTCCAGGTCGGCGGGATCGCTGAGCAGGAACTTGGTCTTCCAGAAGGGGTGCGACAGCCACGACCCTTCCATCGACTGCAGAAACATGCCCAGCTCGGCCTGATGGGTGGGAATTTTCTTCAGCATGGCTAGGGCAGAGTATGCGGCGCTCCGCATCGTCCCTGACCCGGGCCAATCCCGAAAACGAAAAGGCCACCCGAAGGTGGCCTTTTCACACACGGTGCGGCTTCAGCGGAAGCGGCTCTGCGGCACTGTGACCAATTCGCCGGGCAGCGAGCCCAAGTACTTGGCCAACAGCTTCAAGTCGGCGTTGCTCATGCCCTTGATCTGCCCTTGCATGATGGCGTTGCCGCGGCCCACGGTGCCCAGGCGGGCCTCGGCGTGGTAGGACTTCAGCGCCACGTAGAGGTAGTCGGCATGCTGGCCTGCGATCTTCGGGTAGGCGTCGCTGATGGCCTTGCTGAAGTTCGCGCCGTGGCAGCTGATGCACACGCCCTTGTCGAGCAGGGCCTTCACGGCCGCGGGCGCCTCAGCCACCTGCTCGGGCGCCTTGGCGCCGGCATGGCCGGCGTAGTAGGCCGCCAGATCGGCCATGTCCTGCTCGGTCAGCGAGGCGGCGATGCCCTTCATGGTCGGGTGCTTGCGCTCGCCCTTGGCGTAGGCCTGCAGTGCCGCCACGATGTAGCCGGCGTTCTGGCCGGAGATCATCGGCACGCGGTGAACCTCGGGGAAACTGGCCTGGTAGCCCTTGATGCCATGGCAGCCGATGCACATGGCAGCCTTGCTCTCGCCACGGGCGGCATCGCCATTGGCTTGGGCGGGCAGGGCGGCGGCGAACGCGATCAGCAGGGCGGTGGCGATTCTTTTCATGGTCGTTGAGCGGGGGCGGGCCGAAACGGGGGCGGATTCTAGGCGGGCTTGACGGCGGTCAAAGAAAGCCGCTTCCTATACTGGCCCGATGAAGTTCACCGGCTCCCAAAACTACGTCGCCACCGACGACCTCCGCCTTGCGGTCAACGCCGCCATTGCCCTGCAGCGGCCGCTCCTGCTCAAGGGCGAACCCGGCACTGGCAAGACCCTGCTGGCCGAGGAGGTGGCTGCCAGCTTGGGCTTGCCTCTGCTGCAATGGCACATCAAGAGCAGCACCAAGGCCCAGCAAGGCCTGTACGAGTACGACGCGGTGAGCCGCCTGCGCGACTCGCAGCTCGGCGAAGAGAAGGTCAAGCACATCGAGAACTACATCAACAAGGGCGTGCTTTGGCAGGCCTTCGATGCCGAGCAGCCGGTGGCTCTGCTGATCGACGAGATCGACAAGGCCGACATCGAGTTCCCCAACGACCTGCTGCGTGAACTCGACCGCATGGAGTTCCACTGCTACGAGACACGCCAGACCATCAAGGCGCGGCACCGCCCGCTGGTCTTCATCACCAGCAACAACGAAAAGGAGCTGCCCGACGCTTTTCTGCGCCGCTGCTTCTTTCACTACATCCGCTTCCCCGACGAAGCCACCATGCGCGCCATCATCGACGTGCATTTCCCCAAGCTGAAGAGCGAGCTCCTGGCCGCTGCGCTGAAGAGCTTCTACCAAGTACGCAACCTGCCGGGCTTGAAGAAGAAGCCCTCGACCAGCGAGTTGCTCGACTGGCTGCGCCTGCTGCTGGCCGAGGACATCCGCGCCGAGCAGCTCTCCACCGGCGAGCAGGGCCCGACGGCCATCCCGCCCCTGGTGGGTGCTCTTCTCAAGAACGAGCAGGACCTGACCTTGTTCGAGAAGCTGCTGCACATGCAGCGCCTGCACCGATGAAAAACAAGGCCCCCAGGTCTCCCTGCGGTCGCCACCCCCCGAGGGGGCCGCGCCGCGCTTGGGGCGGCCCGGCGCGCGGCGATGCGCGTTGATCCCAATTTGCTCGTGGACGGCGAGCTTCAGCTGGAGCCCCTCACCCTGGAGCATGAAGCCGGCCTGCGCGCCGCCGCGGCCGACGGCGCGCTCTGGACCCTGGTCTACACCTCGGTGCCGGAGCCGGCGCAGACCCGCACCTACATCGAACAGGCCCTGGCCATGCAGGCGGCCGGACACCGCTTGCCCTTCGCCGTGCGCCTGGGGGGCGAGATCGTCGGCAGCACCAGCTACCACGACATCGTGCCCAGCATCGACCGACTGGAGATTGGCTACACCTGGTACGCCAAACGCTACTGGCGTAGCAGCCTGAACACGCGCTGCAAGCTGCTCTTGATGTCGCATGCCTTTGATCGGCTCGGCGCGAAGCTGGTGGGCTGGCGCACCGACATCCTGAACCTGCGCAGCCAGGCCGCCATCGAGCGCTTGGGCGCCCAGAAGGACGGCGTGCTGCGCCATCACGCGGCGCGACGCGATGGATCCGTTCGCGACACGGTGATGTACAGCATGCGCCCGGCGGAGTGGCCTGAGGCCAGGGCGCGCCTGCAAGCGCGCCTGGCCTTGCATGGGCAGGCGGGCTGAACGAGACAATCCTTCACATGCTGCTGCCCTTCTTCCAGACCTTGCGCGCGGCCAAGCTGCCGGTGTCGCCCAAGGAGTTCCTGACCCTGCTGGAAGCGCTGCGGGTCGGGGTCATCGAGCCCTCGCTCGATGAGTTCTACAGCCTGGCCAAGACCATTCTGGTGAAGGACGAGGCGCTGTACGACAAGTTCGACCGCGCCTTCCAGGCCTTCGTGCACGGCAGCGAGCTCAAGCTGGCCGAACTCGCCCGCGTGCTGCCCGAGGACTGGCTGAAGCAGCAGCTGCAACTGGAGCTGAGCCCGGAGGAACGCGCCAAACTGGAGGCGCTGGGCTGGGACGAGCTGATGGAGACGCTGAAGAAGCGCCTGGAAGAACAGAAGGAACGCCATGAGGGCGGCAACCGCTGGATCGGCACCGGCGGTACCAGCCCCTTCGGCCACGGCGGCGCCAACCCGGCCGGCGTGCGCATCGGCGGCAAGGGCGGTGGCAAGAGCGCGGTGAAGGTGTGGGAGCAGCGCGGCTACCGCGACTACGACGACGCCAAGGAGCTCGGCACGCGCAACATCAAGGTGGCGCTGCGCCGCCTGCGGCGCTTCGCGCGCGAGGGTGCGGCAGACGAGTTCGCGCTCGACGACACCATCCAGGCCACCGCCGCCAACGCCGGCCTGCTCGACATCAAGATGCGTCCCGAACGCCACAACAAGGTCAAGGTGCTGCTGCTGATGGACGTTGGCGGCACCATGGACGAGCACATCCACCGTGTCGAGGAACTTTTCAGCGCCGCCAAGGCCGAGTTCAAGCACATGGAGTTCTTCTATTTCCACAACTGCGTCTACGACCATGTGTGGAAGAACAACCGCCGCCGCCACGCTGAGCGCACGCCCACCTGGGACCTGATCCACAAGTTCAACCGCGACTGGAAGCTGGTCTTCGTGGGCGACGCCACCATGAGCCCCTACGAGATCCTTCAGCCCGGCGGCAGCGTGGAGTACATGAACGAGGAAGCCGGCTCGGTGTGGATGGACCGCCTGACCCAGCACTTCAACAAGCATGTCTGGATCAACCCCGAGCCGCAGGGCGTCTGGGGCTACCGGCAGAGCATCGAGTTGATGCAGCGTCTGGTGCACGGTCGCATGCACCCGCTCACCCTGGCGGGCCTGGACGGAGCGATGCGCGAGCTCAATCGGTGACGCTTCGATGAAGCAGATCGGGTTCGCGCGGCTGACTCTGCCGGTCGTTCTTTCTTCGGCCCTGTGCTTGGCCACCAGCGCCCAGGCGGCGCCCCTGCAGGTGACGGCCGACGACGAGGACGTGAAGCTCGTGCTCTCCAGCCACCTCGACCTGGCGCGCGCGCTGGCTCAGGCCGAGCCGCCCGATGCGCTGGAGCGCGAGCGCCTGTGCCAGCTGACCCCCGCGCAGGCCCGTCAGCTCATGCAGACCGAAGGCTTCTACGCGCCCGAGTCCATCGGGCTCGACTGTGCGGCCGGCCGGCTCACGGTGAAGTCCGGGCGCATCGCGCGCCTTCGCCAGGTCGAGCTGCTCGCGGACGGCGTTGACGAAGCCACGCTCAAGCTTTGGGAGCGTTGGCTGCACGAGACCACCCTGCGGACGGGCCGCGCCTTCGTGCGCGAGCGCTGGACCGATGGCAAGCAGGAGCTGCTGACCCGCGTGCGCGCCCACGGCTACCCGCTGGCGCGCTGGGGCGCCACCGAAGCGCGCGTGCAGGCGCAGGACGCGCAGGTCGATGTCAGCCTGCGCCTGGAAAGCGGGCCGCAGGTTCGCTTCGGCCCGGTACGCGTGCAGGGTCTGCGCCACCATGACGAAGCGCGGGTGCTCGCCATCGCCAACCTGCCCGAGGAGGCCGCCGGCGTGCCGGTCAGCGAGGCCCAACTGGTGGCCGCACAGCAGCGCCTGCTCAAGAGCCAGCTCTTCGACGGCGCGCTGGTCGAGCTCGACCTGGAGCAGCTCGAAGGCGACCGCGCGCCCGTCGTGCTGCGCCTGACCGAGGCCCCGCTGCAGCAGCTCGGCCTAGGCCTGGGCTGGTCCAACCAGGTGGGCCCGCGCGCCACCTTGGAGCACCAGCACCGGCGCTTCATGGGCCGGCCGCTGCGCAGCACCCTGCGTCTGGCGCTGGCCGGTGAGCGTCAGAGCCTGGAGGCGGAGCTCAGCACCCACCCCAGCCGCCAGCTGCGGCGCAACCTGGCCGCGGCGCGCTGGGAGCGCGAGCAGGGCGAGGACGCGCCCTACGAGCAGGCCTCGCTGCGCCTGGGCCAGGTCAGCGAAACGCGCGAGCACGACCGCGCCTACTACCTGGAAGCGCTGCGCTCCCGCCAGGGCCTGGGTCAGAGCCGCGCCAGCGCCGAGGCCCTGCTGCTGCACTGGCAGCCCACCTGGCGCGCCCTCGATTCCGTGCTGCTGCCCACCGAAGGCCAGCTCCTCTCCCTGCAACTGGCCGCCGGTGGGGCGCGCTCGCGCCTGGGCGAACAAGCGCGCGAGCAAGGTGGCCTGGCGCGCGTGCAGGCGCGCTGGCAACGCTGGTGGCCACTGGACGACGGCCCGCAACTGAGCCTGCGCCTGGAAGCCGGCCAGGTCTTCGCACCGTCCACGCTCGACGTGCCGGAGTCCCTGCGCTGGCGGCCCGGCGGCGACGAGTCGGTGCGCGGCTACCGCGCCCGTGAGCTCGGGCCCAGCAGCAATGGGCAGGAGGTGGGCGGCCGGGTGCTCTGGACGGCCAGCCTGGAAGCCGCCTGGCCGCTGGAGCGC
>JAFLDE010000077.1 GCA_017302655.1 Burkholderiales bacterium
CAGCTGCAGACCGGCGCGCACCAGCTCGCCGGTCACTTCGGCCGCACCCAGGTGCTGCACGAAGGCCGGCGCGTGCCGCTGGAAGAGCTGGTGTCCGGCAGCGCCCTGGCGCGCTGGCATGGTGCCGCGCCCGACGGCCATGCCGTGTTGGCCACGCTGGACAGCGACCCGCGCTCGCGCGACGCGCTGCGCCGCTGGACGGAGCAGCTCGCCCTGCTGCTGCACAACCTGCATTGGTCGCTGGACCCCGGCCGCGTACTCATCGGCGGCGGCCTCATCGAGGCCCGCGCGCTGTGGTGGGACGGCCTGATGCATGAGCTTCGCGGCCTGCCCCTGCAGGTCGAGCCGGCGCAGCTGGGCGCTCGGGCCGGCCTCTTTGGCGCCGCGCGCGAGGCCTTGGATGGAGTGCGTGCGTGAAAGAAAAGCCCTGGGTGCCCCTGCTCTTCCTGTTGCCGGCTTGCAGCCTGCTGGGCGGCCTGGTGCTCTACCCCGGCCTGCAGGCCCTGTGGCTGAGTTTCACCGACTACAACATGATCCAGCCGACGCGCTTCGTCGGCCTGGACAACTACGCACGCCTGGCCGACGACCCCTTCTTCTGGGCCGCGCTGCGCAACAGCCTGCTCTACCTCGTGGTGGTGGTGCCGCTGCTGGTCTTCCTGCCCATGGTGCTGGCCGTGGGCGTGAACGCGGCGCTGCCCGGCATCAAGCTGTTCCGCGCACTGTTCTACCTGCCGGTGGTGACCTCGCTGGTCATCTCGGGCCTGATCTGGAAATGGGTCTACGAGGAGAAGGGCCTGCTGAACCACGCCCTGCAGGCGCTCGGGCTGGCGGACGCGCCGGTGGCCTTCCTGACCGACCCTTCCATCGCGATCTTTGCCGTCATGGCCGTCACGCTGTGGGCGGGCATGGGCTACTACATGGTCATCTACCTGGCTGGGCTGCAGGGCATTCCGCGTTCGCTCTACGAAGCCGCAGCGGTGGAAGGGGTGTCGGGCTGGCAGCAGTTCTGGCACATCACCGTGCCCCTGCTCAAGCCCTCGATGGCCATCGTGGCGGTGATGTCCTCCATCGCCGCGATGAAGGTCTTCGAGGAGATCTTCGTGATGACGCAGGGCGGGCCGATGGCGTCAACGAAGACGCTCGTGTATTTCATCTACGAGACGGCGTTTGTGGAGTTCGAGATGGGGCTGGCGAGTGCGGCGGGGATGGCCTTGTTTGCCATCACCTTGGTCTTGTCCTTGTTGCAGTTGCGCTTGCTTCGGAAATGAGCGTCGTCGTTGGAGCCCGCAGGAGCTATCCACCCCTGCACCCGGACCCCCTTTCTTTGGTCGCGCCCAAAGAAAGGGGGGAAAGAAATGCGCTGAATGCGGCCCTCGCCCTCGGGGCGTCGGGCCAAGCGGTGCATCGCTCAGACTGCAACCAGCCCAACGAGCCAGCCAACGACCGAGGCGCTAACCGCCGGGCCGAAACACGGCCCGGACTTGCCGCCGTGCCAGGCCACGGCCCAGCGGTGATGGACGAAGCGGAGAGACGGGGCATGGCACGTTGGGCTCGTGGCACTGAGTTCTTCGCGCCCCCAGTGGCGCCCGCAGTCCTCGTTGCCGTCGAGGACCTGGCTCGGCCCGTACCCGGGCCGACCGGCGGGCAGGTCTTCGCAGGGGCACTCAAGCGACGGTCGAAGGCAGACCAAGCAACGCCTGGGTATTCCAAGCGCATTGCTTTCCCCCCTTTCTTTGGGCGCGACCAAAGGAAGGGGGTCCGGGTGCAGGGGTGGATAGCCCCTGCGGGCTGTGACGAAGGAGAACCCACTTGAAGCATCTCCCGCGTTACCTGGCCCTGCTCGCCTGGGCCCTCGTCACCATCGGCCCCTTCCTCTGGCTCCTCTCCACCGCCCTCAAAGGCCCCGGCGAGAACCTGTTTGCCAACCCGCCACAGCTGCTGCCCCAAGAGCCCACGCTGAAGAACTTCGAGCGCGTGCTGGAGAGCCAGCCCATGTTCAGCTACCTGGGCAACAGCCTGCAGGTGGCGCTGCTCGCCGTCGTCGCCAACCTCACGTTTGCCAGCATGGCCGGCTACGCGCTGGCGCGCATTCCGTTCAAGGCCAAGCCGCTGGTCTTCGCGCTCATGCTGGCCAGCATGATGCTGCCCTTCCAGCTGCTGATGATCCCGGTCTACCAGCTCGCCCTGGGCCTGGGCCTGCGCAACACCCTGCTGGGGCTGGTGCTGCCGCATGCCTGCACCGCCTTCGGCATCTTCCTCATGCGCGCCGCCTTCGAGGCCATCCCCGCCGCGCTGGAGGAAGCCGCGGTGATGGAGGGCGTGGGCCGCTGGCGCATCTGGGCCTTCGTCTGCCTGCCCCTGGTGCGGCCGCAGCTGGCCACGCTGGCGGTGTTCACCTTCATCGCCGCCTGGGGCGATTTCCTGTGGCCGCTGATCCTCACCGATGACCCCGCGCGCTTCACCCTGCCTCTGGGGGTGAACCGGCTCGCCGGCCTGTTCTCGCTGGACTGGCGGCTGGTGGCCGCCGGCGCCGTGTTCAGCCTGATTCCCGTGCTGCTGATGTTCTCGTTCAGTCAGCGCTTCTTCATCGAGGGCGCCATGAAGGGCGCCGTGAAGCAATGAGCGTCGAATTGCCCAAGCCCTACCGCGTCTCCGTCGTCGTGCAGACGCATTGGGACCGCGAGTGGTACCAGCCGCAGCAGACCTTCGCCGAGCGCCTCCTGGCGGTGATGGAGCGCGTGTGCGACCAGCTCGATGCCGGCACGCTCAGCCACTTCCTGTTCGACGGCCAGACCGCCGCGCTGGAAGACCTGCTGCACGAGGCGGAGCCCACGCTCGGCGAGCGCGTCTTGACCCACACGCGCGCCGGCCGGATCGCGCTCGGCCCCTGGTACGTGATGGCCGACGAGTTCCTGGTCAGCGGCGAATCGCTGTGGCGCAACCTGGAGATCGGCATGCAGATCGCCCGCGCGCATGGCAACTGCCAGCGCATCGGCTACCTGCCCGACAGCTTCGGCCACATCGCGCAGATGCCGCAGCTGCTGCGCCATCACGGCATCGGCTCGGCCGTGACCTGGCGCGGCATCGACCTGCGCCATACCGAGTTCCGCTGGGTCGCCCCCGACGGCTCCGAGGTCGATGCGCTCTACCTGACCCAAGGCTATTACCAGCACCCGCTGAACCTGCCGAACTGGCAGGCCGCGCTGACCCAGTACCTGGAGTCCATCGCCCCGCGCGCCCTGAGCGGCCAGCTGCTGCTCACGCAGGGTGGCGACCACCTGGGGCCGCACCGCGAACTGGCGCAGCGCATCGCCGCCTTCAACGCCAGCCAGGAGCGCTACGAACTGGTGCAGGAAAGCCTGCAGGCGCATCTGGACGCCATCGGCCCTGTGGAACGCCCGGCCCTGCACGGCGAGCTGCGCGACAACACGCAGAGCTTCGTGCTGCCCGATGTGCTGTCCACGCGCCGCTATCTGAAGGAAGCCCACCAGCGCCTCGAAGACCGCCTGCTCGGCGAGACCGAGCCGCTGTGGGCCTGGCTGCAGGGCGCCACGCCGCCGCAGAAGGCTTTGTTGGAGAGCTGGAAGCTGCTGCTGCAGCAACAGGCACACGACTCCATCTGCGGCTGCAGCGTGGACGAGGTGCACGCCGAGATGGAGAGCCGCTTCGCGCAGCTCGACCAACGGCTGAGCGCGTTGCGCGGCCGTGCCCTACATGCGGCCGGCCTGCAGACGCCGCTGCAGCATGAGGGCGAAGGGGCCTCGGTGTTCGCTGACGACTCCTGGGTCACGGTCTTCAACCCGCTGCCCCTGGCGCGCAGTGGTTGGCAGCGTTTGGACCCGATGCTGCAAGGCCCTGTACCGCCTGCGCTGCGCGTGCTCGACGCCGAGGGATCGCCGCTGCCTGTGCATTGGCTCGGCGTGCAGCCTGCCCGTTCGCTGCGCTCACCGCTGGACGATTTCCCTGAGCCCGTCATCGGCCACCGCATGGAGCTGCGCGTCGCTTTACCGCTGGCGGGCATGCAGGCCCAAGCGCTGCGCATCGAGGCGTGCGATCCGTCGGCCGCTGGAGCCGTGAGCCCCTGCGGTGGACAGGAGCTGACCTTGCCTTTCGCGTTCGACGTGGGCAACGGCCAGTTGCTGGGCGAGGCCGATGGCCGCCTGTTCTGGCAGACGCCGGCCGGCAAGCTGCAACTGCTGCTGCACACCGAGCTGGACGCAGGCGACAGCTACAACTTCTCGCCCGCACCCGGGAACCCAGATCGCCAATGGCACCCGCAGTTCCAACCCCGTTTCGTTCAGCGCAGCGGCCCCTTCACACACGTCCATTTGGACTTTCGCTACGAACAAGCGGGCGGTCTGGACGACGAGCGCAGGGACCCGGGTGACCGGCGCACCAAAGTGCGCGGCTTGTTGAGCCTGATGCTCTGCGAAGGCCAGCCCTGGCTGGAAGCCGAGATCCTGCATGGCGGCCATGCCCAAGACCAGCGCACCCGCCTCGTGCTCGCTGCCGGTGAGACCCTGAGCGATGCGGCCGGTGACACCGCCTTCCACTGGACCCAGCGCCCGGTGCGTGTGGCTGATTGGCCCGCAGCACCGACCAAGCAGGTGGAGACACCGGTGCTCGTGAACCCCAGCTTGAGTGCCGTGCGCGCCGGCGGCATCGCGGTGGCGCACCGCGGGCTGCAGGAGTTCGAGATCGTGACGGGGCCGGGCGGCGCGCACGCGCTGGCGCTCACGCTGCAACGTGCGGTCGGGTGGCTGTCGCGCCGCGACTTGATCGCCCGCGGCGCTGGCGCCGGCCCCGACCTGGCCACGCCGGATGCGCAGCGCGGGTTCGACGGCGTGACCGCCTTCGCGTTCGCGCTCGACGCCGAGCTCGACGCTGCCGCCCTGCTGCAGACCAGCCTAATGCGCCGCCGCCCGCTGATGCTGCTGCCGGGCCAGAAACCCGAGGCCTGGCGCGAGGCCCTGACCTTGCCGCATCCGAAGCTGATTCCCAGCAGCCTGCGCCGCGTGGGCGACCGGCTGGAGCTGCGCCTGTGGAACGCGCTGGACGAATCGCTGCCCTGCGCGCTGCCCGGTTGGACGCGAAGCGATGACGGCGGTGACACCCTCGCCCCGCACCGCATCGCCACCTTCACGAGGCCGGCATGAGCACCTTGATCGGACTGCCCGTCGATGGCCGCCCCGTGGTGCGCGGCCAGGTGCAGCAGTTGGTGGCCCTGGCCCCGGGCTTCGAGCTGCGCTGCCCGGCCATCGAGGCGCTCGGCCACTTCCGCATCCCGGCCGACCGCGACGCGCTCGCGCAGTGGTTGCGCGCGCAAGCCCCCGAGGCCGCGGCCTGGGTGCTGAGCGTGGACATGCTGGTCTACGGCGGGCTCATTCCCAGCCGCTTCATCGAGGACGACGAAGCCTCGCTGCTTGCGCGCCTGGCCCTGCTGCGCGAGCTCAAGCGCCCGGGCGTGCCACTGGTGGCCTTCGCCGCCACCATGCGCCTGAGCAACAACGCCTACAACGAGGAAGAAAAGCCCTACTGGAACCCGCACGGCCCCGACCTCTGGGCCTGGAGCTTCCACAGCGATCGGCATGCCCAGCTCGGCCGGGCCGAGGATGCGCGCCTGGCGGACGCTGCGGCCTCGCGCATCCCCGAGGCCATCCGCGCCGACTACCGGGCCACGCGCTCGCGCAATCTGGGCGTGAACCGCGCGCTGCTCGATCTCGTGGCCGAAGGCGTCATCGACCGCCTCGTGCTGCCGCAGGACGACACCGCCGAATACGGCTTCAACATCGCCGAACGGCGCCAGTTGCAGGCCGAGGTGCAGGCGCGCGGCCTGCAGCAGCAGGTGCTGATCTACCCCGGGGCCGACGAAGTGCTGCACACGCTGTGCGCCTGGGTGGTGGGCCGGCTGCGCGGCGACGCGCCGCTGCGCCTGCGCCTGCTGCCCACCGACGCAAAGCACTGGCGCCAGCTGATTCCGCTCTACGAGGACCGGCCCCTGCCCGACGCGCTGGCCGCCCAGTTGCAGGCGGTGGGCGCCGTGGCCGTGGAAACGGATGAAGACGCGCTGCTGCTGGTGCACAGCCAGGGCAGCGCACAAGGCGACTGGGCCATGCGCAAACCCCTGCCCGAGCGCGTGGGCGTGGACGCCGCCGTGTGGCCCGCCGTGGCGGCCGCACCCGCGCTGGCCGTGGTGGACGACGCGCATGCCAACGGCGGCGACCTGGCCTTCGTCAGCGAGCTGGCGGCGCGCCGGCCCCTGCCCCAGTTGGCGGGTTATGCCGGCTGGAACACCTCCAGCAACCGCATCGGCAGCCTGCTGGCGCAGTTGGTGCTGGCACGCGGACGCTGGGCGAGCAGCGCCAACCGCGACGTGCTCGCCCTGCGTCTGGCCGAGGACCTGCTGTGGCAGTCCGCCCTGCGCCAGCAGTTGCGGAGCAGCGTCGACGAGCCGCGCCTGAGCGCGGCCGACCTGGAGGCCGCCGCCGAGCAGCTGATGCTCAGCCAGGCCAACCCCTGGCTGGCGCGGCACGGCTTCGTGCAGCAGGTGCGCAAGGCCTGGCTGCCTTGGCGACGCAGCTTCGAGATCGGCCTGGAGGTGGGCGCATGAAGACCGAGATCCTGGTGGTGGGCGACAGCCTGGGCGGCGTGCTGGCCGCGCACACCGCCTGCGAGCAAGGGCACCGGGCGGTGCTGCTCACCCAGCACCCGTGGATCGGTGGCCAGCTGACCAGCCAGGCCGTGCCGCCGGACGAACACCGCCTCATCGAGCGTGGCGGCTGCTCGGCCAGCTATCGCGCGTTTCGCCACGCCATGCACGCGCACTACCGGCGCCAGCCGGGCTTCCAGGACGCCGGCACGCTGACCGAGGGCTGCAACCCCGGCGACGGCTGGGTGTCGCGCCTGTGCATCGAGCCTGCAGTCGCGCACGATTACCTGCGCGCGCTCCTGCAGCCGCACCTCGAATCGGGGCGCCTGCACCTGCGCCAGGGCGAGGTCGACGCCCTGCAACGCGAGGGTTCGCGCATCCGCTCGCTGGCCGTCGGGGGCGAGCGGCTGGAAGCCGACATGGTGCTGGACGCCACCGAGACGGGCGAGCTGCTGCGCCTGGCGGGCCTGCCCTACCGCCTGGGCAAGGAGTCGCAGAACGACTGGGGCGAAGCCCTGGCCCCCGCCGCCGCCGACCCCCTGGACCAGCAACCCGTGACCTGGGTGCTGGCGCTGCGCCGCCATGCCAAGCCCGGGCCGGTGATCCCCCGGCCCCCCGCCTACGAGGCCTGGCGCGCCCATCGCGTGCCGCACTACGGCCACGCCTTGTTCAGCGACGCCATGCCCGGCAGCGGCCGCGGCGAGGTGGTGCACCTGCCCTTCTTCGCCGATGGCGCGACCCTGGACTGGTGGCGTTACCGGCGCGTGGTCGCCGCGCACCAGTGGTCGACGCCGCGCGACGAGGTCTCGCTCGTCAACTGGGCCCAGAACGACTACGCCGGCGCCCCGCTGCTCGACGGCCCGCTGAGCCAGCAAGAGGTCGGTGCGGCCGCGCGCGAGCTGAGCCTGTGCCTCCTGCACTACCTGCAGACCGAGGCCGACGGCCATGGCTACCCCGAGCTGCAACCGGCCCCCGATGTGACCGGCACGCCGGACGGCCTGGCCCAGGCGATCTATGTGCGGGAGTCGCGCCGGCTCGTCGGCTTGTCCACCCTCACGCAAAGCCTGCTGTCCACCGGCGACCTGAGCCCGATGACGCACCCGCGCTCGGTCGGTGTGGCTTGGTACAACCTCGACATCCACCCCACGGTGGTCAGCGGCCATGGCCTGAACGCCAAGTGCCGGCCCTATGTGGTGCCGATGGGCTGCTTCATCAGCCCCGAGCTCGACAACCTGCTGCCGGCCTGCAAGAACATCTCCGCCACGCAGCTGGCTGCCGCCAGCACCCGGGTGCACCCGACGGAATGGCTGATCGGCGAGATCGCCGCCCTGATCGCCAGCGAATCCCTGCGCATGGCGCGCCTGCCCCGCGCCCTGCACGACGACCCCCAGGCGGTGCGCCGCTTCCAGCAACGCCTGCACGAGCTGGGCATTCCCACGAGCTGGGATGCCGCCCTGATCGAGACCCTTGCATGAGCTCCCCTCCCTTGATCGAGCTGCGCGGCCTGCGCAAATCCTTCGGCAGCACCCCGGTGCTGCACGGCATCGACCTGCAGGTGCAGGACGGCGAATTCGTCGTCTTCGTCGGCCCCTCGGGCTGCGGCAAGAGCACGCTGCTGCGTTGCATCGCCGGGCTGGAGACGATCAGCGAAGGGCAACTGCTCATCGCCGGCCAGGACTGCACCCACGCCCACCCCAGCCAGCGCGGGTTGGCGATGGTGTTCCAGAGCTACGCGCTCTACCCGCACATGACGGTGGCGCAGAACCTGAGCTTCGGCATGCGCATGCGCGGCGTCGACAAAGCCACGCGCGAGGCCAAGCTGGCGCGCGCCATCCAGACCCTGAAGCTGGAGCCCTATCTGGCGCGCAAGCCCGGCGAGCTCAGCGGTGGCCAGTGCCAGCGGGTGGCCATCGGCCGGGCGCTGGTGCAGGAGCCCAAGCTCTTCCTGTTCGACGAGCCCCTGTCCAATCTGGACGCCGAACTTCGCGTGCACCTGCGCGTGGAGCTGGCCGCGCTGCACCGCGAGCTCGGGCGCGGCATGGTCTACGTGACGCACGACCAGGTGGAGGCCATGACCCTGGCCGACCGCATCGTGGTGCTGCGCGGCGGACGCATCGAGCAGGTCGGGGCGCCGCTCGAGCTCTACCACCAGCCGGCCAACGCCTTCGTGGCCGGCTTCATCGGCTCGCCGGCCATCAACTTCCTTGACGTCCGTTGCCGCGGCGGCGAACCCCGGCTGGCCCAGTTGCCCGGCGGCCCGGCCTGGCCGATTCAGCACCCCGCAACGGAAGGCCAGGCCCTTCGCCTGGGCGTGCGGCCCGAGCATTGGCAATGGCTGAGCGCCGACGCGCCCGACGCGCTGCCGGCCACGGTGAGCCTGGTGGAGCGCCTGGGCGCCAGCAGCTACGCCTACCTGGACAGCCGCTGGGGCCGGCTCTGCGTACAAGGGCCGGCCGATTTGGCCGTGCAGGTGGGCGAGGCCGTGGGCCTGAAGCCGACGCAGGCGCCGCTGCTGTTCGACGCCGAAAGCGGCCGGCGCCTGTGATCGAGCTGCGCAGCGGGGCGCTGAGCGCACGCATCGACCCGCTCGGCGCCGAGCTGCGCAGCCTGCAGCGGGCGGGCGAGGAGTACCTTTGGCAAGCCCAGCCCGGCGTGTGGAACCAAAGCGCGCCCTGGCTCTTCCCCTTCGTCGGGCGCTTGCGCGGTGGGCACTACACGCACGGGGGGCGCCGTTTCGCGATGCCCCTGCATGGCTTCGCCAGCAGCCTGCACTTCGCCGTGACCCAGCAACTGGCCGACGCCGTCTGGCTGGAAGCGCGCGACACCGACGCCACGCGCGTCGGCTACCCCTTCGCCTTTCGGCTGCGCATCGGCTTTGCGCTGCACGGCGAGCGCGAGCTGGCGATCGGCGTCCACCTGGACAACCTGGGCGCCGAGACCCTGCCCTTCGGCTTCGGCGCGCACCCCGGCTTCGCCCTGCCCGGCGGGCCGCAGGACTGGTGCCTGCACTTCGAGCAGCCGGAGGACCCGCAGGTTTGGCGACTGAACGATGCAGGCACGCTGCTCGCCACGCAGGCTGAAGCCTTTGCATGGCGTGCGCCCGCCCGCCTGGACCTCGGCGCGAACCCCTTCGCGCGCGACGCGCTGATCCTCAAGCAGCCGCGCTCCAGCTGGGTGGCCTTGGTGCACCGCGAGCGGGGCGAACGCCTGCGCCTATACGCCCCGCAGATGCAACACCTGGGCCTGTGGGCCCGGCCGCTGGCTGCCTATGTGTGCATCGAACCCTGGTGGGGTCATGACGACAACGCCGAGGCCCCGGAGGCGTTGCTCGACAAACCGCAGCTTCAACGCCTGGCGGCGGGGGACACCTTCACGCGCTGGATCCAGCTGCGCCTGCCCAGCGACCCGTGATCTGGCACCGTCGCGGGTCGACGTCGCTCACAGGCCGGCCAGCGCCATGTACTTGGTCACCAGGTAGTCGTCGATGCCCTGGTGGCCACCTTCGCGGCCCATTCCCGATTGCTTGACCCCCCCGAAGGGCGCAACCTCTGTGCTGATGAGGCCGGTGTTGACGCCGACCATGCCCAGTTCGAGCGCCTCGCCCACGCGGAAGATGCGGCCGACGTCGCGGCTGTACAGGTAGCCGGCGAGCCCGACCTCGGCGTCGTTGGCCAGCGCGATGACCTCCTCCTCGCTGCGAAAGCGCAGCAGGGGTGCCACGGGGCCGAAGGTCTCCTCGCGCGCCACCGCCATCGTGGGCTGCACCTCGGTGAGCACGGTGGGGGCGTAGAAGTTGCCGCCCAGCGTGTGGCGCTGCCCGCCGGTGAGCAGGCGGGCGCCTTGCTGCAGGGCCTCGTCCACCTGCCGCTGCACCTTGGCCAGCGCGGCGGCGTTGATGAGCGGGCCTTGCTGCACGCAGCTGTGCAAGCCGTTGCCGACCACCAGGCTTTCGCTGGCCCGGCTCAGTCGCTCGGCAAAGGCGTCGTACACGCCCTCCTGCACGTAGAAGCGGTTGCTGCACACGCAGGTCTGCCCGGCGTTGCGGTACTTGCTGGCCATCGCCCCTTCGACGGCGGCGTCCAGATCGGCGTCGTCGAACACGATGAAAGGCGCCAGGCCGCCCAGCTCCAGCGACAGCTTCTTGATGGTGGCGGCCGACTGTGCGAACAGCAGGCGCCCCACCGCTGTGGAGCCGGTGAAGCTGAGCTTGCGCACCGTCGGGTGGGCGCAGAGCTCGGCGCCGATGGCCTGCGGCTCGCCGGTCAGCACCTGCAGCAGGCCGGGCGGCAGGCCTTCCTCTTCGGCCAGCGCGCCCAGGGCCAGGGCGGTGAAGGGCGTGCTCTCGGCCGGCTTCACGACGATGGGGTTGCCGGCCGCCAGCGCCGGCGCCACCTTGCGCGCCATCATGGCCAGCGGGAAGTTCCACGGTGTGATGGCCGCACACACGCCCACGGGCTCGCGGAACACGAGCAGGCGTCGATCGGTGCTGGGCGCGGGGATGGTCTCGCCGTACACGCGCTTGCCTTCCTCGGCGTACCAGTCGAAGTAGGCGGCCGCGTAGGCCACCTCGCCGCGAGCCTCGGCCAGGGGCTTGCCCTGCTCGCGGGTGATGAGCAGGGCCAGGTCTTCGCAGCGCGCCAGCAGGCGCTCGCCGATGCGGCGCAGCAAGGCGCCGCGGTCGCGCGCGGTGCGCTTGCGCCAGGCCGGCCAGGCACGTGCGGCGGCTTCGATGGCATGCCGCGTCTCGGCAGCACCCATCAGCGGCACGCGGCCCAGGGTCTCGCCGGTGGCGGGGTCGTGTACCTCGAAGCTGCGACCGTCGTCGGCCTGCACCCAACGACCGTCGAGCAAGGCAGCCTCGCGGCGCAGGGCCAGGGTGGTGGTCGTGGCGGTGGTCGTGGCGGTGGTCACGGCGGTGTTCATGCGGCGCGCAGCGCCTCGGACAGGATGCCCATCGCCTCGTCGAAGACCGCGTCCGGCGTGGTGAGCGGGTGCAGGAAGCGGATCACGTTGCCGTAACTGCCGCAGCTCAAGAGGATGAGCCCGCGCTGCAGGGCCTCAGCTTGCACGCGGCGGGTGAAGTCGGGGTCGGGCGCGCCCGTGCCCGGGGCGCGGAATTCGGCCGCCAGCATGCTGCCCAGGCCACGCACCTCGGCCAGTTGGGGCACGCTGGATTGCAGCGCGGCCAGTTGCGCGCGCAGGCGCTGGCCCAGGCGCTCGGCGCGCTCGCACAGGCCTTCGTCGGCGATGACGTCGAGCACCGCATGGGCCGCCGCCACCGCGAGCGGGTTGCCGGCATAGGTGCCCCCCAGGCCACCGGGCTCGGCGGCGTCCATCACGTCGGCACGCCCGCATACACCGGACAGCGGCAGGCCACCCGCCAGGCTCTTGGCAAAGCACATCAGGTCGACCGGTACCCCGTGGTGCTGCATGGCGAACCAGCGGCCGGTGCGCGCAAAGCCGGTCTGGATCTCGTCGGCGATGAGCAGGATGCCATGCGCGTCGGCGATGGCCCGCAGGCCCTGCAGGAAGGCGCTGGGCGCAGGCCGGAAGCCCCCTTCGCCCTGCACCGGCTCGACGATGAAGGCGGCCACGCGCGCTGGCTCGATGCTGGTCCTGAAGAGCTGCTGCAGTCCGTGCAGGGCCTGCTCGATGCTGACGCCGTCCAGGTCGCTCGGGAACGGGGCATGGTGCACCTCGGCCGGGAAGGGGCCGAAGCCGCGCTTGTAGGGCAGCACCTTGCCGGTGAGCGCCATGCCCATCAGCGTGCGGCCGTGGAAGCCGCCGTCGAAGGCGATGACGCCGCTGCGGCCGGTGGCGGCGCGGGCGATCTTCACCGCGTTCTCCACGGCCTCGGCCCCGGTGGTGAAGAAGGCGGTCTTCCTGGCCCCCTCGCCCGGGCTCAGGGCGTTGATGCGCTCGGCGAGGCTCACGTAGCCGGCATAGGGCACCACTTGGTAGGCGGTGTGGTGGAACTGCTCCAGCTGCGCCTGCAGGGCCGCCTGCACGCGCGGGTGGCGGTGGCCGGTGTTGAGCACGGCGATGCCGCTGGCGAAGTCGATGAAGCGGCGGCCCTCGACGTCCCAGAGCTCGGCGTTCAGCGCACGCGCGGCGAAGAAGGGCTCGAGCACGGCAACGCCGCGTGGCGTGGCGGCCTGGCGGCGGGCCAGCCATTGCGCGTTGGTGGTGGTGGCGGCGGGGGGGTTCAGAACAGCGTTCATGGTGCGGGTCACATGGGAAAACCGAGGGCCTTGATAGCCTGCATCCAGCGGCGCTTCCAGCCGCCCTCGGTGTCGGCGCCATCGATGGCATGGAAGGTGATGCGCGCGCCCAGCCAGCGCAACGGCTCGGGCGGGATCCAGAGGGGGCTCAGGCGGGCGATGTCGAGCTGGCGTTCCGGGCCGGGCCGGTCCAGCAGCATGTTCAGGCCCATGCGCGCGCCGAAGCGGCTGGCGCCGATGCCGAATCCCGTGTAGCCGGCCACGAAGACCGCCTTGCCGCCGAGGTAGGGCTTGGCGAACACCGAGCCGCGCGAGCAGTAGTCGATGGGCCCGCCCCAGGCGTGCGAGAAGCGCACGTCGGCCAGCTGCGGAAAGGTGCGATGAAAGGCCGCACCGAGTCGGTGATAGGTCTCCACGCGGGCGTCCTGCGGCGGGTTGGCCTGGCCGTCGTAGTGGTAGCTGAGCAGGCCCCCGAAGACGATGCGGTGGTCGCGCGTGAGGCGGAAGTAGTTGAGCTGCGTGCGCGTGTCGTAGATGCCCTGGCGCTGTGCCCAGCCGATGCGTGATCGCTGCTCGGCGCTCAGCGGTTCGGTGGCCAGCACATGGTCACGCACGGCCGCCACGCGCCTCTGGATGTCCCCCACGCCGACCTTGGCCGTGCCGCTGCCCAGCAGCATGCGCGGCGCACGGATGCAGCCGGCCGGCACCTGCACTTCCAGCTCGCGACCGAGGTCGCGCAGCGACACCAGCGGCGTCAGCTCGTGCAGGCGCACGCCGAGTTGCAGCGCAGCGCGGCGCAGGCCCCAGGCCAGCTTGGCCGGGTGCACGGTGCCGCTGCGCTCGCGCGACCACATGGCGCCTGCGAACAGGGGCGAGCGGATCTGCTCGGCCAGCTGGTCGCGATCCAGCCACTCCACCTGGTGGCCGTAGCGGCGGTGCAGCTCGTAGTCGGCGCGCAGCGCGGCCAAGTGCTCGTCGCTCACGGCCACGGTCATCTCGCCGTTCCACTCGATGTCGGCGTCGATGCCGTAGCGCGCCAGCGTGGCTTCGAAGCCGTCCAGGTTGTCGCGACCGAAAGCCTCGAGTTGCGCGATGTCCTGCGGGAACACGCGCACCGCATTGGGCAGGCCGTGCATGATGGACGTGGAGATGATGCCGCCCGCGCGGCCCGAGGCGCCATGGGCCACGCGGCCGGCCTCGATGAGCAACACGTCCAGGTCCGGATCCTGCTCTTTGGCCTGGATAGCCGCCCACAGGCCGGTGAACCCGCCGCCGACGACCAGCAGATCGGCCCGCGTGTCCTGCACCAGCGGGGGCGTGGGCGCAGGCGCCTCGGGGCTGTCGAGCCAGAAGGGCATCAGCCGGGTCGCGCGAAAGGCGTCGGCCAGGTCCTGCCGGCCGAGCGGCGGCGCGGCCAGGGGCAAGGGGGTGGCCTGCAGGGTGCGGGTCATGAGGCGGGCAGCGGAAGGTTCAGGGAATCAGGGTTCGAGCAGCACGTAGAGCTTCTTGGCGTCTTGCAGGGTTTCCCAGCGACCTGCAAAGCCGGCCGGTAGGCGGTAAGCTTCGCCCGCACGGAACTCGATGCGGCCGCCCTGCAGATCGGTCAGCGCGACATGACCCTGGGCGAGCCAGACGATCTCGTCGGCCGTGGTAGCGGGGAACTCCACCGCACCGACCCGCCCCTCCCACCAGCCCACGGTGTAAGCGCTGGCCTGGCCACGCGCAGCGCACCAGTCTTCTTCGTCCATGCCGTAGTCCAGCACGCTGTGTGCGCCCACGCCGGCGCCTAGGCGCTGGATGTCGGCAATCGTTTTGCTCATGGTCGGAAGTCCTTGGTTGAATGAAGAAGAAGGGGTCAGTCGCCAAACACCGCGTGGCGCAGCTCCTGGTAGGCGCGCAGGCCTTCCAGGCCCAGCTCGCGGCCGATGACGATCTGAACATGCACGAGGCTGGAGAACACTCGATGGAGGACCTCGAGGCCCTGGCACGCGCGCGGAGGCGAGTGCGACTTGCCAGCGCGGTCAATCTGGCCGCTGGGGTGGGGTGTGCAGTGGCTGGAGGGAGCGCCTGGAAGCGCTGGTACGAGGACGCAATGTCCAAACTCAGAAGGGACGCCTGAATGCCTTCCAACGTGGACATTGTCATCCGCGGGCGGAACGAAGCGGAAAAGGCCATCCGATCCGTCGAAGGCCAGTTGAAGTCATTGCAGGGGATCGGGGGGCAGATCCTGTCCGGATTCGGGCTTGGACTCGGTGCCGGGGCCATCCAGACCCTGACGGCAGGAGTGGCGAGCGCCGTCCGGGCCGGAGCGGAGTACAACGCGACGCTGCAGTCCAACACGATGGCGTTCAAGACGCTGCTCGGATCGATGGACGCGGCTCAGCGCCGGATGGATGACCTGTCGGACTTCGCCGCCACGACCCCGTTTGAGCTGCCTCAAGTGGTACGGGCGAGCGTCCTGCTGCAGACCCTCACCGACGGAGCCATGGCCGCCGGAGATCAGCTGCGGATCGTGGGCGACGCCGCGGCCGCCTCCGGCCGATCCTTCGAAGAGACTGCGATGTGGATTGGACGCCTCTACGCCGGGCTCCAATCGGGCACGCCCGTTGGGGAGGCAACGATGCGCCTCCTGGAGATGGGCCTGATCAGTGGAGACGCGAAGCGGGAACTCGATGGCCTGGCGGAAAGCGGTGGGGCGGTGGGCAAGGGAATGGAGATCGTCGAGGGGATCTTCCGGAAGACCACGGGAGCGATGGCGGAACAGGCGAAGACCGCGGCCGGCCTGCGCAGCACCCTGAGCGACACTCTCCGAGCCCTGACGGCGGACGCCGTGCTGCCCGCGTGGGAGAAGCTGCAGGACGTGATGCGCGCGATCCTCGAATCTCTCGGGGCCATGCCATCAGCCGCGGACGCATTCGCAACGGCGTCGGTGGGAGCACAGCGCGCGATCGTGGACCGAGTCGGTAAGTCCGGCACGGAGGCGGCCCGGCTCCAGAATCTCGATGAGCTGAGGAAGGAGCGCCAGGATGCCGCCGCCGCCCTGGCTGATGCCCAACGGAGCCTGGCCGCAATCGCAGAGGCGCGCCGGACGGCGAACCCGGGATCCTTCATTGGCTCGCTCCTCGAACAGCGCAAGCTGAACGCGGAGGAATCCACCCTGCGCGCCCAGGAGGAAGCTCTCGCCCGGCAGATCAATGCGGCCGACGTTGCCATCCGCAGGCTCGAGTCGGTGCAGGCGAAAGGGCGAGCCGCCGCCGGCACTGTGGCGGCTGAGGAGGCCAGGCAGAACGCGTACGTGGAGCCGGCGCCGGAGGATCTGTTCTGGGCGATGCAGGAAATGCAGGCGGATGCCGCCCAGGCCAGGATGCAGATTGCCGACGAGGACCAGTACTACCTCGACCGGGCGGTGGAGAGCTACCGCCAGCAGAACCGTCTCATCGAGGAGCAGAATCGGGAAAAGGAGCACGCCGTCGAACTCGCGGCCGAAGAGGCGAGGATCCGGGAGGAGCAACGGGCGCGCGCAGCCTACTCGGGATCCTACACCGGAGGGACCGCGGAACGGTGGGAGCGATACAACGACTCCGCCGCGGTCGACGGGCAGGCCGGCGTCGGCGGTGGGATGGTCGCCGGCTGGCAGAACGCGATCATGGACCTCGGCACGGTGGCCGAGAACGCCGGGCTGATGATCCAGCGATCCATCGGGGGCGCGATCGACAGCGTCTCGGCAGGGATCTCCGGGCTGATCCAAGGGACGACCACCTGGGGACAGGCGCTCCGCCAGATCGGAGGCTCGATCATCAATTCCGTGATCGACGGCATCGTGCGGATGTTTGCGGCGTGGATCTTCCAGTCCCGATTGAAGACCACCGCGGAAACCGCGAACGCCACCCAGGAGGCAGCGGCCAAGGCGCCCGGGGCCCTTATGGAATCCATCGGATCGTGGGGCATCGCGGCCGCGGTCGGCGCCGCAGCCTTCCTTGCGGCCATGGCCTTGAGCGGAGGATTTCGCTCGGGCGGGTACACGGGGGACGGCAGTCCGGATGAGGTCGCCGGCGTCGTCCACCGAGGCGAGTACATCGTCCCCGCCGAGCGAGTCCGGCAGTTCGGAGTGCGCAACCTCGAGGCGATGACCGGTGGAGGGGATATCGGCCGGCCCGCCGCCCTTGGCGCCGGCGCGAGCGCCCGTGGCGGGACCATCCTCATCCACAATCACATCGACGATGAGTCGTTCCGCTCGGCCGTCCGCGACCAGATGGACCGCTACGTCGGCTCGGTCTTCGAGCGCTACAGCTGATGCTGATCCAGACGTTCCAGGGTTCGCCGATCCGCCTGATCACGGAGGTCCCAGACTGGCGCGCCGGGCGCATCGAGGCGCGACTCACGCTGCCCACGTCGAAGATCCGAGGCCTCACCGGGC
>JAFLDE010000078.1 GCA_017302655.1 Burkholderiales bacterium
CCAGGAATTGGTCGCCGTCAGCACATGCTCGCCGGATTTTCTGACCGACCAGGCGTCGGAAGTACAGTAGTAGTCTTCGAGAAAACCCGTCACCGCCGACTGCGCGGCCTCCACGAGCCCGGGCTCGCGCCGGGCAAATCCATCGACCAGGCGGCCGGGCAGCGGCAACTGGCGCATCTCGGCAAGCGCCACGTGCCCGTCCTTGCCCTGGCGGAACACGGCGTCGAACAGTGAGACGACCTCGGTGAAGGCATTGCCGCAGGGCGACAGGCGCAGCCTTCCGACCCCCGCCTCGCGCACGGCGTCGCCCTGCGCGATCAGGCATTGCAGCGCCGCGCTCTGGGTCTGGATGCCGTTGAGCGCCAGGAAGGGCTCGCCCTCGCCGGTCGTGAGCAGCAGGCCGTCGGCGTCGTCGCGGCAGCGGAACTGGCAGTCGTCCTTCTGCAGCCGGTAGTGGCGCGCCGTGAAGCAGCGCGCCGAGAAGGCCAGCGGCAGGCGGCCGAAGCCCCACACCTCGGTGGCGATGGCCGAGGGCTGCGGGTTGATGCGCGCCACCGCGTCGAGCGACAGCTCGACCGGCGCCACCCAGCGGTTGGCGCCGAGCTGCGCGTGCTCCTGCAGCGCGTCGGCGTTGTAGACGTTGAGGTGCGGGCCGAGCGTGAAGGGTTTGTTCCCGCAGCGCGCCAGCACCGCCAGCGCACCGGCGTCGCCGGCCTCGACCGGGAACTCGTCCTGCTCACAGACGCGGCGCAGGCTGCGCAGCTCGGCCTCGCTCATCACCAGCGCCATGGTGGCCAGGCGCACGTCCTTGCCGGCGGCGCGCAGCTCGCGCGCGATGGCCAGCCAGTCCTCGAACTTGATCTCGTTGCGGCGCGAGCAGACCAGCTCGCCCAGCACGATGCCCTGCACCGGCGCGTCGGCCAGCTGGGCGTAGAAGTCGAGCAGCGCGTTGCGCGGCCACCAGTAGAGCAGCGGTCCGACGTTGAGTTCGATGCCGGTCATGTTCATGTCTTCACTCATCGCCACGGGCGGTCGTAGGCGCCCAGGGTGTGCTGCTGGCCCTCCGCCCAGCGCGAGAGCGCGCCGTCCCAGGCCGGCTGCACGCTGTATCGGCCCTGGCCGCAGTGGGCGCTCCAGGCGGCGTCGATGGCGCTGCGCCACACTTTGGTGACCTCGGCCACGTAGCTGGGGCTGCGCTGGCGGCCCTCGATCTTGATGGCATCGATGCCCGACTCGATGAGCTGCGGCAGCAGCGACAGGGTGTTGAGGCTGGTGGGCTCTTCCAGCGCGTAGTCGCTGGCCAGGCTGCCGACCTCGAAGCGGCCCTTGCAAAGCGTCGGGTAGCCGCGCGGCTCACCGGGGCGGTAGTGGTCGATCAGCACGCCACCGAGGCGGGCGCGCACGCCGTCGGCGGCCTCGTCCCAGCGCACGGCGGAGGGCGGCGAGCACACGCCGGCCGTGTTGGGCGACTGGCCGGTGGCGTAGCTGGAGAGCGCGCAGCGCCCCTCGACCATCACGCACAGGCTGCCGAAGCCGAACACCTCGACCGGCACCTCGCAGTGGCGGATCAGGTGCTGCACCTGCTGCAGGGTCAGCACGCGCGGCAGCACGGCACGCTCGATGCCGTAGCGCTCGCGGTAGAAGTTGATCGCCTCGTAATTGGTGGCCGAGGCCTGCACGGAGAGGTGCAGGCGCATCTGCGGGTGGCGGCGCCGGGCGTCGGCCAGCACCGCGATGTCGGCCACGATGAGGGCGTCGGCGCCGAGCTCGACGGCGTGGTCGACGGCGCGCTGCCAGGGGCTGCGGTCGCGCGCGTCGCCGAAGGTGTTGAGCGCCATCAGCACCTTGCGGCCCTGCGCGTGCGCCTGCGCCACGCCCTCGCGCACCTGCGCGGCGTCGAAGTTCAGGCCGGCGAAATTGCGCGCGTTGGTGGCGTCCTTGAGACCGAGGTAGACGGCGTCGGCGCCGGCATTGAGCGCCAGTTGCAGAGCGCGCAGCGAACCGGCCGGGCAGATCAGTTGCGGCTTGTGCGGCGCGGGGGGAGTGGGCTTGTTCATGCTCGTGGGCCGCGGGATCAGCGGCCGCTCAAACCCTCAGTGGCCGCGGCAGCTGCAGCTGCAGCAGCCGTCGTCGAGCTCGCTGCGCACGGAGGGCGCGAAGGCGTCGGCGGTGCGTTGGATGCGGATGCGCCAGGCCTCCGGGCCAGCCTCGAGCACCTGCCAGTCGAAGGCGTTCGCACGCTGCTGCATGAACTGCATCAGCAGGCCGCGCGGCTCGTGGTCGTTGATCAGTTCGAAGCAATCGCCGCTGGCCAGCGAGTCGAAACACTGGAAGGCCAGCTGGTGCCGCTGCGCAGGGGCCAGCGGGCGCAGGTCGAACGTGGCAATGGGGGGTGCAATAGGGCTCATGGTCGCAGCCTAGTCATCTTCCCGAAACGAAGCCATGAACTGGATCAATAAGAGGTCAGACGAGCGGCACGCCGCTGGCGTCAAGCAGCTCGGAGGCGTCGGGGTCGCCGAACGCGTAGGGGCCGGTTCCGGCGTGCTCGGCCTCGGCGGCCGGCAAGAAACGCCCCAGCGCGACATCGAAGACATGCACCTCGCCGTCCTCGATGACGTAGTGCCAGCCGTGCAGCGTCAGGCGGCGGGCCTCGACGCGCTCACGCACCATCGGGTAGTCCATCAGGCGCTCTAGCTGCAGCACGATGGCGCGTTGCTCAGTGCGCCGCATCACCTCGGCGCCCGACTCTGCCATCGGCAGCACGGCCTCGCGGCCCAGGTCCAGCCAGCGTCTCAGGTTCATGGCGGCCGCCGGGACCTCCTCGTAGAGCGCACGGATGGCGCCGCAGTGGCTGTGGCCGCAGACGATGACGCGCTGCACGTTGAGGTTCAGCACCGCGTACTCGATGGCCGCCGAGGTGCCGTGGAAGCCCTGGCTCTGGTCGTAGGGCGGAATGAAGGCGCCGACGTTGCGCACCAGGAACAGCTCGCCGGGTCCGGCGCCGGTCAGCAGGTAGGGAACGATGCGCGAGTCAGAACAGCCGATGAACAGGGTCAGCGGGTGCTGACCCTCATCCACCAGGTGCCGGAACAGCGAGCGCTGCAGCGGAAAGGCGTCGGTCTGGAACCGTCGCAGGCGCTCCAGCAGCTCGTCGGGCATCACTGCACCAGCGGCGACTCGGCGGCCTGCAGCGCGATGCCCTCGACATGCGCCTCGGCCACCAGGGTCTGCAGATACTGGCGCAGGCTGCTCAGTTGCAGTTGCTGGCGCATCTGCTGGGCGACGGCCTCGCGCACGGTCTCGAAGGCCGGCATCGTGCCGGGTTCGCGCGCGTCGATGGCGACGATGTGCAGGCCGAAGCGGCTGTGCACCAGCTGCGGCAGCACGCCGATCTCGGTGCGTGCGAAGACGTCGCGTCCGAACTCGGGCGCGCACTCGGCCGCCGTGGTCCAACCCAGCTGGCCGCCCTGGGCGCCGCTCGGGCAGTTGGACAGGGTGCGTGCTGCCTCGGTGAAGGCGGCGCTGTCGCTGGCGCGCAGCGCGATCAGCTGCGACTCGGCGCGCTGGCGCAGCAGCGTCACATCGACGCCCGGCGTGACGGCAAACAGGATGTGGCGCAGTTGCAGGCGCTCACCGTGCGCGTAGCGGCGGGCGTGGGCGTCGAAGTGGCGCCGGCAGGAGGCCTCGTCGGGTTCCGGGCCGGTGAGCTCGCGGTCCATCAGCGCCTCGATGGCGCGGCTGGCCGCTTCGCTCATCACCCCCTGCTCGGGCGCCGGGTCGTCGGCGGCCAGCAGGCCGAGCTGCTGGGCGCGCTGGCGCAGCAGCTCGCTGTAGGCGCGCTGGCGCAGCTGCTCCTCGCTCAGCGCCTCGTCGGCCTGGGCGATCACGATCTCGTTGACGGATGCAAGCATGGAATCGGCTCCTGGTGACCGCGCCGCCCGCCAGCCCGCCGCCGCACAACCGGCGGCGCCGGTTGGCGGTGTGGCCTCAGCGGAAAGGGCGCGGCCGGTTCTCGGTTGGGCGCCTTACTTCGGCACGTTCATGCGGCGGCCGCGCACCACCTGGTAGGGGCGCAGCGCGTAGAAGACCGAGGCCAGTCCGCTCCAGACGTGCACCAGGCGGCTGAAGGGGACGAGCAGGAAGATCGTCATGCCCAGCACCATGTGGACCTTGTAGGGCCAGTCGAGGTGCGCGATGCCGCTGGCATCGGGGTTCAGGGTGACGATGCGCTGCGCCCACTCCGACAGTGCCAGCATCACCGAACCGTCGCTGTGCGACAGCGAGAAGGGCAGGGTGATCAGGCCCAGGCTCAGCTGCACCCAGAGGATCCACAGGATCGCCAGGTCGGTGCGGTGGCTGGTCAGGCGGATGCGCGGGTCGGTGGTGCGGCGCCACAGCAGCATGGTCAGGCCGATGAAGCACACGCTGCCGGCGATGCCGCCGGCGACGATGGCCACCATCTGCTTGTTGGCGGCGCTGATGAAGTGCTCATAGACCGCATGCGGCGTGAGCATGCCCACGGTGTGGCCCATCAGCAGGAACAGGATGCCGCCGTGGAACAGGTTGCTGGCCCAGTTCATGCCCGACTTGCGCAGCAGCTGCGAGCTGTCGCTCTTCCAGGTGTACTGGTCGCGGTCGAAGCGCGCCAGGCTGCCCATGAAGAACACGCTCAGGCAGATGTAGGGGTAGACGGTGAAGAGGAAGTTGTGCAGGGCGTTCATGCCAGGGCTCCCGATGCGTTGGAGGGCTGCTTGCGAACGATATGGACGGGCTGGGCCTCACCGGGGCGGGACTGCCCCGGGCTGGCGCAACCGGCGAAGACTTCGGGCTCGGCCCAGCTGTCGTCGAGCGCGGGTTCGGGCGGGATCTCGACCGCCTCGGCGCGCTCGCCGGCCAGCTCCAGCAGCGCCGCCAGCACGCTGGCGTAGGCGCTGTTGCGGCGCTGCAGGGCGCTGAAGATGGCGCGCAGGATGTGCGCGAACTCGGCCAGGAAGGCCGCCGCGGACTGCGGCGGCTGGGTGCTGGCGAACTCCAGCACCACCGGCAGGTGGTCGGGGAGCTCACCCGGGTCGAGCAGCAGGCCGGCGCGCTCGTAGGTCTGCGTCAGGTCGACCATGGCCGGGCCGCGGTCGCGGGAGTCGCCGTGCACATGCTCGAACAGGTGCAGCGCGGTGCTGCGACCACGGTCGAACAGCTCGACGAACTCGGCCTCGGTGATGAAGGCGTCCTCGCGCTGCAGGCGTTGCAGCAGCGCGTGCAGCTCGAGCACACGGGGCAGCGGCAGCGCGGCCTCGCGGTCGAGCGCTTCCTGCAGCTCGGGAATCGCGGCGCGGAACGTCGCGTCCGGGTAGCGCAGCAGCGCGGCCAGCACGCGCAGCGTGTAGGCGATGGGCCTTTGGGGCGATGAATCTTGCATGCGGCCCTCCTTCAGATCGTCGCCTTGATGGGGATGGTGCGCTTCTTCTCCGAGCCGAACAGGCTGGTCTCGGTGACACCCTCGGAGCAGCCGTTGCCGAAGCTGAAGCCGCATCCACCGCGCACATTGAAGGCGTTCTCCGCGTACTCGCGATGCGTGGTCGGGATGACGAAGCGGTCCTCGTAGTTGGCGATGGCCATGATCTTGTACATGTCCGCCACCTGTGCCTCGCTGAGCCCGACCTGCTTGAGCACCTGGGGCTTGCGCTCGCCGTCGACGTGCACGCCGCGCTGGTAGGCGCGCATCGCCAGCATGCGCTCGAGCGCCTGGGTCACGGGCTGGGTGTCGCCGGCCGTCAGCAGGTTGGCCAGGTACTGCACGGGAATGCGCAGCTGGTTGACGTCGGGGATCTCGCCGTTGCTGCCCAGATGGCCGGCGTTGGCCGCGGCCTGGATGGGCGAGAGCGGCGGGATGTACCAGACCATCGGCAGCGTGCGGTACTCGGGGTGCAGGGGCAGCGCGACCTTCCAGTCCATCGCCATCTTCCACACCGGGCTGAGCTTGGCGGCATCGAGCCAGTTGTCGGGGATGCCGTCCTTGCGCGCCTGCTCGATCACCTTCGGGTCGTTGGGGTCGAGGAAGATGTCGCACTGGGCCTTGTAGAGGTCCTTGTCGTTGGGCACGCTGGCCGCTTCCTGGATGCGGTCGGCGTCATACAGCAGCACGCCCAGGTAGCGGATGCGACCGACGCAGGTCTCCGAGCACACGGTGGGCTGGCCGGCCTCGATGCGCGGGTAGCAGAAGATGCACTTCTCGGCCTTGCCGCTCTTCCAGTTGTAGTAGATCTTCTTGTACGGGCAGCCCGACACGCACATGCGCCAGCCGCGGCACTTGTCCTGGTCGATCAGCACGATGCCGTCTTCCTCGCGCTTGTAGATCGAGCCCGAGGGGCAGGACGCGACGCAGGCCGGGTTCAGGCAGTGCTCGCACAGCCTGGGCAGGTACATCATGAAGGTGTTCTCGAACTCGCCGTACATCTGCTTCTGGATGTGGTCGAAGTTCTTGTCCTTGCTGCGCTTGGCGAACTCGCCGCCGAGGATCTCCTCCCAGTTCGGGCCCCACTCGATCTTCTCCATGCGCTGGCCGGTGATGAGCGAACGCGGACGCGCGGTGGGCGCGTGCTTCATCTCGGGGGCCGAGTGCAGGTGGTCGTAGTCGAAGGTGAAGGGCTCGTAGTAGTCGTCGATCTCGGGCAGGTTGGGGTTGGCGAAGATCTTCATCAGAAGACTCCACTTGCCCCCCTGGCGCGGCTGGATGGAGCCGTCGGCCTTGCGGATCCAGCCGCCGTTCCACTTGTCCTGGTTCTCCCACTCCTTGGGATAGCCGATGCCGGGCTTGGTCTCAACGTTGTTGAACCAGGCGTACTCAACGCCGGGGCGGCTGGTCCAGACGTTCTTGCAGGTGACCGAACAGGTGTGGCAGCCGATGCACTTGTCCAGGTTCAGCACCATGCCGATTTGGGCGCGAACTTTCATGTCTTTTCTCCTCGCGTCGTGATCAGGGGTTCTCGCCTTGCGCTTGGTACGCAGGCGCGAGGTGGTCGTCCTTGGGCGTGTCCAGCCAGTCGACCTTGTTCATCTTGCGCACGATGACGAATTCGTCGCGGTTGGTGCCGATCGTTCCGTAGTAGTTGAAGCCGTAGCTGTACTGCGCGTAGCCGCCGATCATGTGCGTGGGCTTGAGCACCACCCGGGTGACCGAGTTGTGGATGCCGCCGCGGATGCCGGTGATCTCGCTGCCCGGCGCGTTGATGATCTTTTCCTGCGCGTGGTACATCAGCGTCATGCCCGGGTTGACGCGCTGGCTGACTACCGCGCGGGCCGAGATGGCACCGTTGACGTTGAACAGCTCGACCCAGTCGTTGTCCTCGATGCCGGCCGACTTGGCGTCGTCCTCGCTCAGCCAGATCACCGGGCCGCCGCGGTTCAGGGTCAGCATCAGCAGGTTGTCGGAGTACGTGCTGTGGATGCCCCACTTCTGGTGCGGGGTGATGAAGTTCAGCACGATCTCCTTGTTGCCGTTGGGCTTGGCGCCTTGCATCTCGGCGGTGGCCTTCAGATGCACCGGCGGCCGGTAGGTGCTGAAGCCCTCGCCGAACGCGACCATCCAGGGGTGGTCCTGGTAGAACTGCTGGCGGCCCGTCAGGGTGCGCCAGGGGATCAGCTCGTGCACATTGGTGTAGCCGGCGTTGTAGCTGACCTTTTCGCTCTCGAGACCCGACCAGGTCGGCGAGCTGATGATCTTGCGCGGCTGCGCCTGCACGTCGCGGTAGCGGATCTTCTCGTCCTCGCGGTGCAGCGCCAGGTGCTCGTGGTCGCGGCCGGTGTACTTGGACAGCGCGTCCCAAGCCTTCACGGCCACATGGCCGTTGGTCTCGGGCGCCAGCTGCAGGATGACCTCGCAGGCGTCGATGTCGCTGACGATGCGCGGACGGCCCTCGGCGTCCACGCCGTTGAGCTCGCCGAGTTGATCGACCTCGATGTCGGTGTTCCAGCCGATGCCCTTGCCGCCGTTGCCCAGCTTCTTCATCAAGGGGCCCAGCGAGGTGAAGCGCTTGAAGGTCTCGGGGTAGTTGCGCTCGACCACCGTCATGGTCGGCGCGGTCTTGCCCGGGATCAGGTCGATCTGGCCTTTCTTCCACTCCTTGACGTCGAAGGGCTGGGCCAGTTCGGCCGGGGTGTCGTGCATCAGCGGGTTGAGCACGATCTCCTTCTCGACGCCCAGATGGCCGACGCAGACCTCGCTGAAGGCCTTGGCTAGTCCCTTGTAGATCTCCCAGTCGGAGCGCGACTGGAACACCGGATCCACGGCCGCCGACAGCGGGTGGATGAAGGGGTGCATGTCGCTGGTGTTGAGGTCGTTCTTCTCGTACCAGCTGGCGGTCGGCAGCACGATGTCCGAGTAGAGCGCCGTGGTGCTCATGCGGAAGTCCAGGGTCACCAGCAGGTCGAGCTTGCCCTCGGGGCCCTGGGCGTGCCACTGCACTTCCTGCGGCTTAGCCTCGTCGCGGCCCAGGTCCTTGCCCTGCACGCCATGGCTGGTGCCCAGCAAGTGCTTGCAGAAGTACTCATGGCCCTTGCCGCTGGAGCCGAGCAGGTTGGAGCGCCAGACGAACATATTGCGCGGCCAGTTCTGCGGCGCATCCGGGTCCTCGCAGCTCATTTTGATCGAGCCGTCCTTGAGGCCCCGGATCACGTAGTCCTTCGGGTCCATGCCGGCCTTGTCGGCTTGCCGCACCAGTTCGAGCGGGTTGATGTCGAGTTGCGGGGCGCTGGGCAGCCAGCCCATGCGCTCGGCGCGCACGTTCTGGTCGATCATGCTGCCGCCGAACTCCTGGCGCTGCGCCGCGGTGGCCAGCGGCGAGAGCACCTCGTCGACGCCGAGCTTCTCGTAGCGCCACTGGTCGGAGTGGGCGTAGAAGAAGCTGGTGCCGTTCTGCTGGCGCGGCGGTCGGCTCCAGTCGAGCGCGAAGGCCAGCGCGGTCCAGCCAGTCTGCGGACGCAGCTTTTCCTGGCCCACGTAGTGCGCCCAGCCGCCACCGCTCTGGCCGATGCAACCGCACATCATCAAGAGGTTGATCACACCGCGATAGTTCATGTCGCAGTGGTACCAGTGGTTCATGGCGGCGCCGATGATGATCATCGACTTGCCATGCGTCTTGTCGGCGTTGTCGGCGAACTGACGCGCCACGGTGATGAGCTGCTCGCGCGGCACACCGGTGATCTTTTCCTGCCAGGCCGGCGTGTAGGCCGCGTCGTCGTCGTAGCTCTTGGCGCCCGAACCCAGACCGCGGTCGATGCCGTACTGCGCCACCTGCAGGTCGAACACGGTGGCGACCAGCACCTCCTTGCCGCCCAGTTGCAGGCGCGTGGCGGGCACGCGCTGCAGGTTGACGTCGCCGTTCTGCTTGTTGTTCGCAAAGTGCGGGTGCTCGGCGCCGGCGAAGTAGGGGAAGGCCACTTCAGCGACCTCGTGGACCTGCGCGCCGTCTTCCAGCACCGAGAGCTTCAGCTTGACCTCGGCGTCGCCCTGGGCTTCCTTGGCCTCGAGGTTCCACTTGCCCTGGTCGGCACGGCCCTCGGCGCCCCAGCGGAAGCCGATCGAACCGTTGGGCAGCACCACACGACCGCTGGTGTCGAAGGCCACGGTCTTCCACTCGGGGTTGTTGACCTGGTCGAGCTGACCGTCGAAGTCGCTGGCGCGCACGTAACGCTGCGGCGCCAGCACCTTGCGGCCGTCGGGCAGCTGCTGCTCCTGCAGCATCACCAGCAGCGGCATGTCGGTGAAGCGGCGCGCGTAGTCGTCGAAGTAGCTGCTGCGCTTGTCGAAGTAGAACTCCTTGAGCGCGACGTGGCCCATGGCCATGGCCACGGCGGCATCGGTGCCCTGCTTGGGGTGCATCCAGATGTCGGCCAGCTTGGCGACTTCGGAGTAGTCGGGCGTCACCGCCACGGTCTTGGCGCCCTTGTAGCGCACCTCGGTGAAGAAGTGCGCGTCGGGAGTGCGCGTCTGGGGCACGTTGGAGCCCCAGGCAATGATGTAGTTGGAGTTGTACCAGTCGGCCGATTCGGGCACGTCGGTCTGCTCGCCCCAGACCTGCGGGCTGGACGGCGGCAGGTCGCAGTACCAGTCGTAGAAGCTCAGGCAGACGCCACCGATCAGGCTGAGATAGCGGCTGCCGGCCGCATACGAGACCATCGACATGGCCGGGATCGGCGAGAAGCCCATCACGCGGTCGGGGCCGTGCTTCTTGATGGTGTAGACGTTGGCGGCGGCGATCAGCTGGTTGATCTCGTCCCAGGTCGAGCGCACGAAGCCGCCCATGCCGCGCATCTTCTGGTAGTCACGGCGCGCCTCGGAGTCGGCCTGAATCAGCGCCCAGGCGTCGACCGGGCTCTTGCTGACCTTGAGCGCCTCGCGCCAGCGCTTGAGCAGGCGGCCGCGCACCATCGGGTACTTGACGCGGTTGGCGCTGTACAGGTACCAGCTGTAGCTGGCACCGCGGGCGCAGCCGCGCGGCTCGTGGTTGGGCAGGTCGGCGCGCGTGCGCGGGTAGTCGGTCTGCTGGGTTTCCCATGTGACGATGCCGCCCTTGACGTAGATCTTCCACGAGCAGGAGCCGGTGCAATTCACGCCGTGCGTGCTGCGCACGATCTTGTCGTGCGCCCAGCGGTTGCGGTAGGCATCTTCCCAGGTGCGGTCCTCGCCAGTGGTCACGCCATGGCCGCCGGCGAACTCTTCGCGCGGCAACTGGAAGGCGGTCAATCGATCCAGGAAATGGGACATCGGTCTTCTCCGTTAGCAGGACAGGGGGGCGTTCGCGCGGCCGTAGAACCACCAGCAGATGGCCATGCAGCTCAGGTAGAACGCCAGGAAACAGAACAAGGCGGCCTGCGGGCCGCCGGAAAGCGCAAAGGCGCTGCCGAAAAGCTTCGGGATGAAAAAGCCACCGTAGGCGCCGATCGCCGAGCACAGCCCGAGCGCCGCCGCGCCACGCGCCTGGGTGTCGCGCAGGGTCTCGGGGTCGCCGGCGGGCACGCCGCGCAGGAAGCCGGCCGGGATCATGCGGAAGGTGCTACCGTTGGCCAGGCCGGCAGCGCCGAACAGCAGCACGAAGCTGGCCACGAACAGCCCGGGCCGCCCGCCGGCGCTGAGGCTGGCGAACACGCCGAACACCCCCAGCACGAGGACGGCGAAGGCCGCCAGGCTGATCCGCGCACCGCCCAGGCGGTCGGCCAGCCAGCCGCCCGCCGGCCGCATCAGCGCACCCAGCAGCGGCCCGAGCCAGACCAGTTGCTGCGCGGTCTCGAGGGCCGGGAACTGCTGGCTGAGCAGCAGCGGGGAGGCCGCCGAAAAGCCGATGAAGCTGCCGAAGCTGCCGAGGTAAAGCCAGCCCATCAGCCAGCTGTGGCGGTGTGTGAAGACCTGGGCCTGGTCTTGCAGCGACAGGCGGCCGCTCTGCACATCGTTCATGCCCCACCAGGCGGCCAGGCTGGCCAGCACGATGAGGGGCAGCCAGATCAGCCCGGCGTTGGCCAGCCGGACGGCCTGCCCGGCCTGCCCGGCCTGGCCGGTCAGGTCGAACAGGTTCAGCGCGATGCCGGCCGGCACCAGCCACTGCGCCAGGCCCACGCCCAGGTGCGCGAAGCCGGCGCCGATGCCCAGCGCCGTACCCTGCTCGTGCACCGGGAAGCAGGCGCTGATGTGCGCCACGCCGCTGGCGAAGTTGGCGCCGCCCAGGCCGCACAGCAGCGACAGCAGCACCATGGTTTCGTAAGGGGTGTTGGGGTCCTGCACCGCCCAGGCAATGCCGCCGGCCGGCAGCAGCAGGCTGGCGGTGGACAGCACCGTCCAGCGCCGCCCGCCCACCCAGGGCAGGGCCAGGCCGTAGAAGATGCGCAGCGTGGCGCCGCACAGGGCCGGCAGCGCGCTGAGCCAGAACAACTGGTTGGTGCTGTAGCGAAAACCTGCCGCCGGCAGGTGCACGACCAGCACGGACCAGAGCATCCAGACGGCGAAGGACAGCGCCATCGCCGGGATCACGAAGACCAGGTTGCGCAGCGCCACCGCGCGCCCATGGCGCGACCAGAAGTCCGGGTCCTCCGGATTCCAGGCGGGTTGGGCGCGCAGGGTGTGGGTCACGGTCGGCATGCTCAACGGATGGCCTGCGGCCGACCATCCATCGGCGGTCAGGGCGTGCGGATGCGAAATGACGAGGACGGTAGGGGGTGGCATCGTTCGAAAGGACTAGGCCTCGGGCAGCGTCAGACGCCGCCCGAGGCCCTGTGCACTCCGTCAGGGGTTGTGGATCTCGGCGCCGCGGCGCAGATAGAACCACCAGTTCAAGATCAGGCACAGCCCGTAGAAGACTGCGAAGCCGTACATCGCGTACTGCGGCGTGCCGGCCTTGATCTGGGCGCCGATGACGACCGGCGCGATGAAGGCGCCGTAGCCCGCCACCGCCGAAGTCCAGCCCAGCACCGGGCCGGCCTGCTGGCGGTCGAAAACCACGCCGATGGTGCGGAAGGTGCTGCCGTTGCCGATGCCGCTGGCGAAGAACAGCAGCAGGATCAGTCCGAGGAAGAGCGGGAAGTAGTGCTCGGGCGTGGCCGAGTTGTAAGCCAGGCTCAGCACGTAGCCGGTCGCCCCCGAGGCCACGACCAGCACCGCCGAGATGATCTGCGTGACCAGCGAGCCGCCCCATTTGTCGGCGATCCAGCCGCCCAACGGACGCACGGCGGCGCCGATGAAGGGGCCCAGCCAGGCGTAGGTGAAGGCCGAAGGCGCGTTGGGGTTCTTCAGCGTGTGCTGCATCACCCCAGCGGCATCCGGCACATGGCTGACGCCGAAGATCACCGCGATGGCCAGTGGCAGCGCCATCGAGAAGCCGATGAAGGAGCCGAAGGTGACGATGTAGAGCGCCGTCATCGACCAGGTGTGCTTGTTGTGGAAGATCGCGAACTGCTTGGCGATGTTTTCCTTCATCGGCCCAAAGGCCGCCAGCTTCATGATCAAGAGCGCGCAGCAGATGTCCAGCGGCACCGCCACCCACATGCTGATCAGGCCCAAGCCGGTGGGTGCCGGCAGGTAGATGTAGAGGATGGCGATCGAGGGGATGAAGGCCAGGGTGTAGAGATAGGTGATCTTGGCGAATGCCTTGATCGGGTGGCCGGCGGTGGGCGAGACGCCGGTCAGGTTGTTCATGCCCCACCAACAGGCGATGGAAAGCGGCACCAGCGAGATCACCCAGGCAAAACCGGCGTTCTGCACCCAGGCCGGCGTGCCGGCGGCGATCTTGCCGAAGATCCAGCCGCTGTCCTTCAAGAGCGGCATGGGCTCACCGCCCAGCGCGCCGAGCAGCGGCATGGTCATCACCAGCGGGATGACGATCTGCATGGTCGTCACGCCGAAGTTGCCCAGGCCGCCGTTCAGGCCCAGCGCCGTGCCTTGCAGGCGCTTGGGGAAGAAGGTGCTGATGTTGGACATCGAGCTGGCGAAGTTGCCGCCACCCACGCCCGACCACAGTGCCATCAGCTGGAACACCCACAGCGGCCAATCTGGGTGCTGCAGCGCGATGCCGGTCCCCAGCGCCGGCGCCAGCAGCATGGCGGTGGTCAGGAAGATGGTGTTGCGACCGCCGGCCAGGCGCACCAGGAAGGAGGCCGGGATGCGCATGGTGGCGCCGGAGATGCCGGCGATGGCGGTCAGCGTGAACAGCTCGGCCTGGCTGAAGGGGAAGCCCAGGTTGAGCATCTGCACGCTGATGATGCCCCACATGCCCCAGACCGCGAAGCCGCACAGCAGCGCCGGGATCGAGAGCCAGAGGTTGCGGTAGGCGATCTTCTTGCCGGCGCTTTCCCAGAACTGCTCGTCCTCGGGGTGCCATTCGGCGATGTCGGCGCCGCTGGCGGCCTTGCCTGTTGGGTTCATGGTGTTTTCCAGGGGTTGATCAGCCGGCGAGGTGGAACTGCGGCGAGTTGCGGCCCATCAGTTCGGTGTCGCGCACTTCGGTCCAGTACATCCAGATCAGCGAGACCCAGACCACGCCGTACATCAGCATGAAGGCGCTGGAGCGGATGCCGGTCAGGTCGAGCAGGGCGCCGAACATGATGGGCAGCACGAAGCCGCCCAGGCCGCCGGCCAGTCCGACGATGCCGCTGATGGCGCCGATGTTGCCGGGGTAGTCGTCACTGATGTACTTGAAGACCGAGGCCTTGCCGAACGCCCAGGCCACCCCCAGCACGCCCATGATGGCGGTGAAGACGTAGACGTTCAGGCCGATGTGGAAAGTCTGCGGGCCGTTGATGGTCTGCACGGTGAAGTCGGTCTGCGGGTAGCTGAGCAGGAACAGGCAGATCCAGCTCACCCACATCACCCACCAAGTGACCTTGTGGGCGCCGTACTTGTCGGAGAGCACGCCGCCGATGGCTCGCAGCACGCCACCGGGCAGGCTGAAGCAGGCCGCCAGCAGCGCCGCCACGCGGATGTCGAGGCCGTACTCGCCCACGTAGTACTGCACCATCCACAGCGCCAGCGCTACGTAGCCGCCAAACACGATGCTGTAGTACTGGCAGTACTTCAACACCTTCGGGTCCTTGAGCGCCTTGAGCTGGTCGCTGAACTTCACGTTACTAGGTACCAGGTGCTTGGGGTCGCTGTGGCTGAAGAACCAGAACAGCAGCACGGTGCCGGTCATGATGGCCGCGTAGACCTGGGGCACCATGGTCCAGCCGAAGGCGACGAGCAGGGCCGGGGCGACGAATTTGTTCACCGCCGAGCCGGAGTTGCCGGCGCCGTAGACGCCCATGGCCATGCCTTGGCGGCTCTTCGGGAACCAGCGCGCCACATAGGGCGTCCCGACCGAGAACGCACCGCCGGCCAGGCCGACGAACAGGCCGATGGTGAGGAAGTGCCAGTACTCGGTGGCGTAGGCCATCAGCCAGATGGCCGGCACCGTGGCGGCCATCAGCAGCGCCATGACGATGCGGCCGCCGTAGCGGTCGGTCCAGATGCCCAGCGGCACGCGCACCAGCGAGCCGGTCAGCACCGGCATGGCCGTGAGCAGGCCGAACTGGGTGGCGTTGAGGCCAAGTTGTTTCTTGATCGGGATGCCGATGACGCCGAACATCATCCAGACCATGAAGCAGACGGTGAAGGCCAGGGTGCTGACGATCAGCACCGACCAGGCCTTGCGGTCAGCAGTGGGGGCGGACATGCAGTGCTCCTCAGGGTTACTGCGGAGCACTGTGGCCTGTGCGGGGGCGGCCGCCCATTCACCGGAACGTCAGGCGCTTGGCGGCCGCTCGGAGGACGGCCCCTGCGGGCGGCCTCGTCCGAAAGAACTATGCGCGCCGGGCGCCGCACGGATTGGCACCGCCAGCCGCTTGACGGCGTCACCGTCGCCCGACTAAGCTAGTAATAACTTACTCACAAATTTGAGCGGCCGCCACCATGACCCGAGGACACCTGCCTGCCGAAGAGCGCCGCGCCGCCACCGTGGATGCGGTGATCGCGCTGGCCGCCCACCACGACCCGGGGGAGATCTCCACCACCGCGATCGCTCAGCACATGGGCCTGACCCAGGGCGCGCTGTTCCGCCATTTCGCGACCAAGGACGCCATCTTCGAGGCCGTCATGGCGCGCGTGTCCGGGCAGCTGCTGGCACGGCTGGACGCGGCGAGCGAGGCGGCGCCGGGTCCCGAGGCGGCGCTGCGGGCCATGTTCCTGGCCCACACCGGCTTCGTGGCCGATCACCCCGGGGTGCCGCGCCTGCTGTTCGGCGAGTTGCAGCGCGCCGGCTCCACGGCGCCCAAGCGCGTCGCCGCCGAGCTGCTGGCCCGGTACGCCGAACGCCTGCGCGGGCAGCTCGAGCGCGGGCGCGAGCAGCGCGAGTTCGACCCCGGCCTCGACGTCGCCGCTGCCGCCACGCTCTTCATCGGCAGCGTGCAGGGGCTGGTCATGCAGGCGCTGATCGCCGGCGACGTCGAGCGCATCCGCGACAACGCGCCGCGCGTGTTGGCGATCTACCTGCGCGGCATCTGCGCCCGGACCGCGTCATGAAGCGCCCCACCCTCAGCCGCAGCAGCTGGGCCATCGTCGCCGTGCTGGTCCCGCTGGCGCTGCTGCTGGCCTATGTGGCACTGCGCTCCGGCCCCTTGGCGCCGGTGGCGGTGACGCTGACACGGGTCGAGCAGCGCGCGCTGCAACCGGCCTTGTTCGGCGTCGGCAGCGTCGAGGCGCGGCGTGTGCATCGCATCGGCCCGACGGCGCCGGGCCGCCTGCTGCGCGTGAGGGTCGAGGTCGGCGACGCGGTGCGCGCCGGCCAGTTGCTCGGCGAGATGGACCCGGTCGATGCCGAAGACCGGCTGCGTTCACAGCAGGCCCAGGTGCAGCGCAGCACGGCGCTGCTGGCCGAGGCTTCGGCGCGAATGGCGCACGCCCAGGCGCAGGCACGCCGCTACGAGCAGCTGTTCGCCGAGCGCGTGGTCACCGAGGAGTTGCTGGCGGCGCGCCGCCAGGACCTGCAGCTGACCCGTGCCGCGCGTGACGCCGTGCAGGAGGAGCAGGCCCGTGCGCTCTCCGACCTGCAGGCCCTGCGCGCGCAGCGCGGCAGCCTGCGGCTGATCGCACCGATCGACGGCATCGTCAGCGCGCGCGAGGTCGAACCCGGTACCACGCTGGTGGCCGGTCAGGCGGTGGTCGAACTGGTCGATCCGGCCTCCCTGTGGGTCAACACCCGCTTCGACCAGGTCAGCGCCGGCGGGCTGGCCGCCGCGCAGCCGGCCCAG
>JAFLDE010000079.1 GCA_017302655.1 Burkholderiales bacterium
GCACGGTGGCCTACGAGTTCAAGGGCGAGCTGCCCAACCCGGCTCGTTTCCAGTCCGAAGGCCCGGGCCTGATGCCGCTGGTCCAGCGGCCGAAGAGCGACGTCGAGCTCAAGGTTCGCAAGCCCAGTGGCGGCCATAGCGGCCACTGATCGCCAGTCCATTCACATCATTCAAGAGGCAAACCATGAAACAGATCGCCATTGCCACCTTGTTGGCACTTGCCGCGTTCAGCGGCAGCGTCGCAGCCCATGGCAAGGAGAACCACGGCAAGCCCGCAGGCGCCGTGAAGAAGGAGCAGAAGGCCTGGGGCATCGCGGGTGATGCCAAGAAGGTCAGCCGCACCGTCACGCTGAAGATGACGGACAACATGCGCTTCACGCCGGATCGCGTCGAAGTGAAGTTGGGCGAGACCATCCGCTTCGTGATCATCAACGACGGAGCGATGCTCCATGAGATGGTCATCGGCACCAAGAAGGAGCTCGACGAGCATGCCGCGCTGATGCTCAAGTTCCCGAACATGGAGCATGACGAGCCCTACATGGCGCACGTCGATCCGGGCAAGAAGGGCGAGATCGTCTGGACCTTCAACCGCGCCGGCGAGTTTGACTTCGCCTGCCTGATCGCCGGCCACTACCAGGCCGGCATGGTGGGCAAGATCAAGGTCACGCCATGAAACGCCGCTCCCTGCTGCTGAGCACGGCACTGCTGCCGATGGCCGTGGCCATTGCAGCCAAGGACTCGTCCAAGTTGCCCGTCGTCGAAGTCTGGAAAAGCCCGAGCTGCGGCTGCTGCAAGCTCTGGGTCGAGATCTTGGAGCGCGACGGATTTGTCGTGAAGGTCTTCGACACCGGCAACAACGCGATGCGCGGCAAGCTGCGCATTCCTGCGGCGCTGGGCTCCTGCCACACCGCCCGTGTTGGTGGCTACGCGATCGAGGGCCATGTGCCGCCGGCCGACATCCGTCGACTGCTGCGCGAGCAACCCAAGGCGATCGGCCTGGCCGTGCCCGGCATGCCCATCGGCTCGCCCGGCATGGACGGCCCTGACTACGACAACCAACAAGACCCCTACGACGTTCTGCTGGTTCAAGCCGACGGCAGCACCCGTGTTTTCAATCACTACCCCGGAAGGAAATGAGATGAACCGCAAGACCGTATCCCAACTGAGCCTGTTCGCTGCGACCCTGCTCTCGGCCAGCCTCTTGAGCCCCATCGCGCATGCCGCTGAGGACCATAGCGCCCACCATGCCAAGGCCAGCGCCCCGGCTGCCCAGGCCGAGATGACCGATGGTGAAGTACGCAAGATCGACCGCGAGGCCGGCAAGCTGACCCTCAAGCACGCCGACATCAAGAGCCTGGACATGCCGGCCATGACCATGGTCTTCCACGTTCGGGACAAGGCCATGCTGGACAAGCTGCAGGTCGGTACGCGCATCCAGTTTCAGGTGGTCAGCGAGGCCGGCAAGTTCGTCGTCACCGAGTTGAAGGTCAAGCCGTGATGGCGGCCGGTGCCTTGCTCAGGATGCTGGGCTTGAGTGCCGGCCTGTCGCTGACCCCCTTGGGGGCGGCGATGGCGTCGGCGCACATCGTCGACATCCAGTGGGACGCGAGCGGGCGCTTCGTGCACAAGGCCGAGATCCATGCCGGCAAGTTCGTCGAGGTTTGCGGCGCGCTCAAGCCGGGCCAGAAGATCGCCTGGTCCTTCCAGAGCAGCGCACCGATGAACTTCAACATCCACTACCACCTGGGCAAGGAGACCGTGTTTCCCGCCAAGCTCAGCGCGGTGAAGGAGGCGGCCCAGACCTTGAACGTCCAGGCCGAGCAAATGCACTGCTGGATGTGGTCCAACAAGGGCGCAGCGCTGGCCACTCTGGACCTCGACTTGAAGATCGAACCTTGAAGACTTGATCTGGCGCAAGGCGTGGCGGCGGGGTTCTCCTAGGACGAGATGAAGAAGCCATCCGCCACATTAGCCATGTTCCGCCTCCTCCGTCCCCGCATCCGAGCCGGTCTGGCTCGTTGCCTGCTGGGACTGTGGCTGTTCACGCTGGCACAGGGGGTCGCCCACGCTTGCCTGTTGCAGATCGCTGAGGCGGATCACGCCGAGGCTGGCGTGGCCGAACTGGCGCATCAGCACGAGCACGAGCGCGACGACGGTTCATCCAGCGAAGCGCTCTGTGTCAAAACCTGCGACGAGTTGCAGGATTCGCTGCTGCTGAAGAATCCCTCGTGGGCGGCTGATCTTGGTCTGGCGCTCCCGCCTGCCTTCTCGACCTGGCAGGCACCCAGCCTTGATATGGGCTTCGTGAGCCGCTCGCTTCCAGCATCCGGCTGCAGTCCACCGATCAGCATCCGCTTCCTCCGATTGACCTTGTAGAGCGCTGGTCGCGGTCCGCGCCAGCGGCCGCTCAGTACGCGTCGCACGAGCGTTCTCGGCGACTTCGGTCATTCCATTGAGGAGCAATCCATGCATCGCATTTCCACCCTGGCTGTCGCGCTTCTTCTTTGCGCCGCGCCCAACGCCTTCGCCCAAACCTCTACCGCAGAGCACGCCGCGCACCACCCGGCCTCGGCACCCGCTCCCAGCAAGTCAGCCAGCGCACCGGCGGCAGCGGCCGGCATGGCGATGATGGACACGCACATGCAGCGCATGCGCGAGATGCGCGACAAGATGATGGCGGCGCGTAGCCCCGAGGAGCGCCGAACCCTGATGGCCGAGCACATGCGCCTGATGCGCGAGGGCATGAGCATGATGGGCGGCATGTCGGCCAAGACCGCGCCCAAAGGACAGGCGGACATGGCAAGCCGCCATGCGCAGATGGAAAAGCGTATGGAGATGATGCAGTCCATGATGGAGATGATGATGGACCGCATGTCGCTTGAGAAGGCGCAGTGAGGCGGCCATGGACAAGCCCAACTCCCCGTCGGATGCACGGCCCCCGTCTTTTTGGCGGTCGCGCTCGGCCATCGCCTTCCTGGTCATGGGTGCGACCGCAGCCTGGTACCTGTGGGCCGAGCACCGCGCCCATCTGCTCGGCGCCTTGCCCTACCTGATCCTGCTGGCTTGTCCGCTGATGCATGTCTTCATGCACCGCGGCCACCGTGGCCGGCACCATGATCACCATGACCACCAAGAGGGAGAGCGGCGATGAGCGCGGCCACGAATGCCTATGGCCTGTGGGGGCTGGTGCTGCTGAACTCGGCAGTCTTCATCCTGTTCGCGTTCAGCTTCTTCAAGCCGACCACGACGCGCGACTGGCGCAGCTTCGGCGCCTTCTCGGCCTTCGTCGTCGCGCTGTTTGTGGAGATGTACGGCTTTCCGCTGACGCTCTACCTGCTGGCGGGATGGCTGCAGACCCGCTATCCCGGGTTGGATCTGTTCTCCCACGAAGCGGGGCATCTCTGGTCGACGCTGCTGGGCGAATCCGGGGATCCCCATTTCGGCCTGCTGCATCTACTCAGCTATGCGCTGATCGGCGGAGGCTTCTGGCTGCTATCGAACGCCTGGCATGTGCTGTACCACGCACAGCGTCGTGGCGAGCTGGCGCTGAGCGGGCCTTATGGCCGCCTGCGCCATCCGCAGTACCTGGCCTTTGTGCTCATCCTGCTGGGCTTCCTGCTGCAATGGCCCACCCTGCTGACCTTGCTGATGTTCCCGGTGCTGCTGCTGATGTACGGACGATTGGCTCGGTCCGAAGAGCGAGAGATGGAAGCCCGCTTTGGTGAGGTCTACCGCCGCTACGCAGAACGCACACCGCGCTTCCTGCCCAAGCTGAGCCGCGGATGAACGACCTTGACATTCCCGTCGTGGCAAGGTCCACAGTGCCCGGCATCGCAGCGCAAGGAGCATGGTGATGGACAGGCATAGCGACTCGACGGCAGGGCACGGGCACGATCACTCGGCCCATGCCCACCACGTCCATCATCACGAGACCGTCCACCAGCAGCACCACGCCCCGCCGAGCCAGGTGGCTGTCGCTGCGGTGGGCACGATCTACACCTGCCCCATGCACCCCGAGGTGCGCCAGGACCATCCCGGCAGCTGCCCCAAATGCGGTATGACGCTGGAACCGCTGATGCCCTCACTGGACGAGGAAGAGAACCCGGAGCTGAAGGACTTCAGTCGGCGTTTTTGGTGGACGCTGCCGTTCACCGTCGTGGTCACCGTGCTGGCGATGGGGGGGCATCGCTTCAACTGGTTCTCGATGGCGATGCAGAGCTGGATCGAGTTGCTGCTCTCGCTGCCCATCGTCCTTTGGGCCGGCTGGCCCTTCTTCAGCCGCGGCTGGGCCTCGGTGCGCCAGCGCAGCCCGAATATGTGGACACTGATTGGCCTGGGCACCGGCGCTGCCTTCGTCTACAGCGTGGCGGCCACGGTGGTACCGGACGTGTTCCCGGCCAGCTTTCAGGCCATGGGCCGGGTGGCGGTCTACTTCGAGGCGGCGGCGGTGATCATCTCGCTGACCCTGCTCGGTCAGCTGCTGGAGCTGAAGGCGCGTTCGCAGACCTCCGCGGCCATCAAATCCCTGCTTGGCTTGGCGCCGAAAACGGCGCGGCGCATCGAGGCCGATGGCAGCGAGGCCGATGTACCGCTCAGCCATGTGCATGTAGGCGACCGCCTGCGCGTGCGGCCCGGCGAAAAGGTTCCGGTCGACGGCGTCGTGCTCGAAGGGCGCAGCAGCGTCGATGAGTCGATGCTCACCGGCGAACCGCTGCCGGTCAGCAAGCAGGCCGGCGATGCGCTGATCGGCGCCACGCTGAACACCAGCGGCGCACTGATCATGCGCTCCGACCGCGTCGGTTCGCAGACCCTGCTTGCGCAGATCGTGCAGATGGTCGCCCAGGCGCAGCGCTCCAAGGCGCCAATGCAACGCCTGGCCGATCGCGTGGCCGGCTACTTCGTCGTCGCCGTGGTGGCCATCGCGCTGCTCACCTTCTTCACCTGGGGTCTGTTTGGGCCGCAGCCCAGCTGGGTCTATGGACTGATCAACGCGGTGGCCGTGCTCATCATTGCCTGTCCCTGTGCGCTGGGTCTGGCCACGCCGATGTCCATCATGGTCGCCACCGGCCGCGCCGCAGGCCTGGGCGTGCTGTTCCGGGACGCGGCGGCCATCGAACGCCTGCGCGAGGTCGATGTGCTGATCGTCGACAAGACCGGCACGCTGACTGAGGGAAGGCCGAGCTTCGAGCGCGCCGTCGGCGCGGAAGACATTGCGCCCGAGGAGGTACTGCGCCTCGCTGCCAGCCTGGACCAGGGCAGCGAGCACCCGCTGGCGGCGGCCATCGTGGCGGCCGCCAAGACCCAGGGCCTGAGCTTGATCGAACCGGATAGCTTCGAGTCCAGCACCGGCATCGGCGTGCGCGGCGCGGTGCAGGGTCGGCCCCTACTGCTCGGCAACACGGCGTTGATGGAACAGGCGGGTGTCAAGGTCGACAGCCTGCTGAGCGAAGCCGAGGCCTTTCGCGCCAGCGGCGCCAGCGTGATGTACCTGGCCGAGCCGGGTCGTCTGCTCGGACTGCTGGCCGTTTCCGACCCGGTCAAGGCCAGCACGCCGGAGGCGCTGGCCACGCTGCGCGCTGCCGGGCTCAAGGTGGTGATGGCGACCGGCGACGGCTGGACCACCGCCCGCGCCGTCGGCGCCCGTCTGGGCATCGAGGAGGTGCATGGCGAGGTCAAGCCGGCCGACAAGCTGGAACTGGTGCGCCGCCTGCAGGCGCAGGGCCATGTGGTGGCGATGGCCGGTGACGGCATCAACGACGCCCCGGCGCTGGCCCAGGCCGATGTCGGCATCGCCATGGGCACGGGCACCGATGTGGCGATGAACAGCGCCGGCGTGACCTTGGTGAAGGGCGATCTGCGTGGCATCGCCCATGCCCGCCGGCTGTCGCAGGCCACGATTGCCAATATGCGCCAGAACCTGGCCTTCGCCTTCGTCTACAACGCACTCGGCGTTCCGCTCGCCGCCGGCTTGCTCTATCCGTTCACCGGCTGGTTGCTGTCGCCGCTGATCGCCGCGCTGGCCATGAGCCTGAGCTCGGTCTCGGTGATCGTCAACGCGATGCGGCTGAGGGCGGCGCGATGAAGGTCCTGCTTGACGCAGAGCAAGCCCCTGGCGCGGGTACGGAGTAGGCTCTGACCCATGGCTTGGTTTCGCCGCCTGATCCACCGCTCGCTCCGACCCGTCGTCGGCGCGCTGGTGCTCACCCTGCTGGGCTTGCAGCTGGCAGTGGCGGCCTATGCCTGCCCGCTGCTAGGCCCAGCCGCCGAGCAGTCCACAGCAGTGGTTGCCTCCGCCCTGCCGGACTGCCATGGCCAGGCCGTCGACATGGACCCGGCGCTGACGCCGCTTTGCGCGGCGCATTGCCAGCCCGATCCGTCCACCCCCACGAGCCCGCCGTCACTTGAGCAGCCCTTGCTGCAGGCTATTGCGCTTTGCCTGAGCCACGCCCCGCCGGTGCTGGCGCCGGCGCTGGCCAGACCGCTGCACGCACCCGGCGAGGTGGCCTTGGCGCACGCCTGGTCGCCTCCCTTGTTTCTCACTCTTCAGGTCTTCAGGAATTGACGCGCTGACGCCGCACCGGACGCCTTGCGGTGTCCGGGCTTCCGTCAGCCATCGATTCCGAGGACCTCATGATTTCCCGTTTTTCTTGCTGCGCGCCCTGGTGGCGCGCCCTGGGCCTGGCCTGCCTGCTGGTCGGCTCGCCCGCCGTTCACGCGCTGGAGTTCGAGGAAGCCGTTGCGCTGGCCGAACGCCAGAGCCCCGGCCTCGCCGCCCAAGCCTCCGCGGTCGCAGCCGCCCGCCACCAGGCCGAAGGCGCGCATCGCCTGCCTGCCCCCCGACTTGCGGTCGGTGTCGAGAACCTGCCGATCAGCGGCATGGACCGATGGAGCCTGTCGCGGGACTTCATGACCATGCAGCGGCTGGCGCTGATGCAGGACGTCCCCAACCAGGGCCTGCGCGATGCGCGGCGGCAAGGAGCCGAGGCGCGTGCCGAACGCGATCAGGCGGGCTGGGAGTTGCAGCGCCGGCAACTGCGTCTGGAGCTGCGCCTGGCCTGGCAGGCCGTGCAGCGCGGCGAGCAGCGTCTGGCCCTGTTGGCTGAGCTGCTGGCCGAGAACCAACGCCTGATCGACAGCCTGCCGGCCCTGGTCGCCGGCGGGTCGGCGGTGGCCTCCGATCTGCTGATGGCGCGCCAGGAGCGCTTGATGCTGACCGACCGTGAGGACGAGACGCAGCGAGACATCGTGAAGGCGCGCGCAGCGCTGCGCCGCTGGCTCGGCGAGCGGGCGGTCGAGCCCCTGGCCGCCCTGGCGCCGCTGCCCGAGCGCTCCCCCGATGTTTTGCGCGATCGCTGGCTCCGCCATGTCGAGCTGGCTGCCTTCCCGGCCATGCAGCGCATGGCTCAGGCCGAACTGCGCGAGGTCGATGCCGAGGATCGCGGCGACTGGTCCTGGGAGCTGGCCTACAACCGCCGCGGGCGTCAATGGGGCGACATGGTTTCGTTCCAGCTCAGTTTCGCGCTGCCCTGGGATCGCAAGAGCCGGCTGCAACCTCAGCTGTCGGGCAAGCAGCGGGAGCTTGAACGCGTCGAGCAGGAGCGCCAGGAGATGCAACGCCGGCTGCTGCAGTCACTGGATGAACAACTGGCCGAGCAGGCCACGCTGACACGGCAGATCGAGCGTCAGTCGCAGCAGGTCTTGCCCTTGGCCAGGCAGCGTGCCGAGCTGAGCTTGAGCAGCTACCAGGCAGGGCGAAGCAGCCTGCCGGAGCTGCTGAACGCCCGCGCCGCGGTGCTGGAGGCGCGTTTGCGCGAGATCGACCTGGCGGCGGCGCAGGACGCGCTGCGTGCGCAGCTCGAAACCCTGATCCTGGAGTGAAGGCCATGAACAAGAAAACGGTGTTGACTCGGTCCGTGATGGCGCTCGCCCTGCTGGCGCTGGGTGCGGCGGCCGGTTACCAGCTGGCCAACCGCAAGCAGCCTGCCGCCGTCGTAGCGGCATCCGCCGGCGGTGCGGATCGCAAGGTGCTGTATTGGTACGACCCGATGGTGCCGACGCAGAAGTTCGAGCAGCCCGGCAAGTCGCCCTTCATGGACATGCAGCTGGTGCCGCGCTATGCCGACGAGGCGCAGGCGGGGGGCGTCAGCGTTTCGCCGCAGGCGCAGCAGTCGCTGGGCCTGCGGCTGGCCACGGTCGAGCAGCGAAGCACCGCCAGCAGCATCGAGGTGCTGGGCACGGTGCAGCTTAACGAGCGCGACATCAGCATCGTGCAGGCACGCGCCAGCGGCTTCGTCGAGCGTGTCTATCCGCTGGCCCCCGGCGATGTGGTGGCTGCCGGCACGCCGCTGGCGGAACTGCTGCTGCCCGAGTGGGAAGGTGCGCAGCGCGAGTACCTGGCGGTGAAGGCGCTGAAGGACGAGACCTTGCGACAAGCGGCTCGGCAGCGATTGCGCCTGCTGGGCATGACCGACGCTGTCATCGAGCAGCTGGAGCGCAGCGGCGCCGTGCAGGCCAAAACCACGGTGCGCCTGCCGCAGGCCGGCCTGCTGGCCGAACTGATGGTGCGGCCCGGCATGACGGTGGCCGCCGGCATGAGCCTGGCCCGCGTCAATGGTCTGGGCACGGTCTGGGTGGAGGCGGCGGTGCCGCAGGCTCAGGGCCCGCTGCTGCGCGTCGGTCAGCCGGCCGAGCTGCTGGTACCCGGCGAGGCCGCTGCGCGCCGCGCCAGGATCAGCGCCATCCTGCCGCAGGCCAGCGCCGAAGCCAGGACCTTGCGCGTGCGCCTGGAGTTGCCCAATCCCGGGCTGCGACTGCGCGAAGGCATGAGCCTGGCCGTTCGATTGCAGTCCGCGCCGGAGCAGTTGTTGCTCGTGCCCAGCGAGGCGGTGATCCGCACCGGCCGGCGCGCGCTGGCCTATGTGGCCGAGGAAACCGGCCGCTACCGACCGGTCGAGCTGGAGCTCGGCCAGGAGATCGACGATCAGCTGGTGGTGCGCAGCGGCCTGCAGGCCGGGCAGCAGGTGGTGGCCTCGGCGCAGTTCCTGATTGACTCCGAGGCCAGCCTGCGCGGCCTGCAGCCGACGCCGAACGCCGCAACCAGCAGCCACAGCACGAACGGCGTGGTCGAGGCCTTGGACGGGGTTGAACTCTCGGTGAATCACGAGCCGGTGCCGGCGCTGAAGTGGCCGGCGATGACGATGGGCTTCAAGCTCGCCGAACCTGCGCTGGCCAAGGGACTCAAGACCGGTCAGCGACTGCGCTTCAGCTTCATGCAGCGGGGCGATGACTATGTGATCACCGCCATCGAGCCGACAGGTCCGGGTAGTCCGGCCGATACGCATGCCAGGCACACGGCTGCTTCGGGAGCCTCGCGATGATCGCCCGACTGATCCGCTGGTCGGTCGTCAACCGCTTCCTGGTCCTGCTTGCCACGCTGATGCTGACGGCCTGGGGACTGTGGGCGCTGCGCACGACGCCGGTCGACGCCCTGCCCGATCTGTCCGATGTGCAGGTCATCATCCGCACCAGTTACCCGGGCCAGGCGCCGCAGATCGTCGAGAACCAGGTCACCTACCCGCTGGCCACCACCATGATGTCGGTGCCGGGTGCCAAGACGGTGCGCGGCTTCTCCTTCTTCGGCGACTCCTTCGTCTACGTGCTGTTCGAGGACGGCACCGACCTCTACTGGGCGCGCTCGCGGGTGCTGGAGTACCTGAACCAGGTGCAGGGCCGGCTGCCTTCGACCGCCAAGGCGGCGCTCGGCCCCGATGCCACCGGAGTCGGCTGGATCTACCAGTACGCGCTCGTCGACCGCAGCGGCAACAACGATCTTTCGCAGCTGCGCGCCTTGCAGGACTGGTTCCTGAAATACGAGCTGAAGAGCCTGCCCGATGTCGCCGAGGTGGCCACCGTCGGCGGCATGGTCAAGCAGTACCAGGTGGTGCTCGACCCGCTGAAGCTCGCGGCGCAGGGGATCACGCAGATGGAGGTGCGCGAGGCCCTGCAGCGCGCGAACCAGGAGACCGGCGGTTCGGTGCTGGAGCTGGCCGGCGCCGAGTACATGGTGCGCGCCAGCGGTTATCTGAAGACCCTGGCCGATTTCCGCGCCGTGCCGCTGGCGCTGCGGGGCGGTGTGCCTGTGCGCCTGGGCGATGTCGCCACCGTGCAGCTCGGCCCCGAGATGCGCCGCGGCATTGCCGAGCTGGACGGCGAGGGCGAAGTGACCGGCGGCATCGTCGTGCTGCGCTCCGGCAAGAACGCGCAGACCACGATTGCCGCGGTGCGCGCCAAGCTGGCCGAGCTGCAGGCCAGCCTGCCCAAGGGGGTGGAGATCGTCACCACCTACGACCGCAGCGCGCTGATCGAGCGGGCGATCCGCAACCTGGGTTTCAAGCTGGGCGAAGAGTTCCTCGTCGTCGCCGCAGTCTGCGTACTCTTCCTCTGGCATCTGCGCTCGGCCCTGGTGGCCATCATCTCGCTGCCGCTGGGCATCCTGGCCGCCTTCCTGGTGATGCGCTACCAGGGCATCAACGCCAACATCATGTCGCTGGGCGGCATCGCGATCGCCATCGGCGCGATGGTCGACGCGGCGGTGGTGATGATCGAGAACGCGCACAAGAAGCTCGAAGCCTGGCAGCACAGCCATCCAGATACGCTCCTGATCGGTAAGGAGCGCTGGGAAGTGATCACGCAGGCGGCCGAGGAGGTCGGGCCGGCCTTGTTCTTCTCCTTGCTCATCATCACCCTGTCCTTCATCCCGGTGTTCACGCTGGAGGCGCAGGAGGGCAGGCTGTTCGGACCGCTGGCGTTCACCAAGACCTATGCGATGGCGGCGGCTGCCGGACTCTCGGTGACCCTGATCCCGGTGCTGATGGGCTATTGGATTCGTGGCCGCATCCCCGACGAGCAGCGCAACCCGATCACGCGGGCGCTGATCGCTGTGTACCGACCGAGCCTGGAATGGGTGCTGCGTTGGCCCAAGCTGACGCTGGCGTTGGCAACCGTCGCGCTGCTGAGCAGCGCCTACCCGCTGGCCCGCCTGGGCGGCGAGTTCCTGCCGGCACTCGACGAGGGCGATCTGCTGTACATGCCCTCGGCGTTGCCTGGGCTGTCGGCGCAGCGCGCTGCCGAGTTGCTGCAGATCAGCAACCGCATGATCAAGACCGTGCCCGAGGTCGAGCGCGTGTTCGGCAAGGCCGGTCGCGCCGAGACGGCCACCGATCCGGCCCCCCTGGAGATGTTCGAGACCACGGTAAAGCTGAAGCCTCGCGAGCAATGGCGGCCTGGCATGACGCCGGAGCGCTTGATTGAGGAGCTCGACCAGGCGGTGAAGATCCCGGGACTGGCCAATATCTGGATTCCGCCGATCCGCAACCGCATCGACATGCTGGCCACCGGCATCAAGAGCCCGATCGGCGTCAAGGTCACGGGCAGCAATCTGGCTGCCATCGACCGCATTGCCACCCGGGTTGAACAGGTTGCCAAGACGGTGCCCGGCGTCAGCTCGGCGCTGGCCGAGCGCCTCACCGGCGGCCGCTACATCGATGTGCAGATCGACCGCGATGCCGCCGCCCGCCACGGCCTGAACATCGCCGACCTGCAGGAGCTGATCGCCGGCGCGGTGGGCGGCGAGACCATCGGCGAGACCGTCGAAGGACTGGCGCGCTTCCCGATCAGTCTGCGCTACCCACGGGAGTGGCGCGACTCGCCGCAGCGCCTGCAGCAGCTGCCCATCCTCACGCCGAGCGGCCAGCAGATCACGCTGGGTGATGTCGCCAAGATCAGCATCCAGGACGGCCCACCGATGCTGAAGAGCGAGAACGCCAGGCCCTCGGGCTGGGTCTATGTGGATGTGCGCGGGCGCGACCTGCAGGCGGTGGCGGAAGACCTGCGCCGCGCGGTGAACAGCCAAGTGCAGCTGGAACCCGGCATTAGCATCGCTTACTCCGGGCAGTTCGAATACTTGGAGCGCGCCAACGCCAGGCTCAAGCTGGTCGTGCCTGCGACCTTGCTGATCATCTTTGTGTTGCTCTATCTGACCTTCTCCCGGCTGGACGAGGCCATGCTGATCATGGCCACGCTGCCGTTCGCGCTGACCGGCGGCGTCTGGTTCCTGCACCTGCTGGGCTACAACCTGTCGATCGCCACCGGAGTCGGTTTCATCGCGCTGGCGGGGGTGTCCGCCGAGTTCGGCGTGGTCATGCTGATCTACCTGAAGCAGGCGCTGGCCGAGCGGGTTCAGGGCGACCGGCCGCCCACCTGGACGGAATTGCTGGACGCGATCCGCGTCGGCGCCGTGCTGCGCGTGCGCCCGAAGGCCATGACCGTGGCGGTGATCCTCGCCGGCCTCGTGCCCATCGTCTGGGGCAGCGGCACCGGGTCCGAGGTGATGAGCCGCATCGCGGCGCCGATGCTGGGCGGCATGGTCACGGCGCCGCTGCTGTCCTTGTTCGTGATCCCGGCGGCCTATCTCTTGATGCGCGGACCCGCTCGCAGGACGGCGTCGTCTTCGCCCGAATCAGCTTCGGCGGAGGCACTGCCATGAGCGGCAAGCTGCTGGTCATCGAGGACGAACTGCGGCTGGCCCGCTACCTGCAGCAAGGGCTCACTGAGGCGGGTTACTCGGTGGAGGTGGCCAACGACGGCGTCGATGGTCTGCATCTGGCGATGGAGGGCGACCACGACTTGCTTGTTCTCGATCGGATGCTGCCCGGCATCGACGGTGTGGCGTTGCTGAAGGCCTTCAGAAACTCCAAGCAGACGCCGGTGCTGATGCTGACCGCACGCTCCCAGGTCGAGGACCGGGTCAGCGGTCTGCAGGCAGGGGCCGACGACTACCTGGTGAAGCCCTTCGCGTTTCCCGAGCTGCTCGCGCGCGTCCAGGCGCTGCTGCGACGCAGCCATGGCGCGACCGCCACCAGCGACAGCACCCAGCTGCAGCTGGGGGATCTGGAGCTCGACCTGTTGCGCCGCCGAGCACAGCGCGCCGGGCAGCGCATCGAACTCAGCGCGAAGGAGTTCAAGCTGCTGGCGCTGCTGCTCAGCCGCCAGGGCCAGGTGCTGTCGCGGACCGAACTTGCCTCCTTGGTCTGGGACATGAACTTCGATAGCGAGACGAATGTCGTGGAGGTGGCGATCCGCCGGCTGCGGGCGAAGCTGGATGCTCCCTTCGGCAAGCCGCTGCTGCACACCGTGCGGGGCATGGGCTATGTGCTGGAGGAGCGCGACGCATGAACCGCGTGGCATCGCCCCATTCGCTGACCCGCAAGCTGTCGATCTGGTTGGCGCTGCAGGCCTTCGTGGTGCTCGGAGTGGTCTGCGCGCTTGTCTACGCGGCCGCCGCCTTGACGCTCGCCGAGCGCCAGGACGCCACCTTGGTCGAGAAGAAGGCCATGGTGCGGCACATGCTCGGAAAGGCTGCGGAGTTGCCCTCATCCGGCGAGCTGGTGCACACGCTGAACGATTTCCTGATCGGCCATGAAGAGCTGGGGCTGGTGCTCCGCCTGCCGGACGGCCGGCTGTTCTCGGCAGGGGTGTCGCCGGACCGCAGCGAGCATCCGATCAAGCGCATCGACTTTGGCATCGAAGCCGAGGCGGCTGGCGCAACGCCGGGATCGGCCACGCTCTACATGGACACAGCCCCCGACGCGCTGCTGCTGCGCCGGCTGGCCTGGATCCTGGCCGTGGCCGCCGTTGCGGGCGCCGTGCTGGCCTCGCTGGGGAGCGCCTTGCTGGTGCGCCGCGCGATGTCGCCGCTCAAGCTGCTGATCCGCCAGGTGCAGGCGCTGCAGGCGGAAGACCTGCGCGAACACCTGGATGGCAGTGCCCAGCCCCTGGAGCTGCAGCCCCTGGTCGAGCAGTTCAACGCGCTGCTACTGCGCCTGGACAGCGCCTACCAGCACCTGGAGGCCTTCAACGCCGACGTTGCCCATGAGCTGAATACGCCGCTGGCCATGTTGGTCAGCAGCTGCCAGCTCGGCCTGCAGCGCTCACGTTCCTCGGAGGAAATGCGCGAGATCCTTGCCGCCAATCTGGAGGACCTGGACCGGATGACAGCCATCGTGCGCGACATGCTGTTCCTGGCCAAGGCCGATCGCGGCAACCGCGTTTCGCAGGAGAGCGTGGTCGACCTGGCGGTGCTCTGCCGCGAGGTCCTTGATTTCCATGAGGCGGTCTTGCACGAGGCCGGCCTGCAGGCGCGTATCGACGGTCATGCCGTGGTGAGCGGCGATCCGGGTCTGCTGCAGAGAGCCTTGAGCAATCTGCTGAGCAACGCGGTCCGTCATGCGCGGCCCGGCACCCAGATCGTCGTGCGCATCGCCGGCGCGGCAGGACGGCGCTGCTCGCTGGCCGTGGAGAACCAGGGCGATGCGCTTGCCGAGCGAGAGCTGGGCCGCATCTTCGAGCGCTTCTACCGCGCCGACAGCTCGCGCCGGGACGGCGGCGCCCACCATGGCCTGGGGCTGGCCATCGTGGCGGCCATCGCACGCATGCATGGAGGGCAGACCTTCGCACGCTCGGCCGACGGCATCACCACGATTGGCCTTCTGCTGCCGAGCGGCGCGCCGACGATTCGCTGAGGCGCTGGCTCAGCCGGCTCAGTTGCGTTCGAAGTCGTTGGGGCTGACGTAGACCATCAGCTTCTTGCTCGCGAAGCTCGCGGGCGCGACCTTGCGGATGTCGACCGCGCGGTGGTTCGCGACATCGAAGCGCCAGGTGAAGCTCTTGTCGCCATTGCGGAAGGTCACGGTCTCGCCGCACTCGATGTTGATCGCGTCGGTGCTGTTCACATCGACCACCCGCGATGCCACCTCCGGGTTGTTCGGCACGCCGTACCAGGAGCGACCGTTGGCGAAGGTCTCGGCTTGCGCCGAGGCCATGGCGACCGGCGTGACGAGATAGGCGCCGAAGAGGATGGCGATGGCGCTCAGGGACTTGATGCTGGACATGTTGATCTCCTTGTTGAAGCACCGGCGCTGCGGGGATCGCTGCACTCGGTGTCTGCTTCACGGAGATCACTCTAGAAATCTGACGAGGACGAGAAGCCGTCGCGCAGATGACGGTTCTGTCATCTGGATGGGAAAGGCCATTGCTTGAGTTCTGAGACGGTTGGTCTCGCGGTCAGTGCTGCTTCTTGTCGACGTCGGCTGGCAGCTGTGCCACCTTGCGCGTCCAGGCCATTAAGTCGACATGGGCTTTGCCTTCGGCCTGGTGGGAGTGGCAGCTGGACTCGGACTGCTTGGGCGCGGCCGACTTGGATTTGCTCTTCACATGCGGTTGTGTGTGATCTGGCACCACGTTGCTGCGCACCGAGAGCTCGTCGAGGATCGCGCAATCGGGATGTTCGTCTCCATGGCAGGCGGCCACCAGGCGCTGCAGTTGCGCCTGCATCTGCTGCATCTCGCGCAGCTTCTCCTCCACAGTCTGCAGATGGCCCTGGGCAAGGGCCTTGACCTCGCGGCTACTGCGCTCGCGGTTCGTCCACAGGCTCAGCAACTCGGCAATCTGCTCCATCGAAAAGCCCAGCAGCCGCGACTGACGCACGAAGCGCAGGATGGAGATGTCGCGCTCGGCGTACTGACGGTAGCCGGCGTCGGTGCGGGCGGCCGGCGTGATCAGGCCGATCTGCTCGTAGTGTCGAAGCATCTTGGCCGACATGCCGGCCGCCGCGGCGGCCTCGCTGATGTTGAGAAGGCGGGACATCGCGTCTCCAGACGTTGCGAAGCAATGGCCGAAGTGTGAACCTTCCTGCGGAGGGAAGGTCAAGCGCCGGCGCAGGGGCAGCGGCGCTTGAAGTGTGCGGATGGGGACTCAGGCCGGCGGGTAGCCCGCGTCGCTCAACGCCTCGGCCAGATCCTTCGGGTCCTCGGCGCTTTGCACCCTTACCGTATGGGCGGCGAGGTCGATGTCGATCTTGCAACTGGGGTCTGCCAGCTTCAGGGTCTGGGAGACCATGCCGGCGCAATGGCCGCAGCTCATGTCGGGTAGTTTGAACTCGATCACAGGGAACTCCTGGGCAGCTTGAGAGGGGACTGAATCCTCGGGCTTACTGCGGTGGCAAGGTCAAGCCTGGCAGCGGCGCTTGACCTTGACTCGATGTCAAGCTGGAGAGTTCGGTGCATCGGGCCATCGGCCCCGTCACCCGGAAATGCGACCCATGAGCACCGCCTCCCTTGCATCCTTGAAGCTGCCCATCGAGGGCATGACCTGCGCCTCCTGTGTGCTGCGCGTCGAGCGCGGCCTGAAGTCCGTGGCCGGTGTCAGCCAGGCCAGTGTCAATCTGGCGACCGAGTCGGCCACGGTCGATGCGTCGGGCGTCAGCCTTGCGGCCCTGCAGGCCGCTATCGAGAAGGCCGGCTACGCGGTGGCCACGCGCCAGCATGCGTTGCGCATCCAGGGCATGACCTGCGCCTCCTGCGTGGCCCGCGTCGAGAAGGCGCTGAAGGCGGTTCCTGGCGTGCTCGGCGCTGAGGTCAATCTGGCGACGGAGACCGCGCAGGTCGAGGCCACGCGCCTGGTCGATCTGGCGCAGCTGATCGCCGCCGTCGAGCAGGCCGGCTACCAGGCCAGCGACGCCGCTGCCGCGCCGACCGCTGGCGCTCCTGC
>JAFLDE010000008.1 GCA_017302655.1 Burkholderiales bacterium
GTGGCGCCAATACGCCGATCCGCGAGTGGCTCCATTACGGCGATCTCGCCGTGGCGCCATTACGCCGGTCAGCAGGTGGCGCCTACATGCCGATCACCGAGTGGCTCCAATATGCCGGTCGGTGACACGGCTCAAGGATCCGAAGCAAGTGGCCTACTGCGGCTTGCTTCAATGGCAGTTCGGCGACCGCTTCGGGCATCGCCAATCCAGAGCGCAGGGGTTGGAAAGTCTTTCGGCGGTGCTCCTGGAGCACCCCGACCTGGTTGATCTGCTGACAGATGAGGGCTACGTCCTGCCTCAGTGCATTCTGCGGCGACCGCCTGCTTGAGCGCGACACGCAGGAGCACCCTATGAATGGGCCGAAGCCTCGGGCATGGCCTTCGTCGTGGCTGGTCCAACCGTCTGCCTGCGGCCGACATGGAGGTTCTCCTTGCCTAGTTGCCCTGGCTGCCCTCTCGGCGCAACACCCTTGGGCGAAGCCTGCTGGGGTTGGGTGGTTACCCCCAACGTTACCCCCACCAACCCCCGACTTCAAGCGGTCCCACGCGAACCACTGCGGCAATGAAAAAGGCCCAAGTGATTGATTCACTTGAGCCTTTAGGTCGGTTTCGCACGTTGGCGAACCTTGGTCTGGTGGACCCGGGGGGAATTGAACCCCCGTCCGAAAGCCATCACCGGGCAGATCTACATGCTTAGCGCGTTGATTTGAATCTCGGCCCTCGGTCGCGCATCGCGCACGCTACTTTCAGGCCCAGCCTCTTGAATCTCGTCCCAGCCAGAAAGGCGCCGGTCAGGACCAGCCGATGTGAATGACCTCTCAGCCCTTGCGGACCCGGCCCATCGGCCTGCCGTTGAGAGGCTCACCGGTGTTTAAGCGGCGAGGGCGAAACGTTCGTCGTTCGCAGTTGGTTTGTTCCAGTGGATTTACGAGCTGACTGGTGCTCGGCATGCCTTGCTCCGGATCCGCACCCCCGTCGAAACCAGGTCGGGCCCTTGGCGGCCATTCTAGGCGCCCAGCCAATCCAGCAGTTGGAGGGGTCGCTCCAGCACGGCGGCGGCGCCCCAGCTGGTGATCGGTGCCTCGACCCCCAGATAGCCCCAGCCCGCGGCCACCCCGGTCATCTCGGCCGCGCGTGCGGCCTGCATGTCGCGTGGGTCGTCACCCACATACAGGCATTGCGCTGGGGCGCAGCCCAAGCGCCGCGCGGCCTCCAGCAAGGGGGCGGGATGGGGTTTGCGCTGACCGGTGCAGTCGCCGCCCACCAAGGCTTCGGCCTCGGGCAGCAGGGCTTGCTGGATGGGCCGCGCCAGGCTCAGGGTCTTGTTGGTGACGATGCCCCAGCGCAAGCCGCGCTGGCGCAGGCTGACCAACAGCGGAGGCACCTCGGCAAAGAGCGTGGTGTGCACCAGCAGGCGCTGGGCGTAGTCGGCCAGGAAGGCCACCCGAAGCGCCTCGTAGTCGGCGTCGCCGGGGCGCAGGCCCAGTCCTTCGCCCAACATGCCGCGCGCGCCGCTGCCCACATGGGGGCGCAGACGCTCCAGCGGCAGCGCCGGCAAGCCGCGCCACGCGCGCAGCGCGTTGGCGCTGGCGGCCAGGTCGGGGGCGGAGTCCACCAGGGTGCCGTCCAGGTCGAACAGCACGGCGAGTGGCGCTGTCACGGGCGGCGGCAGGCGAGCAGGTAGTTGACGTCGGCATCGCTGCCCAGGCTGTAGCGCTGGGTGAGCGGCTGGTAGCTCAGGCCGCTCATTTCAACCGGCACCAGGCCGGCGGCGCGCGCCGCGCCGGCCAGTTCGCTGGGCTTGATGAAGCGTTCGTAATGATGCGTGCCGCGCGGCAGCATGTTCAGCAGGTACTCGGCGCCGACCACAGCCAGCAGCCAGGCCTTGGTGTTGCGGTTCAGCGTGCTGAAGAAGACGAAACCACCCGGCTTCACCAGCTGCGCGCAGGCGCGCACCACGGAGCTGGGGTCGGGCACATGCTCCAGCATCTCCAGGCAGGTTACGGCGTCGAAGCTGGCCGGCGCTTCCGCAGCAAGTTGCTCCACGGCCACCTCGCGGTAGCGCAGGTTCATTACCTCGGCTTCCATGGCGTGCAGCTCGGCCACGCCCAGGGCCTTGGGGCTGAGGTCGATGCCCAGCACCTGGCCGGCACCGTGGCGGGCCATGGCTTCGGCGAGCAGGCCGCCGCCGCAGCCGACATCGAGCACGTTCAGGCCCTTGAGCGGGCAGATGCGGTCGATCCAGGCCAAGCGCAGCGGGTTGATCTGGTGCAGGGGCTTGAACTCGCTCTCCGGGTCCCACCAGCGGTGGGCGGCATCGCCAAACTTGGCAAGCTCCGCAGGGTCGGCATTGCGCTCCAGCGTGGCATTCATTGCAGGCTCCCATGGGCGGGCTGCACGCCCCCGTCGGTGGTGAAGAGCTGGGTGCAGTCCACCGCGTCGAAGCGATAGGTGGCGCCACAGAACTCGCAGCCGATCTCCACCTCGCCCCGCTCGGCCACGATGCCGTCCACCTCCTCACGCCCCAGGTTGACCAGCATGCGGCCCACGCGCTCGCGCGAACAACTGCAGCTGAATTGCGGCTCGGCGGGGTCGTAGCGGCGCAGGTCCTCTTCCCAGAACAGACGGTGCAGGATGGTGTCCAGCGGCAGGGTGAGCAGCTCGGCGTCGGTCAGCGTCGCCGCCTTCATGGCGATGCGTGGGAAGGCGTCGGCGAGCTCTTCCTGCTGCTCGGGGCTGAGCTTGGCGGCCAGGTTCGCCTCGCCTTCCAACGGGATGCGCTGGATGAGCAGCCCGGCCGCCGTGTCGGCATTGGCGGCCAGCACCAGCTTGGTGTCCAGCTGCTCACTCAGCCGCATGTACTGCTCCACGGCCTGCGCCAATCGCGCGAAGCGCTGCCCGTCTTCGGCCTGCAGCGGCACCACGCCCTGGTAGGGCTGGGTGCCGGGCGAGCGTTCGCGCGGGTCCAGCGTGATGGCGCAGCGGCCATGTCCGTGCAGGTTGAGCATCTGGGCCAGATCGGCGCCGGACGGCACCTCGGCCAACACCTTGGCGGTGGCGCGGTACTGCACGCCGGTGCGTGCCTCGGCCACCGCCAGCTTCACCGGGCCGTCGCCCTGCATCTGCATGATCAACGCGCCGTCGAATTTCAAAGTGCTTTGCAGCAGCAGCGCGCAGGCGCTCATCTCGCCCAGCAGCTGCATGACCTCCTGAGGCAGCGGCTGTTCGCGGCGGCTCTGCATCAGCTGCCAGGAATCGGTCAGGCGAACCGCCATGCCGCGCACGGGCAGGCCTTCGAAGAGGAACTTCTGAAAATCGCTCATGGGGTGAGCTCCGTGGCGTAGCGGCGGGCGTTGCCGGCGTAATGGGCGGCGCTGTTCTTCAAGTTCTGCACCTCGGCGTCGCTGAGCTCGCGCAACAGCTTGGCCGGGGCGCCCACGATGAGGCTGCGCGGCGGGAACTGCTTGCCCTCGGTGACCAGCGCGCCGGCCGCCACCAGGCTGTGCGCGCCGATCTGCGCGCCGTTCATCACCACCGCCTGGATGCCGATCAAGCTGCCCTCGCCCACCGTGCAGCCGTGCACCATGGCCTGGTGGCCGATGGTGACGTCGTGGCCGATGACGAGGGGAAAGCCGGCGTCAGAGTGCAGCACCGCGCCGTCCTGCACATTCACGCGGTCGCCGAGCTGCACTGTGTTCGAGTCGCCGCGCAGCACGGCGGAGAACCACACCGAGCAATCTTCGCCAGCGCTGACGCGGCCGACCACGGCCGCGGTGGGGGCCACCCAGCAACTGGCTGGCAGCTGCGGCTGCAGCTCGCCCAGGGCGTAGACGGGCATGAGGGACCTTTGGAAGGGAAGAAAAGCCCGCAAGGATAATCGCCCGCTCTATGACCGAGAGCTTGCGTGCCCATGCCCTGACCCTGTTGCGCGAGCCCGAGGCAGCCGCCAAGCGCGCCGGCCTGCGCCAGCTTCGCGCAGCCCCGCCGCCCAGCGGCGCCGATCAGGCGCTGAACCAGCCCGACACCGCCCTGCCCGGCCGCCCGGCCCGCCCGCTGCTGTGCGAGCACCTGCACCTGCCCAAGCGCTCGGCGCACACCCCGGAAGGCCGCGCCGCGCTCCTGCACGCCATCGCCCACATCGAGTTCAACGCCATCAACCTGGCGCTGGACGCCATCTGGCGCTTCCCCGGCCTGCCCGACGCCTACTACCTCGACTGGCTGCAGGTAGCCGACGAAGAGGCCCTGCACTTCGAACTGTTGCAGCAGCACCTGCGCAGCCTGGGCAAGGCGTATGGCGACTTTGACGCCCACGACGGCCTGTGGGCCATGTGCGATCGCACCAAGCACAGCTTCCGCGCCCGCATGGCCCTGGTGCCGCGCACCCTGGAGGCGCGCGGCCTGGACGCCACGCCCCCGCTGCAGCGCAAGCTGGCGCAGGCCGGAGACACGCGCGCCGTCGAAATCCTCGACATCATCCTGCGCGACGAGATCGGCCATGTCGCCATCGGCAACCGCTGGTACCGCTGGGCCTGCGAGCAGGACGGCGTGACGGACATGGCGGCCGACTTCGCCCAGCTCTGCCAACAGCACCAGGCACCGCGCCCGCGCCCGCCGCTGAACCTCGGCGCCCGCGCGTTGGCCGGCTTCAGCGCGCAGGAGCTGGAATGCCTCCAGCGACAAGCTGCTCCGGCAGCTCCCGCGGCCCCGGCCGCCTGATCCCTCTCTCTCGTTCCCCGCCCCGCACATGACCCGTCTGCACGCGAACCTGCTGCTCAGTCTGGTGGCCATCGTCTGGGCCTCGGCCTTCGTGGCGCAGAGCCTGGGCATGAAAGCCATCGGCCCGGTGGCCTTCACCGGCGTGCGCTTCCTGCTGGGCGCCCTGGTGGTGCTGCCGCTGGCCCTCTGGGAATGGCGGCGCCGCCCGAAGCTCGGCCTGCCCGCGTTGGCCACACGCGACTGGCTGCCCGCCAGCTGCGGTCTGGGCCTGCTGCTGGGCCTCGGCGCGGTGATGCAGCAGATCGGCATCGTCAGCACCACAGTCACCAACGCCGGCTTCCTGACCGCGCTTTACGTGCCCCTGGTGCCCCTGCTCTCGCTGCTGCTGCTGCGGGAGCCGCCGCACTGGAGCGTCTGGCCCGGCGGCCTGGCCTGCCTGCTGGGGGCTTTCCTGCTCAGCGGCGCCCACCAGCTGGAACTGCACCCGGGCGACGCCTGGATCATCGCCTCCGCCCTGCCCTGGGCCCTGCATGTGCTCTTCGTGGGCCGGGTGGCGGACCGCCTGCACGCCCCCTTCCTGGTGGCCTGCACGCAGTTCGCCGTGGTGGGCGTGGCCAACCTGGCCTGGGCCCTCCCCTTCGAGCCCTTCACCTGGGCGCAGGTGCAGGCGGCCGCCGGACCCATTGCCTACACCGGCATCATCAGCGTCGGCCTGGCCTTCACCGCGCAGGTGGTGGCCCAGCGCAGCGCGCAGGCGGCCGACGCCGCCATCATCCTCAGCAGCGAGACCGTCTTCGCCGCCCTCTTCGGCGCCTGGTGGCTGGGCGAACGCCTGAACGCCCAGGGCCTGCTGGGCTGCGCCCTCATGCTGGCCGCCCTTCTGGCCGTGCAATTGCTGCCCTTGGTGCACAACCGGCTGGCTGGGCGGCGTGAGGTGCTGCCTTGAAAGAAGCAGCACACGGCAAGCAGGTCAGTTCCGGCTTGCTGCCTTGAATCGCCGGCTGGCGCACCGCAGCAGGCCCAGTCCGCCCAGCATCAGCGCCCATGCCTGCGGTTCGGGCACCGGCGCGAACTGAAGGTACAGATCGCCATCCGTCACCGCCAGACTCAACTGGCCACCGGAGAGCGGACTGAGAAAGCCCTGGGTGTCGAGGGTGAGGCGATTCACATCGAAACCCTGAAAGCCCGACTGGGTGTCCACGATGAGCCATTGCCAGGCGCGGCTTGAATCGAAACCAGCCAACGCGCCCGGCTGGTGCAGGGCACCCAGCGTGGACACGGACACCGTAAAGCGGCTGTTGGCCGTCACGCCGGACTGCAGCGACAAACCGCCCTGCACGGTCCAGAGATCCCATCCCATGCCGGCCACCCCCGTGGCATCGGCCAGTTCCACCAGCAACTGGCCGCCTGCACCCCACGTGGTGTCGCCGGTGGTCACGTGTCCGGGGCTGTTGCCGGGCGAGAAGCGACCACCGTCGCCCACGATCACCGTGCCGTACTCGCCAGCGCCCTTGGCCAATCCGCCGTAGTTCACCTCCAGGGTGCCCTGGACTTGACCGTTGTTCACGAGCAGGCCTCCGTTCAGCTGCACCCGCCCTTGCCCAAGCACCTCGATGCGTCCCCCGGCCGCCTCCGCGCTGCCGACGGCCGTGCGACTGCCGGCGCCCAGGACCAGGTTCCCGCTGCTGGTCACCAGCGCGCCCCCTGGCGCAACCTGGATCTCACCGCCCGAGTGGAAGCTGCTGACGTTGAGGGTGCCTCCCACGGCCAGAAGGCCACTGGCGTTGCTGCCGCCGGTCCAGGTCAGGTGGCGACCGGCCCCGAGCTCGACCCGACCGTCGTTGACCAAGCCGACGAAGGTGGTGCCCGCGCTCGGCGTGAGCACCGCACCGGGTCCGATGCGCGTCGACACCAAGCGCTGCACCGCTTGGATGTCATGCACACCGGAGCCGATCAGCAAGCCACCGTTGAGCGTGGAAGGGGTGTAGACGATGCGCCCGCCCTGCTCTGCCTGCAGCACCGCCAAGCCCAGGTTGCGTTCGCCCAGGCGCAGCGTGGCGCCGCTGCGCACCTCGTACTCGTAGGCGCTGCCGTTGCTCATCTGCAGCGTACCGCCCAGCACTTGCACCGCGCCGGTGAACAGGTTGCGGCCGTCCAGCGACTGCGTGCCGCCGCCGAGCTTGCGCAGACCGCCTTCGCCTTCGATGTCGCCGCCAAAGCTGGCGTTGCTGGAGGATCCGCCGAGCACCAGCGCGCTGCCACCGACCGGATCGGCCTGCAGGCTGATGCGGCCCACGCCCGCTTCACTGACAAGGAGGCCGGCGCGCAGGGTGCCGCCATTCACCGTGGCTGCTCCGCCCAGCGACCAGAAGGTCATCGCATCGGCCACTTGTACCTGGCCGCCGGCACTCACGTTCAACAAGCCGGTACCGCCGCGCAGGTCCTTGTTGAAGCCTCCGACGCCCAGTTGGCTGACGATCCAGTTGGCCCCGGCCCCGGCCACATCGGCCTGCCCCTTCGCCCCGGCCTGGACACCGAGCAGACCGATCGTGCCCGTCACCGTGCCGCCTGGTCCCACCTGCAGAAGACCGCTGCTGGCATTGTTGAATCCCATGGCCAAGTAGATGCCGGCATTCAGCGTGCCGCCGCCGTCCACACGCAGCACCCCACGGGCGTGGTTGCCCACCAGGGTCTGAAAACCGGTGCTCAGGCGGCTGTTGATGCCTTGAACGCTGAGCAGCGTCCCGTCGATGCCGTCCACCTGCGTTGTCGTGCCCAGCGCCGAGACGGTCGCGCCACCGCTCAAGGCCAACTCCGGCGCGAGCGACGCAGGCGCGGCGCCGGTCCCCACCATCAGCGCTTCGCTGGCGTCGCCCAGCAACTGCGAACCGCCTTCCAGTTGCAGCCGCCCGGCATCGACCTGCAGCCGACGGTATTGGGAACTGCCAGCCAGCCGGGTGGTGCCCGCGCCGACTTTGGTGATGCTCCCGGTGCTGCCGGTGATGGCACCGGTGTGCAGGCCGGCGGGCATTTCGTTGCTGCCCAGGCTCAGGGCGGTCGTGCCCAGTTGCAATCCGCCGGGGCCCGCAAGGTTTCCGATTTGGGCCTGTGCCATGCTGACAAAGCTCAAGCCGTTGTTGACCAGCAAGAACACGCTGGCATGTGGGAGGGCCTGCTCATGGCGCAACTGAACCTGGCCCGCCTCGATGCGCAAGCTTGCATCGAAATCGTTGGGCTTTGCGAGCACCAGCGTGCCGATGCCGCGCTTGGTCAGCGTCAGGGTGTCGCGGCTCGCGCCGGCGGCGCGAGCCAGGTTGCCAGCCAGGGTGACGCTCCCCGGACCATCCACCAGCAGGTTGGTGGCCACTTGCAGGCTGTTCGCAATCACCACGCTGTTCACGCTGCTTTGCGTCAGACGGGCGTTGGCGCCATCGAAGCGCAACGGGTTGCCGCCGAGCTCGAAGGCCCCAGCTCCGATGGCGAAGCTGAGCGAATTCAGCGTGAAGGGCGATGCTAGGTCCTGCGTGGGGTTGAGGCGGTTGTTGCCAGCGAAGGTGATCGCCGTACCGGCCCCGGACACCGGCCGCTGCTGGCCTTGCCAGTTCCGCGCGTCAGACCAAGCCGAGTTGATGAAGCCACCACCCGTCCAGGTCTGTGCTTGGGTGGGCTGCAAACTGGCCATCAGGAGCATCAACGATGTCAGGACAGGCGGCGCAAGGCGGGGGGTGCGTCGTTTCATGGTCAGGGGTCCTCAGCCCCAGAGTGGAGCCTCACGTGCCAAGACGACCAAACCATTGCCGCGCGACACCAACCCCGCCGGAATTCGGGTTTTCAGGGGGATGCCCCTGTCCTCCAGAGGTGACCGGGCTTTGCCCGACACCTCAGCCCCCGCCGTCGGCGGGCCAGGCTGGCCTGAGTCAGGGGATGCTCAGAACCCCCAGGCCCTGTCGTCCCGCGCGTCGAAAAACAAGGTCGCATCCAGGGTCACGAACGCACAACCACGGATGAAAGGCATGACCTCCTCGCCCTTCCCGAAGACGTAGCGCGCCTCGAATACGGTGCCGATCACCGACTCCTGCCGCCACAACACGCCCGGCGGCAGTTCGCCGTCGGCGGCCAGACAGGCCAGCTTGGCGCTGGTGCCGGTGCCGCAGGGGCTGCGGTCGTAGGCGCCGCCGGGGCAGAGCACGAAATTGCGGCCGTGGTTGCGCGGGTCTTCGGCGGGGCCTAGCAGTTCGATGTGGTCGATGAGCGCGCCATCCGCGCCGCGAATGCTGGAGGCATCGAGCGCGTCGCGCACGGTTTGCGCGTAGGCGCTCAGCTCGCGGCAGCGCGTGGGCAGCAGGGCCTGGCCGTGATCGCTGCACAGGAAGAACCAGTTGCCACCCCAGGCCACGTCGCCGTGCACGGTCTGCCCGCTGGGCAGGCGCAGCGGCAACTGGCGGTGCAGGCGGTAGGCGGGCACGTTGGCCACGGTGACGCTGCCGTCCTCGTGCAGCTCGGCTTGCACCAGGCCCACAGGCGTGTCGATGGGGTGGACGCCCGGCTGCAGCCGCCCCAGGTGCGCGAGCGTGGCCACCACGCCGATGGTGCCGTGGCCGCACATGCCCAGCATGCCGGCGTTGTTGAAGAAGATGACGCCCCAGCGCCCGGCGTTTTCCTCGGGCGGCACCAGCCAGGCGCCCACCAGCACCTCGGAGCCGCGTGGCTCCAGGATGAGGGCTCGGCGCCAGCGGTCGTGGTTCGCTCGAAAGTCGGCCAGGCGTTCGGCCATCGTGCGGCCTTGCAGGCGCGGGCCGCCTTCGATGAGGCAACGCGTGGGCTCGCCGCCGGTGTGGGAGTCGATGATGCGGGCTGACAAGCTGAGCTCCGAGCAGAAGATTGGATCCAATGTACCGCCCGCCCGCCACCGGCCCGGCTCTGCCCCTCGGCGCGGTGGCATGCCTGATGGGCGCCATGACCCTGACCGGGCTTTACGTCGGCCTGTCCAAGCAGTTGTTGCTGGCCTTCCCGCTCTTCGTGCTGGCCGGGCTGCGCTTTGCCATTGCAGCGCTGGCCATGCTGCCCTGGCTGCGCGCGCCGCGGCCGGTGGAGCGCCTGGGTGGGCGGGACCGCGTGGTGCTCTTCCTGGGCAGCTTCCTGGGCAACTTCCTGTTCACCCTGTGCATGCTGGGCGGCGTGCAGGCGGCGGGTGCGCTGGCGGCGGGCGTGGCCATGGCCAGCATTCCGGCGGCGGTGGCACTGCTGAGCTGGGCGGTGCTGGGCGAGACCCTGCAGCGCCGCACGCTGCTGGCCATTGCCTGCGCCATGGCCGGGATGGGCCTGCTGGCGCTGGGCCGCGGCACCGAGGCGCAGGCCGGCGCGGGAGCACCGCTCTGGGCCTATGCGCTGCTGATGGGGGCGGTGCTGTGCGAGGCGGCCTATGTGGTCATCGGCAAGCACCTGGGCCCACGGCTCGGCGTGCGCCAGCTGGCGGCGCGCATCAACCTGTGGGGCCTGGTGCTGATGGCCCCGCTGGCACTGTGGCAGGCGCAGCAGCTGGGCTTCGCTCCCGGCGCGGTGCGCGCGCTGGACTGGGCCTGGCTGGTGTTCTACGCACTGGCCGCGAGCATGGTGTCGGTGTGGCTGTGGCTCAAGGGCCTGGAGCGCGTGCCGGCCAGCCGCGCCGGCGTGTTCACCGTGCTGCTGCCCTTGACCAGCGCCGCCGTGGCCGTGCTGTGGCTGGGCGAACCGGCCGGCCCGCTGCACGCGGTGGCGCTGGGCCTGGCGCTGCTGGGCGTGTGGCTGGCCACACGCCCGTCTGCTTGATCAGCGAAGCGCCACGGCCTTCAGGCGCTCTCCGAACGCACGGGCCGCGGCCAGGTCGCTGGGCACCATCTCGTCCACGCTCGCATCGCTCGGCGTGGCCGTCATCAAGCCGGCCATACCCGTCACGAAGCCGACGCTGTCTCGCGAAGCGGCCTTGTTGTTGGCGGGCATGAGCGCCGACCCCACCCACAGGCCGCTGTGCTGCATGGCCAGGGTGATGAAGTAGTGCATGGTGCTGTGCTTGTCACCGGCAATGCTGGCGCTGTTGGTGAAGCCGGCGAACAGCTTGTCCTTCCAGGCCTGGCCGAACCAGGGCTTGGAGCTGGCGTCGGCGAACTTCTTGAACTGCCAACTGGCCATGCCCATGTAGGTGGGTGAACCGAAAACGATGAGCTTGGCGGCGGCCAACTGCTCCCAGCCGCCTTCAGGCAGATTGCCCTCGGAGTTGATGGCCAGCAGCGCGGCGCCGCTGGTCTCGGCGATGGCCTCGGCCACCTTGGCGGTGTGGCCGTAGCCGCTGTGGAAGACGATGACGATGGGGGCGGAAGGGGCGTTCATGACAGGCCTTGATCGAAGGAGTTGGGCAAGGCCTGCATTGCAGCGGCGGCGGCTGCGCCCATGTGCGCATGGCGTTGAATGCTGGATTCAAAACCAGGCACGCAATTGCGGCACGTAGGTGGGCGGCAGCAGATGCCCACCGGGCCAGCGCTGGTGCTGCTTGTCGACGGCGGGGATGGCCGCGAACAGCGCGGCGTTCTGCGCCGGGCTGGCGTGGTCGTCATCGTCGGCGGTGATCAGCCAGACCTTCTTGCCCGCGAGCCCGGCCACCGCGTTGATGGGTGCCACGGCGGCCACCTTGTTGTCAAGGTGGGGCGGCACGATGGCGGCGACGGCGTGCACGCGCGCGTCCAGCCCGCCCAGCAGCAGGGCCATCTGGGCGCCCATGCTGTAACCGGCGGCCTGCACACGGCCGGCGTCCAGCTGAGGCTGCTGCTGCACCCAGTCCAGCAAGAGGCGCCAGTCGCGCACGCTGTCGACGACCATGCGCTCATAGGGCTCGCGCTGGCCCCACCAGTGCAGGTCTTCCATCATCTCGGTGGGCAGCAGGCCGGGAACCTTTCTCTCGCCATGCAGGCGGGCGTCGAGGGCAATCACCGCGTAGCCCTGGCGCAGCGCCAGTTCGGTGAGCAGGTGTGTGCTCTCGATCGTGGGCCGGCCCTTGAACTCAGCCTGCCACCAGCGTTTCTGGGTGCGTCCCATGGCGTGCAGGGCCAACAGCACCGGGAAGGGTTGCTTGGCTTGTGCCGGGTCGGACGGGTAGCGGATGCGGCCGTAGACCTCGCTGCCGTCGAAGCTGCGAAAGCGCAGGTCTTCGGCCCACTGGCCCTCGACCGGGCTGCGCTGCATGACCGGAGCGGCTTGAGCGGGTGCCGCCGCGGACTGCGGCAAGGCGTAGCGGGACTGCATCTGCGCCATGTCCATGGCATAGGGCTTGAGCCCGAAGATCGCCCACCACAAGGCGCCGAGCAAGGCGGCGGCGCCGAGAAGGACCGACATGAGAAGCTTCCATTTCCTATGCGTCATGGCGGCTGAATGTGGCGACCGGGCGTGAAGCCGAGATCAAGACCGGACAATGCCGGCGCCCTGGCCTCCCCCCTGAATCCCTTGCCCATGCCCCGCGTGCTGTCGCTCATCCCGCCGATGACGCAGCTCAACACCCCTTACCCGAGCACGGCGTATCTGACGGGCTTTCTGCGCTCGCGCGGCGTGGACGCGCGCCAGTGCGATCTGTCCCTGCTGCTGGTGCTGCGCCTGTTCAGTGCCGAGGGCCTGGCCACGCTGCGCGAGGCCGCAAGCGCGCGGCCGGCGCCCAGCGAGTCGCTGCGCTTTCACCTGCAGGAGGCCGAGCGCATCGCGCAGCTCATGCCGCGTGTGCTGGCCTTCCTGCAGGGGCGCGACGCCACACTGGCGCACCGCATCAACAGCCGCGCGCTGTTGCCCGAGGGGCCTCGCTTTGCGCAGGTGGACGTGGCCATCCCCGGCCAGGAGGATGAGCCCGACCCGCTGGCCTGGGCCTTCGGCACCCTGGGCGCGCAAGACCGCGCGCGCCACCTGGCCACGCTGTTCCTGAACGACGTGATGGACGCCGTGCGCGAGGCGCTGGACCCGCGCTTCGAGTTCGTGCGCTACGGCGAGAAGCTGGCCGCCAGCCAGCCGCACTTCGACCCGCTGGCCGCCGCATTGGCCGCGCCCGAGACGGCGCTGGACCGCTGGCTGCGTGAATTGCTGGAGGCCACCCTGGCCGAACACCAGCCGGACGTGGTGCTGCTTTCCTGCCCCTTCCCGGGCAGCGTGTACGCGGCCTTCCGCATCGCGCAAACCATCAAGGCTCGGCACCCGCACGTCCGCACGGTGCTGGGCGGCGGCTATGTGAACACCGAGTTGCGCGAGCTGGCCGAGCCGCGCGTGTTCGACCACTTCGACTTCGTCACCCTGGATGCCGGCGAGCGCGTGCTGCTGGCCTTGCTGGAGCATTTGCAGGGCCAGCGCGGCAAGCACCGCCTGGTGCGCGCTTTCGTGCGCGAAGACGGCGTGGTGCGCTACATCCCCGGTCTGCCCGAGCCCGAGCTGCCGATCGACCAGACTGGCACCCCGACCTGGGACGGCCTGCCCCTGGGCCAGTACCTGAGCCTGCTGGACATGCTCAACCCCATGCACCGGCTGTGGAGCGACGGGCGCTGGAACAAGCTCACCGTGGCCCAGGGCTGCTATTGGAAGAAGTGCAGCTTCTGCGACGTGGGCCTGGACTACATCGGCCGCTACGAAGCGGCGCAGGCCACGGTGCTGGCCGACCGCATCGAGGCCATCGTGCAGGAGACCGGGCAGACGGGCTTTCACTTCGTGGACGAAGCGGCGCCGCCCAAGGCGCTCAAGGCCCTGGCCGACGAACTGCTGACCCGCCGCCTGGACATCTCCTGGTGGGGCAATGTGCGCTTTGAAAAGACATTCAGCCCGGCGCTGGTGGAGAAGCTGGCCGAGAGCGGTTGCATCGCCATCTCAGGCGGGCTGGAGGTGGCCTCCGACCGCCTGCTCAAACTCATGAACAAGGGCGTGACGGTGGACCAGGTGGCGCGCGTCACCAAGGCCTTTGCCGACCACGGTGTGCTGGTGCACGCCTACCTGATGTACGGCTTTCCCACGCAGACTATGCAGGACACCGTGGATGCGCTGGAGTACGTGCGCCAGCTCTTCGAGGAGGGCTGCATCCACAGCGGTTTCTTCCACCGCTTCACCTGCAGCGTGCACGCCCCCGTGGGCCAGCGGCCGCAGGAGTTCGGCGTGCAGCTGCTGCCGCTGGAGCCCGGCCGCTTCGCGAAGAATGACGTCGGTTTTGTCGACCCCAGCGGCGTCGACCACGACCGCCTCGGCCTGGGCCTGCGCCGCGGGCTGTACAACTTCATGCACGGCGTGGGGCTGGACTGGGACGTGCGGCGCTTCTTTGAGGAGATGCGGGTGCCCAAGCCCACGGTGAAGCGCGGGCACATCGCGCGGGCGCTCAGTGGCGCCTGAAGCGCTGAGCGGAGCCCGTCAGGCCTGCAGTGCGCGCAGCGCCTCGCGCACGCTGGCCAGTTGCCGGCGCGACACCGACAGCCATTCGCCGACATGGGCCACGCGCACCGCCCAGGCTTCTCCGGGCACGCCGCCGTCGTCCAGCGGGGCATGGGCCGACTCGGGCTCGGCTTCGGTGGCCGCGTGGCGGTCAAGCTCGCGCACCGCTGCCTTGGCCACCAGGGCGTTGCGGTGCACGCGCAGGAAGCGCATGCCCAGGCGCTGTTCCCAGTCGTTGAGGGTGCCGTCCATCACGTACCGATGCGTGGCGGTGCGCACCGTCAGGTACTTCAGCTCGGCCTTCAGGTAGAGCACCTCGGACACCGGCAGGCGCAGGACGCGGCCGCGGTCGTTGATGGGGATGACGTCGTCCTCGGGGCTTTCGCCTGCTCCGGCAGCTGCCTGCGCCGCCGCTTCACGCTCGCGCAAGCGCTGGGCGGCGCGGGTCAATGTGGCCTGCAGGCGCTCCAGGCGCACGGGCTTGGTCAGGTAGTCAAGCGCCTCCAGCTCATAGGCCTCGACCGCATGTCGGGCATGGGCGGTGACGAAGGCGACCAGCGGTGGCCGCGGGTGGTGGCGCAGGCTCTCGGCGAGCATGAGGCCGTCGGGACCGGGCATCTGCACATCAAGCAGCGCGAGGTCGCACCCATGCTCGCGCAGCCAGGCCTGGGCGCCGCTGGCGGTGCTGGCTTCGGCCACCACCTGGGCGTGCGGGTCCTGGCAGCTTTCCAGCAAGGCGCGCAGGCGTGCGCGGGCCAGGGGTTCGTCGTCCACGATGAGCACGGTGAGCGGGGCTTGGGTCAGCATGCTGAGGTGATGGTTCAGGGCTTGGGCAGGGTGATGCGGACAGCGAAGCGCTCGCCTTCGGATTCGATCTGAAGGCGGGCCGCGAGGTCGTGAAGCAGGCGCAGGCGCTCGCGCACATTGGCCAGCGCCAGGCCATGGCCGCCCGGCGCCGACGCCAACACGCTGTTGCGCACCAGCAACTCGACCTCGCCGCCGTGCAGCCGAGTGCGCACCAGCAGTTCGCCGCCAGCCTCGTTGGGTTCGACGCCGTAGCGCACCGCGTTCTCCACCAAGGGCTGCAGGAGCAGCGGCGGCACGCGGGCAGCGTCGCAGGCGGGGTCGAGATCCCAGCGCACGCGCAGGCGCTCGCCGAAGCGGAGCTGCTCGATGTCCAGGTAGCGCTGCGCCAGCGTGACCTCCTCAGCCAGCGTGCTGGTCCAGTCGGGCGCGGCCAGCGCGGCGCGGAACAGCTCGGCAAGATCCTCCAGCACGCGCTCGGCCTGCGTCGGGTTGATGCGCACCAGGGCCACGGCAGTGTTCAGGGTGTTGAAGAGAAAGTGCGGGCGGATGCGCGACTGCAACTCGACCCAGCGCGCGTGCAGGCCCGTGGGTCCCTGCGCTTGCGCCCTCAGGCTCAGCCAAGCCAGCAACGCCCAGGCCGACACGGCGCCGGTGGCGGCCACCGCGGCGCCGCGCAGCAACAGACCGCCGCCTGGGCTGCCCAACCATTGTTCGAGCTGCTGGCCCAGCCACCAGGGCAGCCAGGCGCACAGCGCCCCCAGCAGCAGCAGCGCGCCACGCACCTGCAGAGGCGGCCAGGCCGCGAGGCGCAGACGCAGCGCGCACACGACCAGCAGCCAGGACATCAGCGCCGGCACGCTGACCGCGCAGACCAGCAGGAAGCGTGACTGCCAGGCCGCCGAGCTCTGCGCGTCCAGCGCCACCACCAGGGCCAGCACCCCCTGCACCCCAAGCAGCGCGCGCAGCACCGTGCCGGCCTGGCAGACCTCGAACATGGGCAGGCTGGGCATGACAGGCTGCGAGGCAGCCGCGGGCGTTTCGGAAGGCCGGCTTTCCATGGCGCGCATGGTAGGCGGCGAGGGCTGGCGACAATCGCCGCTCATTCCCTCCTGACCGCCTCCCGTCCATGTCCGTGAATCCCCTGGCCAACAAGGCCAACGCCTGGTCCGCCCTGTTCGCCGAACCCATGAGCGAGCTGGTGCAGCGCTACACCGCCAGCGTCGGCTTCGACCAACGGCTTTGGGCCGCAGACATCGAGGGCAGCTTGGCGCATGCCGAGATGCTGCACGCCCAGCAGTTGATCAGCGCCTCGGACTGGGCGGACATCCAGCGCGGCATGGCGCAGATCCGCGCGGACATCGAGGCCGGCCGCTTCGAATGGAAGCTGGAACTGGAAGACGTGCACCTGAACATCGAGGCGCGGCTGACCGAACTCGTCGGCATGGCCGGCAAGCGCCTGCACACCGGCCGCAGCCGCAACGACCAGGTGGCGCTGGACGTGCGCCTGTGGCTGCGCGGTGAGATCGACGGCCTGCTTGCACTGTTGGCTCAACTGCAGGTGGTGCTGGTGGACAAGGCCGAGGAGTACGCCGACACCGTGATGCCCGGCTTCACGCACCTGCAGGTGGCGCAGCCGGTGACCCTGGGCCACCACCTGCTGGCCTATGTGGAGATGTTCGCGCGCGACACCGAGCGCCTGGCGGACACGCGCCGCCGCGTCAACCGCCTGCCGCTGGGCGCCGCCGCGCTGGCCGGCACGCCTTACCCGCTGGACCGCGAGCGCGTGGCGCGCACGCTTGGGATGGAAGGCGTCTGCCAGAACAGCCTGGACGCGGTGAGCGACCGCGATTTCGCCATCGAGTTCAGCGCCGCCGCCTCGCTGGCCATGGTGCACATCTCGCGCCTCAGCGAGGAGCTGGTGCTGTGGATGAGCCAGAACTTCGGCTTCATCCGCCTGCCCGACCGCTTCTGCACCGGCTCGTCGATCATGCCGCAGAAGAAGAACCCCGACGTGCCCGAGTTGGCACGCGGCAAGACCGGTCGCGTGGTGGGACACCTGATGGGTCTGATCACCCTGATAAAGGGCCAGCCCCTGGCCTACAACAAGGACAACCAGGAAGACAAGGAGCCCCTGTTCGACACGGTGGACACCTTGCGCGACACCCTGCGCATCTTTGTGGAGATGCTGGCCGGGCTGGAGGCGCGGCCCGACAACCTGCGTGCTGCCGCCTTGCGCGGCCATGCCACGGCGACGGACCTGGCGGACTACCTGGTGCGCAAGGGCGCCGCCTTCCGCGACGCGCACGAGACCGTGGCGCATGCAGTGCGGCTGGCCAGTGAGAGCGGGCGGGAGCTGGCGGCGCTGTCGCTGGCCGAGCTGCAGGCCATTGACGCGCGCATTGCCGATGACGTGTTCGGGCCCTTGTCCCTGGAGGGCTCCTTGGCGAGTCGTCGGGTGGTGGGGGGGACGGCGCCGGAGCAGGTGCTGGCGCAGGTGGCGCGGCACCGGGTTCGCTTGGCGTGAGAGCCCGAATCTGGGGTCTTGGCTTCGCCGAAGCCTTCGGCTTTCAACCCCAGACCCCGACCCCCTTTTCTTTGGTCGCGCCCAAAGAAAAGGGGGGAAAAGAAATGCGCCCGAATGCGGCCCTCGGCCTAGGGCCGTCGGGCCAGGCGGTGCATCGCTCAGACTGCAAAGAGCCCAACGAGCCAGCTAACGACCGAGGCGCTAACCGCCGGGCCGCAATACGGCCCGGACTCACGAAGGTGGCAGGCCACCGCCCAGCGGTGATGGACGGAGCGGAGAGACGGGGCATGGCGCACCGGGCTCGTGGCACCGAGTGCATCGCGCCCCCAGTGGCGCCCGCAGTCCTCGCTGCTGCCGAGGACCTGGCTCGGCCCGTACCCGGGCCGACCGGCGCGCAGGTCTTCGCAGGGGCACTCAAGCGACGGTCGAAGGCAGACCAAGCAACGCCTGGGTATTCCAAGCGCATTTCTTTCCCCCCTTTCTTTGGGCGTGACCAAAGAAAGGGGGTCCGGGTGCAGGGGTGGACAGCCCCTGCGGGCTGTTGAGAGGCGATGCAGTCCAGATGGATCGCCCACCTCGACATGGACGCCTTCTACGCGTCCGTCGAACTGCTGCGCTACCCGGAGCTGAAGGGCCAGCCGGTGGTCATCGGCGGCCGGCGCGACCACGCGCCGCGCGAGACCCCACAGGGCCGTAGCTACGCGCGGCTCAAGGACTACACCGGCCGCGGCGTCATCACCACCGCCACCTACGCGGCGCGCGCCTTTGGCGTGCGTTCGGGCCTGGGCCTGATGAAGGCCGCCCAACTGGCCCCAGATTGCGTGCTGCTGCCCGTGGACTTTCCGGCCTACCGCGCGATGAGCCGGCGCTTCAAAGCAGCCGTGGCGGAGATTGCGCCCCTCATCGAGGACCGCGGCATCGACGAGATCTACATCGACCTCAGCCAGCACGCCCGTGAGCGGCAGGGCGCCGGGCACGACCCGCTGGCAGGGCTCAAGGAGGTGGCGCAGGAGATCAAGAACAACGTGCGCGCCGCCACCGGGGGCTTGAGCTGCTCGATCGGTCTGGCACCGAACAAGCTGCTGGCCAAGATGGCCAGCGAGCTTGACAAGCCCGATGGCCTGAGCCTGGTCCGGCCCGAGGACCTCGCCGGGCGCATCTGGCCGCTGCCGGTGCGGGCCATCAACGGCGTCGGCCCCAAGGCGGCGGCCAGCCTGGAGGCGCTCGGCATCGAGCACATCGGTGAGCTGGCCGCCGCCGATCCAGCCTGGCTGGTCGAGCGCTTCGGCGCCAGTTACGGCCGCTGGCTGCACCAAGCTGCCCATGGGCAGGACGAACGACCGGTGGTGACGCACAGCGAGCCGGTGTCGATCAGCCGCGAGACCACCTTTGAACGCGACTTGGACGCCAGGCGCGACCGCCACGAACTGGGTCGCATCCTCACCGAGCTGTGCGACCAACTCGCGGCGGACCTCGCGCGCAAGGGCTACGCAACGCGCACCGTTGGCATCAAGCTGCGCTTTGAAGGCTTCCGCACAGTGACGCGCGACCTGACCCTGGCCGAACCGGTGCACGGAGCGGCGGCACTGCTGCACGGCGCGCGGGAATGCCTGAAGCGCGTGCAGTTCGACGCCCGCATGCGCCTCCTGGGCGTGCGCGCCGGCAAGCTGGTGCATGCGAACGAAGCCAACCATGAGGCACGGTGATGGAAGCCTGCCTTGCGCTCATGCGGCACGCCCCCGGCGCTGCTGACAATGCGTGCCCATGCGCTTCTCCACCCTGCTGCTGGCCCTGGGCCTGAGCCTTGCGGCGGCCGCAACAGCCAAGCCGCTGGTCTACTGTGCCGACGCCAGCCCCGAAGGATTCGATCCCGGGCGCTGGGACAGCAGCAGCACCGCCAACGCCACGCGGCAGATCTTCGAGGGCCTGCTGCGCTTCGAGCGGGGCGGCACGCGCCTGGAGCCGGAGCTGGCGGAGTCATGGACCCTGTCGCCTGACGCCCGCAGCCTGACCCTGAAGCTGCGCGCCGGCGTGCAATTCCACGAACGGCCAGGGTTTCGCCCCAGCCGCACGCTGAACGCCGACGATGTGCTGTTCAGCTTCCAGCGCTTCCTCGACCCCAAGCATCCCTACAACCAGGCGCTGCCGGTGGTCTACACCTACCCGCAGAGCCTAGGGCTGGACCGGCAGATCGAAGGCATCGACCGGCTCGGCGAACTCGAAGTGCGCTTTCGCCTGCGCAAGCCCAATGTGGTTTTCCCGACTTACCTGGCCATGCCCTTTGCCGGCATCCACTCAGTCGAATACGCGACTCAGGTGTTGAAGGCCGGCCGGCCGCAGGCCTTGAACAACGAACCTGTGGGCACGGGGCCCTACCGCTTTCGTCGCTATGTGAAGGACGAGGTGCTGCGGCTGGAGCCTCACCCTGGCCACTGGGGCCAAGCCCCGCGCGCCGAGCAGCTGATCTTTGCCATCGCCCGCGAACCCAATGTGCGCGTGCAGAAGCTGCTGGCGGGCGAGTGCCATATCACCAGCCCGCTGCGCGACGTGGACGTGGCCACCGTGATGAAGCGCCCTGACGTGGCGCAGCTGCACCAGATCCAGGCGCTCAACATCTCCTACCTGGCTTTCAATCTGAAGCGGCCGCTGTTCCAGGACCGCCGGGTGCGCGAGGCGCTGGACATCGCGGTGGACCGCGATGCGGTGTTCCGCGCCCTCTTCCCGCGCGGCGATGCCACCCAGGCGGTGAACGCCATGCCACCGGCCATTCCCGGCTGGAACCCCCAGCTCCGCAACGAGTTCGACCCGGCACGCGCCAGGCGCCTGCTGGCTGAGGCCGGCCACCCGAACGGCTTTGCCATCGAGCTGTGGGCGCTACCGGTGGCCCGGCCGACCAACCCGAACGGCCAGCTGATGGCGCAGCTGATCCAGCAGGACTGGGCGCGCATCGGGGTGCGCGCCACCATCCGCACCTTCGAGTGGGGCGAGTACCTGAAGCGCGCCAACAAGGGCGAGCACGACATCTACATGAGCGGCTGGAGCGGCGACACCGGCGATGCCGACGACTTTCTGGCGCCGAACCTCAGCTGTGCGTCAAGCAAGGGCGGCGTGAAGTTCTGCAACCCGGCGTTCGATGCCTTGCTGGAGCGCGCGCGAGAGAGCCGGGACGAAGCCGAGCGCGTGCGTCTGTACCAGGAGGCAAACGCCCTGTTCAAGCGCGAACGGCCCTGGATCACGATGGCCCACAGCACCATCTACATTGCTGCGCGCAAGGACGTGAAGGGATTCAAGATGGCGCCCAATGGCGGGGTGGAATTCGAAGGGGTGGTGAGGGAATGAGGCAGAACGAAGGTCCGCAGGGCCCAAGACGGGGGGCGTCATGAGGCTCAGGCATATCGAGGTGTTCCACGCCATCATGCAGGCCGGCTCCATCAGCGGGGCCGCTCAGTTGCTGCACATCTCGCAGCCGGCGGTCACCAAGGTGCTGCAGCACGCCGAACTGCAACTGGGTCTGCCCCTCTTTGACCGCGTGCGCGGCAAGCTGGTACCAACGCCCGAGGCCCAGCGGCTGGTGGTAGAGACCGAGAAGCTGAACCGCGACTTGCTCGCCATCCGCCGGCTGGCCGCGCAATTACGGGGAGGCGCCACCGAGGAGCTCCTGCGCGTGCAGGCCACGCCGACGCTCGGTGCCTCGGTGCTGCCGCGCGCCATCACCGAGTGGATGCAGGGGCCCCGTGGCGCATCAGCCGCGCGCTGCCAGCTCTCCACCCACCACACGCGGGAAATTGTGGCCAGCTTGCTGCTGGGCGAGGCCGACCTGGCGCTCACGTTGACCGACCCACGCCACCCTGGCATCCAGGCGCAAGTTCTGGCTCAGGGTGAAATGATGCTGCTCTGCCCTGTCGGCAGTCCGGAGTCGCGTGCAGAAGGTCCGCTGGCGCTGGCCGATCTGCGCTCCGAACTGATCCTCCTCGCCGAGGACGACCCCCTCGGCCATCTCGTCATGGACGCCTTCGCCGCACAGGACCAGCATCCGGCCAGCCGCGTCAATGTGCAGACCTACCAGCTGGCGAGGGCACTGGTGGAGTCGGGATTGGGGGTTTCCATCGTCGACCCCTTCACCGCCGCCAGTGCCGACCGCACGCGGGTGTCCTTGCGCCGATTGCAGGCGGCCCTGCCGGTTTCCTTGATGCTGCTCACCCCAGCCAATCGACCGCTGGGTCAGTCGGGGCGGCGCTTCGTGAAGCTGCTTGGCGAAACCACGCGCGCCGCGCTGAACTCGCTGCCATGAAGGGCATTGCATGCGAAGACGTTGCCGGCCATGCCGACTTCGTGTCGCTGCACGCCTTGCCGGGCATCGCCGTGGACCTTCGCTACGCCACGCGCGACAACTTCGTCGGCAAGGCGGTCTACGGCGGTCTGGACTGCGCCTGGTTGCGCCGTGAGGCGGGTGAGGCCCTGCTGAAGGCCGCCGATTGGCTGGCCCAGCACCAAGGCGGCTGGCAGCTTTGCGTGCTCGACGCCTTGCGCCCGCAGCGCGTGCAGGAGGCGCTGTACGCCGAGCTGGAGGGCACGCCCCTGGTGCGCTACCTGGCGCATCCAGAGCGCGGGTCCATCCACTCCTTCGGAATGGCGGTCGACGTCACGCTGCTCGACGCCAGTGGCTGCGAGTTGGACATGGGCGCGGCCTTCGACGAAATGGATCCGATCTCCCACCCGGAGTTCGAAGCCGAGCTTCTGGCCCAGGGGCGCCTGCAGGCGCATCAATTGGTGAACCGCGGTTGGCTGCGCGCCGCGCTGCGCCAGGCCGGCTTTCATGGCATCTCGACCGAGTGGTGGCACTTTGACCTGGGCGACCGCGACGCGGTGCGCCGTGACCTGCCGAGGGTGCTGTGAAACGACGCGAACTGCTGGGCTCCGCGGCCACCCTGAGCGCCCTGAGCCTGCCGGCCACCGGCGTGGCGCAAGCCGCCACGCGGCCGCCGCTGCTGCGCGCCCAGCGCCTGAAGCCGGGCGACACCCTGGGCCTGATCAGCCCGTCCAACGCCACGTTCGAGCGCGAGCCCCTGCAGTTGGCGGTGGAGGCGCTGCAGGCGCTCGGCTTCCGCGTCAAGCTGGGCCGCCATGTGCGTGGCCGCTGGGGCCACTTCGGCGGCACCGACACGCAGCGCGCCGAAGACGTCAACGCCATGTTTGCCGACCCCGAGGTGCAGGGAATCATCGCGCTCACCGGCGGTAGCGGGGGCACGCGCATCCTGCCGCTGATCGACTACGCACAGATCCGCCGCACGCCCAAGTTCTTCGGCGGCTTCTCGGACCTCACGGCGCTGGTCAACGCCATTCGCCAACAGACCGGGCTGATCACCTTCCACAGCCCGGTGGCAGGCAGCGAGTGGAACGCCTTCAGCGTCGAGCACTTCCGCCGACTCGTGATGCAGGCCGAAATGCCGCTGCTGGCCAACCCAAGCGGCGAGTTGGCAGACAACCTGGTGCAGCGCCCGTGGCGCAGCTGGCCGCTGCGGCCGGGCAAGGCACGCGGGCGCTTGATCGGCGGCAATCTGGCGGTGCTCACGGCCATGGCCGGCTCCCCCTACTGGCCCCAGTTCGACGGCGCACTGCTCTTCCTGGAAGACATCAACGAGTACATCTATCGCGTGGACCGCATGTTCAGCACGCTGCGCCTGACCGGCGCGCTGTCCAAGGTGGCGGGGGTGGTGCTCGGCCAGTTCACCAAGTGCGAACCCGGCGAGGGCTTCGGCGCCCTGACGCTTGACGAGGTGTTCGACGACTACCTGCTGCCCCTGAATGTGCCGGTGTACCGCGGCGCCATGATCGGCCACATCAAGCGCAAGTTCACGGTACCGGTGGGCGCCCTGGCCGAAATGGACGCAGAGGCCGGCACGATCCGGCTGCTCGAAGCCTCAGTTCAGTAGCGCGCGCACCGGCGCGGCGAGCGCCTTGCCGAGCTTGCGATGCGCTTCGGCGTCAAGGTGCACGCCGTCCTTGCTGCTCACGCCGATGACGCTGCCGGCGTCGAAGCAAGGGCAATCCAGTTCCTTGCAGACCGCCTGGTAAGCAGCCAGCAGACCTTCGGCCTTGTGGCTGGCCGCGGCGAACTTCCACGCCAGCGGCCCGCGCGCCTGTGCCGGCCGGGGCGGCACGATGACGAGCACCGGTGGCACCGGCATGCCAGGCTCGATGGGCGCCGCGCGGATGGCACGCACCAGCGTGGCCACGCCCTGCGCCGCGTGCTCGGCGTTGTGCGGATGCATGCTCTGCCAGTCGTTGGAACCGAGCATGAGCAGCACGCCGGCCAGGGGCGACTGCGCTTCGATGCGCTGCTGCAGGCCCTGAAGGCCATTGCGACCCGCCTTGTACGGGTCTTCGAAGACGGTGCGGCGACCGTTCAGGCAATCTTCCAGCACACGCAAGTCGCCACCGAGTTCGGCCTCCAGCACGCCGGGCCAGCGTTGCTCGAACGGCAGGCGCTCACGCGTCAGCGGCACGATGCCCCATGAGAGCGAGTCGCCGTAGACGAGCAACTGCCTCACCGGATCTCCCGCACCTCGGCCTCGACCACCTCGCCCTGACCGCGTGCGCGGCGGCGAAATTCCTGGGCCTGTTGCTGCATGCGACCGACCCAGATGCGCGCGTCCGGTCGGCGCCGGCCGGTGAGCAAGGCCACCAGCCACCAGACGAGGCCAAGCACCAGGCCCAACACCAGCAGGGCCAGGAGCAAGACCATGGCCGAGGCGACAAAGACGATGCGGGCGAGCAGATTCAGGACGGAAGCCATGGCAAGTGCAGGAACGATCGGGCGTAAGCGTACCCAGTTGGGGATGCCTCGGCAAAAAGCAATGCAAGATGCCGGGCATGCTGCGTGTGCTCTATGTGGACGACGATCCGGTCAACGCCCTGGTGGTGGAGGAACTGCTGACCTCGCACACGGGGCTGCAACTGACCGTGGTGGAGGACGGAGCCGCCGCCATGCAAGTCGCCATCGCGGCGCCGCCTGACCTGCTGCTGCTGGACCATCAGTTGCCGGATACCAGCGGACCGGCACTGCTGGAACGGCTGCGCCAGGCCGGCGTTCATGCGCCAGCATGGTTGCTCAGCGCCCACCGGCTGGCAGCGCCGCCGCCGGGTTTCGCGGCCTGTTTCGGCAAGCCGCTCGACTTCGCGGCTTTCCTGCAGGCCGTCGAGCATTTCAGGCTGGCAGCAGACCGCGGCCCTTGAGCATGGGTTCGATGACCGCATCGCGGCCACGGAAGGCCCGGAACGCTTCACCCGGCTCCACCGCATTGCCGCTGGCCAGGATGTGCCGGCGCAGTCGCGCGGCGGTTGGGGCATCGAACAGGTCGCCCGCCTCCTTGAAGGCCTCGAAGGCGTCGCAATCCAGCACCTCGGCCCACAGGTAGACGTAGTACCCGGCGGCGTAGCTGTCGCCGCAGAACAGGTGCTGGAAGTGCGCCAAGCGGTGGTTGATGCCGCAGTCGGCGGGCAGGCCCAGGCGATCCAGCGTGTCACGCTCGAAGCTGGTGATGTCCGGTGCCTCCTCCTCTTCGAGCGAGTGGATGGCCAGATCGACCAGCGCCGAGCCGGTGTATCGGACGGTCTCGTAGCCTTGGTTGAACTGCTCGGCGGCGCGGATGCGTTCGATGAACGACTCAGGAATCGGTTCGCCGGTCTGCCAGTGGCGCGCGTGCTGGCGCATCACCCCCGGATCGGCGATCCAGTGCTCCATGATTTGCGAGGGCAGTTCGACGAAGTCGCGCAGCACCTGGGTGCCGGAGAGGCGCTCATAGCGCGTTTCGCTGAGCATGCCGTGCAGGCCGTGGCCGAACTCGTGAAAGAGCGTGCGCACGTCGTCCAGGCTCAGCAGGGTGGGGCTGCCCGGTGCGCCCTTGGCAAAGTTGTTGGTGTTCAGGATGACCGGGGTCTGGCGGCCCAGGTTGATGCGGTGCCAGGCCAGGGCGTTCATCCAGGCGCCGCTGCGTTTGCCCAGGCGCGCGAAGTTGTCGTGCAGGAACACGGCGCGATGGCTGCCGTCGGCGTCGAAGACCTGGTAGGCCACCACATCGGGGTGGTAGACCGGCCAGTCGGCGCGGCGTTCGAAGCGCAGGCCGAAGAGCCGCCGGGCGCAGTCGAACATGGCCTCGACCATCGCATCGAGGGGGAAATAAGGCTTGAGCTCGGCCTCGTCGAGCGCGTACTGCGCCTGTCGCACCTTCTCGGCGTAGTAGCGCCAGTCCCAGGCCTGCACCGGGCCATCGAAGCCATGTGCCAGGGCGGCACCCTGCACGGCGGTGCGCTCGCGCGCGCAGGCTTGCAGCGAGGCATCCCAAACGCGCATCAGCAACTGCTGCACTGCGCCCTTGGTGCGTGCCATGGTGTCGCGCAGTTGGTAGTCGGCAAAGCTGGCCTCGCCATGCAGGCGGGCTTGCTCGTTGCGCAGGCGCAGGATCTCCTGTGCGACGTCGCGGTTGTCGGTGTCGCCGCCTCGTTCGCCTCGGCCTACCCAGGCACGCCAAGCCTGCTCTCGCAGGTCGCGCCGGGCGCTGAAGGTGAGAAAGGGCACGATGTGGGAGCGGCTCAGGGTCACCAGATGGTCTTCTGGAGCCAAGCCGCGCTCGGCCGCCGCCTGGCACATCACCGCGCGGGCGAAGGCGGGCAGACCGGCGAGTTCTTCCTCGCTACGCAGCACAAGCCGATAGTCGCCTTCGTCGGCCATCACGTTCTGGGCGAAGCGCGTGTTCAGTTCGGCCAGGCGCTGCATGATCTGGGCATAGCGCTCGCGCGCCTGCGGCGCCAGGCGGGCGCCGGCGCGCACCATCTCCAGGTGCAGGCGCTCCAGCAAGCGGCGCTGCTCGGCGTCGAGCTGGCTTGCCGCACCGGGCTGCATCAATGCCTCAAGGCGCCCGAACACCCCTTGGTGCATCGCCACCCAGCTGGCGTGCGCAGCCAGCGGCGCGGCCAGGCCGCGCTGTGCTTCCTGCAACGCAGGCGAGGAGAGCGAGGCGTTGAGCGTGTGAAAGACCATTTCCACCCGCGCCAGCCAACGGCCGCTGGCGTCGAGCGCGGCGACGGTGTTGGCGAAGTCGGGCGCGTTCGGGTTGGAGGCAATGGCCTCCAGCTCCTCGCGCTGAGCGGCCATGGCGGCTTCGAAGGCAGGCGCGAAATGTTCGGCGCGAAAAAGCGAAAAGGGCGGCAAGCCGCCCTTTTCGCTGTTCGACCAGTCGGTGAACAGCGGATTGCTCATTGCCCCGCGGCCTTTTCAGCGGCCTTGCTCTGCTCCTTGCGGATGGCAATCTCGTCCGCCTCGTCATAGGGGCGGTTGCCGCATTCATTGCGCCAGGCTTCCTGGGCGTCACCGAGTTTGTCGGCGCGATCGCTCAGCTGGTCCTTGCGCTTGTTGAAGCTGTCCACCCGCTCTTCAAAGGCCTTCACTTCTGCCAAGAAGACGCGCTTGCGCTGGTTGTGGGGATCGATCTTGGAGTTGACCTCAGAGGCACGCTTTTCGTAGTCGGCCTTGGCCTCGGCTTGCTCCTTCTTGCTCATCTTGGGCAGCAGCGTCTTGAGTTCCTCAAAGCGTTGAGCCACCGCCTGGTTGGCGGCCACCAACGCCTTCTCGGCTTCCTCAATCTCGCCCTGCTTGGCCTTGATGGCATCGCGCTCGAGCAGCACCTTGGCGCGTTCGTCGGCCATCACCTTGTCTTCGGCTTCGATCGCCTTCCCCTCGCTGGCGTTGCCATCCTGTCGCTCCAGGCAGGCGCGCAGCTCGTCGCGTGTCATCAGCTTCACCTTGGGCTTGGCGCTGATGACGGCCCCCGGGGCAGCCACAAGCTGCGGCTTGTTGGCTGGCTTCGCGGCCGGTTTGGCAGCCGCAGGTTTGGCCGCCTTGGGGTCCGCCTTGGCGGGTGCCGCCGTTTGCGCGAGAGAGGAAGTGCAGGCCAGAGCGGCCGTCAAGGTCAGGACTGCAAGGTGCGAAACAGAAGGGCGCATGGTGCGGGCAGCGATCAGAAACGGTCGGGGCGGGGATCATGCCATGCCCTCCGCCATCCACTCCCCGCACTTCCCATAATGCGCGCCCCGACCACCTCTCGGCCCCGACCATGAAAACCTTGCTGACCTCCGCCCTGCTCCTGGCCGCCCTGCCACTGCAGGCCCAGGAAGACCCTTACCTCTGGCTCGAGGACATCAGCGGCGAACGCTCGATGGCTTGGGTGAAGGCGCGGAACGCGGAGACCGAGAGCCTCTTGAAGGCCCAGCCCGGCTTCGAGACCTTGCGCCGCGAGTTGCTGGAGGGCCTGAACGCGCGGGATCGCATCCCGGGCATCTCGCGCATGGGCGATCACGTCTACAACCTTTGGCAGGACGAAAAGAACAAGCGGGGTCTCTGGCGCCGTACCAGCCTGGCCGAGTACGCGAAACCGGATCCGGCCTGGGAAACGGTGCTCGATCTGGACGCGCTGGGCAAGATGGAAGCCAAGAGCTGGGTGTTCGGTGGCGCCACCTGCCTGGCGCCCGAGTACCGCCGCTGCCTGTTGCAACTCTCACCCGGCGGCTCCGATGCCACCGTGGTGCGCGAGTTCGACACCCAAACCAAGGCCTTTGTGGACGGCGGCTTCACGCTGCCCGAGGCCAAGACCCAGGTCGAGTGGAAGGATCTGAACCACATCTACGTGGGCACCGACTTTGGCCCCGGCAGCCTGACCGACTCTGGCTATGCGCGCATCGCCAAGCTGTGGAAGCGCGGCACGCCACTGGCCAGCGCCGACACGGTCTTCGAAGGCCAAAAGAAGGACACCTGGATCGGCATCAGCGTCGACGGACATGGCGCCAAGCAAACCGCCATCGTGCAGCGGGCGTTGGACTTCTACCGAGCGGAGTACCACTTGGTGCAGGGCGGCGGTCGGCTCAAGAAGCTGGCGCTGCCCTTGGATGCGCAGCCCAGGCTCTGGGGCGAGCGGGTGCTGGTGCGCCTGCGCTCGGACTGGACCGTGGGGGGCGCGAGCTTCAAGGCAGGCAGTTTGCTGGTCGGCAGCTGGAAGGCCTTCCTGACCGGGAAGCCGAGCTTCAAGAATCTCTTCGAACCGACGGCCACGCGCTCGCTCGCCGGCTACACCCTGACCCGGCAGCACGTCATCCTCAACATCAGCGACAAGGTCGCCAGCAAGCTGGAAGAATGGGATTTCAGTGCCAAGCAGGCGGTCCGTCGCGAGGTCAAGGCCCCCTTCCCGGGCACTTTGAGCGTCCGCAGCCTGTACGACAACGACCTCGCCGTCGACCCGCTGGCCGACCGCTATCTGGTGCAGTACGCCGACTTCCTGACGCCCGACACCCTCTACCTGGCCCAGGCAGGCAGCGACGAACGACTGAAGCTGAAGTCGCGTCAGAGCTGGTTCGACGCCGGTGGCATGCGTGCCGAGCAGCAATTCGCGACCAGCAAGGACGGCACCCAGATCCCCTACTTCGTCATTTATCCGAAGGGTCACCAAGCAGGCAAGGCCGCGCCCACGCTGCTGTACGGCTATGGCGGCTTCGAGGTGAGCATGACCCCGGGCTACAGCTCCAGCCGTGGTCGCGGTTGGTTGCAGCGCGGCGGCATCTACGTGATGTCCAACATCCGCGGCGGCGGTGAGTTCGGCCCGAATTGGCACAAGAGTGCCCTGTTGCAGAACAAGCAGCGGTCCTACGACGACTTCATTGCCGTAGCGGAGGACCTCATCAAGAGAGGCATCACCACGCAGAAGCAGCTCGGCATCATGGGCGGCAGCAATGGAGGCTTGCTGGTCGGCGCCGTGGCCGTGCAACGGCCCGACCTGTTCAATGCCGTGGTCTGCCAAGTGCCGCTGCTCGACATGAAGCGCTACCACACCCTGCTGGCAGGCGCCTCCTGGATGGCCGAGTACGGCAACCCGGATCAGCCCGAACAATGGGCGTTCATATCCAAGTACAGCCCTTACCAAAACGTGAAAGCTGGGGTCAAGCAGCCGCGCTGGCTGATCAACACCAGCACCAAGGACGACCGCGTGCACCCCGGGCACGCCCGCAAGATGGCGGCGCGCATGCTGGAGCAGGGGCATGCTCCGCTGTACTGGGAGAACATTGAGGGAGGGCATGGCGGCGCCGCTGACAACGAGCAGCGCGCCACGTGGCAGGCCATCGAGTTCAGTTACCTGTGGATGCAGTTAGGGGGGCGCTGATGGGGACGATCGTCCACTCTGAAGGGCGGTTCGAACTATGCATCGATGGCCAGGCCTGCGAGCTGGACTACCGTCGAGTCGGTGACCGGGTGGTCTTCACCCACACCGGCGTGCCACCCGCCCTGCAGGGTCGTGGACTCGCGGCTGAACTGGTGATGAGCGGGCTGCAATGGGCCCGCCAGGAGCAGTTGAAGGTGGTGCCGGCCTGCAGCTATGTAGCGCGCTACATCGATCGCCACCCGCAGTGGCAGGACCTCCTGGACGGAGGCGCCGATCCGAAGCCTTGCTTCCGCGAATTTGAATGACATCGCCCTCGGCGCGCTCGACCGAACGCCCAGACCAGGAGCAAGTTCTTTTAATTCAAGCACTTGCAAGGGGAGTAGAAACCGCAATCTAGCTGTAGTCAGAAATGCGTATGATGGCCTGAAGCAACGCGCAATCCCCTATTCGCACGACGAGCAGACAGGCCTCCCGACGCATGCAAGGTGCCAGCGGCTCCACCGAATCACCGTTCGTCTCCCGCGATGGCTTGGCGGATCGCCTGGTGTACGCCTGGGTGGTTTACCTGCTGCCCATCGCTGCCGTCTTCCTCTCCCTTCTGGCACTGAACGGTTGGCATGAGTACGAAGCCAAGCCCCAAGAGTCGCCCCTCGTTTTTCGAGCCTTGGCTGACGAACGGCGCCAGTGGAGCCATGGCGAAGCACTGCTTGCGCTGCAAAACGCGCCAGCGGTCATTCAGCAGTCCACTTCACTGAGCACCGCCCCCTTCTGGGTGCGCGTTGATCTGCCGGCGGGGACCACCCACCCCGATTGGCTTGAATTCCCGTCTCGGCACGCCAACCGCGTGAGCTGCTGGCTGGATGACCATTGGCTCGGCGAGGCCGACCGTCAAGGCACCTCCGGCGCGCTGCGTTGGCTGCGCGCCGGCTTTGCACTGGCCGTGCCAGCAGACGCCGCTGGGCAAAGCGTGCTGTGCCGGTTGGAATCCATCGGACCGGCCCGCATCGGCGTCTTGGCGCGAAGCCACCAAGACGCGCAGGCCGCGGCGGAGCGGCATGCGCGCGGTGCCGGCTGGCTCGACGGAGGCCTGATCGTTCTCGGCGTCTTCCTGTTCGTCACCGCGCTGATCAGCCGCAACGCCAATTACGTCTTGTTCTCGGCCTGGATGCTGCTGAACCTGCGCATGGCGGCACTGTCTGCTGGCACCGATTTTCAATGGCTGGGGCAGCGCGTCCCAGGCGACTGGCTGTCGACCATGCGCCTGATCACCCTGGCGCTGTACTTCACCTGCACCTACGCGCTTTTCCGAAATTTCTTTCGCGAATCCCTCGATCGCCTGGGGGTCACCCGAGGCTTGAGCCTGCTGGCTTGGAGCTGCCCGCCTCTGCTGCTCCTGTCCGTCGTGCTGCCCTTCGAGCGTTACCTGCCCATCATCTGGGCCTGGACCGGTTTCAGTGTGCTGCTGGTCTGCTATTACTTGATTCGCATCCTTTGGCTGACCCGCTCGCAGGTGGCGATGTGGTACGGCGGTTCCATGGCGGTCACGCTCTTTGCCAGCTTGGCCGAGGTGCTGGGCGCGTCATCGGGCTCCGGAGGCATCACCGAGGTGGTGAACAGCGTGACGGCGGCGCTTTTCAGCGGTCTGCTCGCTTCGCTTGCGGTCGCGGCTCAAATGAAGGAAGAGCGCGACCAGCGACGCGACGCCCAGCGCCGACTGCAGTCCACCTTCGAAGCCTTGCCAATCGGCCTGTTCAGCGCCACACCCAAGGGCCAGTTCACCCAGACCAATCCGGCCCTGGTGGCCATGCTTGGCGCGCCACCACCTGGCTCGCTGGGTCGTTGGTCGAACTTCTTCGGCCAGGAAGCCTGGGATCAATTGCTCCGCGAAGTGGGCGAGCAGCAGATCGCTCAGTTGGAACTCATCGGACCCGGCGGCAGGCAATTCCTGGTGCGCGCCACGCTCGCCAGCCGCGTCGTCGAAGGCCTGGTGCAGGACGTCACCGAACAGAACGAGGCCACCGAGAAGCTTCGCTTCATGGCTCTCAACGATCCGCTGACCAAGGTTCTGAACCGGCGCGGCGTGGAAGCTGCGATGCTGGATCTGCAGAAGCAATTGCCCAGCGACCGCCGCATGGCGATGGGTTACCTGGACCTGGACCGCTTCAAGCTGCTCAATGACTTGTATGGCCACGCGGCGGGCGACGTGGTGTTGCAGCAGGTCTGCGCCCGATTGCGCGAGCTCTTGTCCAAGGACATGCCCATGGGGCGGGTGGGCGGCGACGAATTCGTGATCCTCATGCCTGGCGTGAGCATGGAACTCGCCTGCCTCATCGCGCGTGGCTTGCTCACGGCCATCGGCAATCAGCCTTACCAGGTGGGGGACCGCGCTTTTCAGGTGCGCGGATCGATGGGCTTGGTCGAGATCGAGGCCGACACCGCGTTCAAAGACGCGATGTCCAGCGCCGATCGGGCTTGCCGCGTTGCCAAGTCGCAGCAGAGCGATGGGTTGGTGGTGTTCGAGCACGACGACCGCCAACTCGAAGAGATGGCTGCCGAGATGCAGTTGGTGGCGCGGCTGGCCGCCGGCGGCGACGTGGAGGGACTGCATTTGCACATGCAACCCATCATGAGCTTGCGACAGCCCCACGCTGCACTGAACTTCGAAGTGCTCCTGCGCATGAAGGACGCCAGCGGCAAGCCAGTGCCAACCGGCCGACTGATTGCGGCAGGTGAGCAAAGCGGCCGCATGAGCATGATCGACCGCTGGGTACTCGCCTCCACCCTGGCTTGGATGAAGCGGCACAAGGACCAGCTGATCCACACCCAGTTCGTCTGTGTCAACCTGAGTGGCGCCTCGCTGAATGACGAGCGATTCATCGAAGCCGCCTTCGACATGCTTCAGGATTACGCTGAAGTGGCGCCCCTGCTTTGCCTGGAGGTGACAGAGTCGGTTGCGCTGCACGACCTCGCCAACACGCGTCGCTTCATTCACCAGGTGCGTCAGTTCGGCGCGCGCGTGGCGCTCGACGACTTCGGCGCGGGCTACACCTCGTTCAGCTATCTGAAGGACCTGCCGGGCGACCTGCTGAAGATTGATGGCAGCTTCATCGTCAACATGAACGAGCACCCGGCCAACATCGCCATCGTTGAGGCCATCGTCAGTCTGGCGCGCAACCTAGGCATGAAGGTGATTGCCGAGTGGGCCGAGGACGCCGCCACCGTCGAAACCCTCGCCGAGATCGGCGTGGACTATGTGCAGGGCTTTGCCATCGCCCGAAGCCAGGACCCGGACGTCTTGCTGGGCCAAGCCTCGTCAGCCGCCTTCGTCACCGACCCCGCCACACGGGAGTTGGTGGAACAACTGCAACTGCGCGGCACCATGCCCGACTTCTTCGTCAGCGGCACACGAGGCAAGGCGGCCTAGCAGGCTGTCGGGCCGTGCGGGTGCTCCGCGCCAGGGCCCATCCAGGGACCAGTTTGAGGCCAAGCGTGGCGGCGCCAACGCGATGGTGCAAGCCCCACAAGAAGCCGACCTCGACGGCTGCCCCTCTTGGACCGCACCGACAAGCAGGGCCGGCCGTCAAGTCCCTGCTGCAGCGTTGCCGGAAACGGCTCCGACCGCGCCCTGGCACCTTGCATCCGACCCGTTGGCGGCGCGCATGCAGGCTTCTTCCATGACGCGAGAGCCTCTCAGCTCTGCACCAAGCGCAGGCCGCGACGGCGCGGTGGCCGCTGCTTGATGCGAATGTCCGGATGCAGCGTGTGGCAGATGAAGCCCAACAACGGATGCTTGGCTTCAGACCAAAGGCGTTCGGCGTCATCCAAGTCCAGAGACATCACCCGGTGCGGCAGATTGCCAGCGTGGCGAAGGGGTATCAGGCCCCGCTCGGGATACACCTCGCGGAACAGCAAGCGCAGGTATTGACGATCCAAGGGCTGACGGCCGGCCACCACCATGTATTGCACGTTATGGGCGATGCAATGAAGGTAGAAGGCCTTGAAGAGTGCCGTCTTGACCAAGCTTCCGGCCTGCCCCACCGCGACGCCCAAGCGGGTGGCTTCGGCCAGACTGGCGTTGGCCAACTCGGGCGGAAGATCCAGGGATGCCTCCAGCGGCAGCGGGCTGTAGGTATTGGTTTGGATGCGCATCGAGCCCAACGGACTGCCATCCAGCTTGGAGCGGGCCAGCAGCACCACCACGCCGGGCTGCGAATCGGCTGGCTCCGGCTCCGTCAAGGTCTCGGAAAACTCGGGCAGGTGCCGGGCGTAGGCCTGCTGGCGCACACGCACCGCCTCATGAAGATCGTCCGTGTCTGCGACCCGCTCCACCGTGAACGGCAACCATTCTTCCTGAATCTCGGTCGGCTGCCGGCGCTCCACCAACGAAGGCAGGGCCATGCTCTCCAAGGCAGAGCTCAGCGTCGGCAGCTGCGGGAGGCTGCGTTCCAGCGTGGTGGCGAAGCGATCTGTCACGGCGGCGACCTGTGGAGCGGCTGAAGTGGCGACACCCCTGACTCTAGGGATTGACCATTCGGACCGAAGTCAGCCGCTGCGCATTCGCCTTGTCAGACAAATTCCTACAAATCTTCCCCCCACCGAGGCTTGGCAGGGGCTCACACCCCCACCCAGAGACCTGCTCGACCTGGCTGGCGGTCTGCCCCCCTCACCCACGTTCAGTACTGAGGAGGACGGCTCAACTCTTCGAAGAGCTCAAGGTAGATGCGGTAGCGGCTGGCCGGCACCCGGCCGGCCTCCAGTGCGGCACGCACCGCACAAGCCGGTTCGGCACGATGGGTGCAGTTCGCGAAGCGGCACTGGGGTGCCAGCTCGGCCAGATCCGGCATCAACGCTGCCAAGCGCATCGGCTCGATCTGCTGGATGCCAAAGGTCTGGAATCCCGGCGAGTCCATCCAGGCTCCACCCCCCAGATGCCCGGGCAACGCGTACCACTGCGTGTGCGTGGTGGTATGCCGGCCGCTGTTGAGCGCCGTGGAGATTTCGCCCACCTGCGCTCGGGCGTCAGGCACCAGCAGATTGGTGAGGGTGCTCTTGCCTGTGCCACTGGGACCAAGCACCACCGTGGTCTTGCCGGCCAGCCAGGGACCCAGCAGTGCCAGCGCGGCTGCGGGATCCCGCTTGAGCGCCAGCTCCATCACCCTGACACCCATGACGCTGTACGGCGATAGGCGCTCTCGGGCCAGCGCCGCACTGGGCAGATCGGTCTTGTTCAGCGCCACACAGCTGGCGATGCCGGCTTCCGCGGCCGCCACCAACGCCCGCGCCAGCAGGCTTTCGCTGAACACGGGCTCAACCGCCACCAACACCAGCAACTGGTCCACATTCGCAGCGAAGCTCTTGGTGCGCCATTCGTCCTGCCGATACAGCAGATTGCGCCGCGGCTCAATCGCCTCGATGACGCCCTCGCCCGGCGATGTGGGCGCCCAGCGCACGCGGTCGCCCACCACGGCTTCGCTTTTCTTGCCGCGCGGAACACACTGCACGCGGCCGCCGTCGTCCGTTTGCACCAAATAGTGCCGACCATGCCCGCGCACCACCAAGCCACCATCCAGCTCGGCGCCGTGCTCGCGCGCCTCGGGCCGGCGGCCCTTTTTCAAGGACGGGCTTCCGGAAGCGCAGACACCTGCGCCGCACAGACCACGTCGTTCAGCGTCACCGCATGGCCGGCGCTGTGCGTGCTCCAGCGCAACGTGGCCACGGAATAGCTGAGGATCAGATCTGGGTGGTGGTCCTGAGCCTCGGCCACCTCGGCCACTGCATTGGCGAAGTCCATCACCTCGCGGAAGTTGTCAAACCGAAAGCTGCGCTGCAGCGCTCCCTGCTCATGGACCCAGCCGGACAATTCAGCGAGGTAGAAGGCCAATGCAGCTGCGTCCAGGGCCTGTGCGTTCGGCGTACAGGCTGCGGTGAGGAGGGTCATGCAGGCCTCGCCACCGGCTGCGGATTCAGCTGTGCCCGAATGGCCGCCAGCCGTTCCACCGCTGGCGGGTGCGAGTAGGTCCAGCGCGCGTACACGGGGTCCGGCGTCAGCGTGCTGGCGTTGTCTTCGTGCAATTTCAGCAGCGCCTCAGCCAGCGCTTGGCCATCGGCCTGTGCGCACGCATAGGCATCGGCCTCGAACTCATGCTTTCGACTGGCAGCCGAAAACAGCGGTGCCAGCGGGTAGGCCAGCATGGGCACCGTCATCAGGAAAAGCATCAGGGCCAGCGCGTTGTTCAGGTCGTTGCCTTCCACCAAGCTGGGCCGCACTCCCAAGCCCAAGTAGAAGGCCGGCTGCTGTGCCAACCATCCCAGCAAGGCGAAGCCGGCCAGCGAGACCAACGCGAACTGCACAAGGCGCTTGGGCACATGCTTGAGTTTGAAGTGCCCGAGTTCATGCGCCAACACCGCTTCCACCTCGGGTGGCTGCAATCGACTCAGGAGCGTATCGAAGAACACCACGCGCTTGGCCCGGCCCCAGCCCGTGAAGTAGGCATTGCCGTGCGCGGAGCGGCGGCTGCCATCCATCACGAACAGACCCGCAGCCGAAAAACCAGCGCGCTGAAACAGGCTCTGCACCCGCTGTACCAGGCCCTCGTCGTTCAGCGGCTCGAACTTGTTGAACAAGGGCGCGATGACCAGCGGATACAACCACATCACCAGCAACTGGAAGCCGATCCACAGGATCCATGCCCACAGCCACCACGCCGTGCCGGCCTCGCGCATCAGCGCCAACACGCCCCACAAGAGCGGGGTGCCGATCACCACGGCCACACCCACCCCCTTCAAAAGATCCACCGCAAAGAGACCGACGCTGCTGTGATTGAAGCCAAAGCGCTGTTCGACCCCGAACGTGGCGTAAGCCTCAAGCGGCAAGTCAAGCACCATGCCGATCAGCGCAAAGGCACCGACCAGCACCAGCGCCTGGGCATAGCCGCCCCATGTCTGCGCGCCGACCATCCCTTGCACCCAGGCACTCAGGGCATCCAGCCCCCCCAGCAGCGTCCAGCCCACCAGCAGCGCGGTACTGAGCAGCTGCGAAAACAGCGCCAATCGGCCCTTGGCCATTGTGTAGTCCGCTGCCTTTTGATGCGCCGCCAGGCTGACCGTGGCCGCAAAGGCCGGGGGCACCACCGCTCGGTGTGCAGCAACATGGCGCATCTGACGCTGCAGGAGCCAGAACTTCAGCAAGAACGTGACCAGCAGCACGGCCACGAAGGTCGCCGACACGAGGGGAGGAGTGAGCACGGGGCGAGAGGCGCGCCTGGGGCGCGAGGGCGTTCCTGAATGGGGCGGCCAGTGTAGGTGGCGGGCACAATTGCCCACCATTCCCACCCCATTGGAAGCCCCATGAGCACCGAGCTCTCGCGCAGCGAAAACAACCTGGTCTGGATCGACTGCGAAATGACCGGCCTCGATCCCGACAAGGATCGCCTGATCGAGATCGCCGTGGTCGTCACCAGCCCCGACCTGGCCATTCGCGTCGAGGGGCCGGTGTTCGCCATCCACCAGAGCGACGCCGTGCTCGACGCCATGGATGCCTGGAACAAGGGCACACACGGCAAGAGCGGGCTCATCGACCGCGTCAAGGCTTCCACCGTCGACGAAGCCGTCGCCGCCGCCCGGACGATGGAGTGGCTCAGCCAGTTCGTGCCCAAGGGCAAGAGTCCGATGTGCGGCAACTCCATCTGCCAAGATCGCCGCTTCCTGGCCCGTGGAATGCCCGAACTGGAGGCTTTTTTCCATTACCGCAACCTCGACGTCAGCACCCTGAAGGAGTTGGCCCGCCGCTGGAAACCCTCCGTCCTCGACGGCTTCAAGAAAGCGCAGAAGCACACCGCGCTGGCCGACATCCACGAGTCCATTGAAGAGCTCGCGCATTACCGGGCCACCTTCCTGAGCCTCTGATCCCAGGTTGCAGGCTGCCTTCGACTTCCCCAAGCACCCGCTGGCGCGCGAGGACGGCGAGCGCCTGCGCGGCGCCTGGTACCAGGCGCCGCGCCAGTTGCTGACGGCCAACCGGCCCGCGGACGTCGCGCCGCTGCTGGATGCCGCGCACGCTGCCGCGCTGGAAGGCGCCTGGGTCCTAGGCGGCTTGCGCTACGAAGCCGCGCCTGCGCTGAATGCCGCACTGCCCGGGCTGCGGACCGAAGGGCCGCTCGCCCAGTTCGCCGTGTACGACGAGGCGCCCTCCCCTTGGCCTGACGCGACGACCACCCCCACCGAGCGCTGCACCGCTTGGCGGCAATGCCTGCGGGATCCCGCCAGCGACGCGCTGGCCATCGAACAGGTGCGCGAGTTCATCCGTGCCGGTGACTGCTACCAAGTCAACCTGACCACACGCCTGGCCAGCACGCTGCAAGTGCCGCTGGCCGAACTCTTCCTGGCCCTGCACACCGCACAGCCCGGCGGGTTCTCGATCTACCTGGAAGCGGCCGGCGTGGCCTCGGTCAGCCCAGAACTGTTCTTCGACTGGCGACCGTTGCCCGGGCACACGCGCACATGGCTGCTGGCCGCGCAACCCATGAAAGGCACTGCCCCGCGAGGGGTGGATCGCGCCGCCGATGAAGCCGCCCAGCAGCATCTGCGCACCAGCGAGAAGGAACGCGCCGAGAACCTGATGATCGTGGATCTGCTGCGCAACGACCTTGGCCGCGTGGCGAGCCTGGGCAGCGTGCGCGTACCGCGGCTCTTCGAACTACACGAACTGCCCTCGGTCTGGCAGATGACGAGCACGGTGACCGCGGTCACGCCGCGCGCACGCCGGCTGTCAGAAATCTTCGCCGCCCTCTTCCCTTGCGGCTCGGTCACCGGCGCGCCCAAGCGGCGCGCCATGCAGATCATTGCCGAATTGGAAGCCGCGCCACGCGGCTGGTACTGCGGCGCGCTCGGTCTCATCCAACCGGGCGGCGCGGCCACGTTCAATGTGCCCATCCGCACCGTGGAAGCCACCGGCGAGCGGCTGCGCTTCGGCGTGGGCAGTGGCATCACGCTGGATGCCGAGCCCCAGCCCGAACTGGCCGAGTGGCGCGCCAAGACGCGCTTTCTGGAACGCGCCCGCGCCCCCGTTCAGGCCCTGGAGACGCTGCGCCTGCAGGATGGCGTGTACCCGGAGCAGACCGCCCACTTGAACCGGCTCATGCACGGCGCGCGTCACTTCGGCTTGTCTGGCTCCCGCGAGCAGGCGTTGGACGCCTTGCAAGCCATCGCGAGCCAGCACGCCCAAGGGGTCTGGCGTGTCCGGCTGCTGCTGGGCGAGCGGGCCGAGGCGCAATGCGAAGCCCTCGCCTCAACACCACAGCCCGTGCGCCTGCAGCTGGCACCCCGGCCCATCGAATCGCGCGGGGCGCTGGCCGAGTTCATCCGCTTCAAGACCACCCGGCGCGAGGCATACACCGCTTTCGACAAGCCCGCCGGTATCTGGGATTTGATACTGTGGAACGAAGACGGCGAGCTCACCGAAGGCTGCTTCGGCAATCTGGCGCTGCAGATCGACGGGCAGTGGCTGACGCCTCGCTTGGAAGCCGGCCTGCTGCCCGGCGTCGGCCGCGCACGCTGGTTGCGCGAGTGTCGCGTCCGCGAAGCGCGCTTGGAGGTCGATGACTTGCAGCGCGCGACGGGGCTGGCCTGGTTCAACGCCCTGCGGGGCTGGCTGGACGCCGAGTGGACGGACCCAGCGCCTCGTGCTCAGACCGCCTCAGCCAGCGGTCGCAACGGGTAGTCGGTGTAGCCCTCGGCGCCGCCGCCATACAGCCGGCTCGGCTCGTAATCGGCCAAGAACACCCCTTCGCGCAAGCGGTCCACGAGGTCCGGGTTGGCGATGAACGCGCGGCCGAACACGATGGCGTCCGCGCGACCTTCTTGGAGCGCTGCCTCGGCCGAGACGGCATCGAAGCCCCCGTTGAGCAGCAAGGTGCCGCGGAAATGCTGCCGGGCTACCGCAGCGATGGCGCGTTCGGCCGGGGCCGCTTGATCGCCGTGACGCAGTTCCAGGTGGCCGATGCTGCGAACATCGAGCGCACAGGCGATGGCACGCACCAGGGCTTCAGGGTCCGAATCACGCAGATCATGCGCCCCCACCAGCGGGCTGATGCGCAGGCCGACGCGGTCGGCGCCGGCCTCTTCAATCGCCGCGTCGATCACATCCAGCAGCAATCGCAGGCGATTCGCAAGGCCGCCGCCGTACGGCGGCTGACGGTCGTTCACGCCGTCGCGCAGGAATTGGTCGATCAGGTAGCCATGCGCACCGTGGATCTGCACGCCGTCGAAACCTGCGGCCATGGCGCGCCGCGTGCCCAGCCGGAACTGCTCGACGATGCCGGGAAGCTCTTCGTCTCGGAGCCGCCTTGGCACCTCATAGGGCTGCTTGCCGGCTGGCGTGTTGATGAGGCCCTGAATCGCGACCTCGCCACTGCTCACCGGTTGCACGCCGTCGTTCAGGCTCGAATGCGCCGCGCGACCCGGATGCCAGATCTGCAGCACGATGCGTCCGCCGGCCGCATGCACGGCGTCCGTCACCAGGCGCCAGCCTGCCACGCAGGCCTCGCTGTAGATGCCCGGCTCGCCGGTGAACGCACAGCCATCAGCGGCCACCATCGTGGCTTCGGCAATCAGCAGCCCGGCCGATGCACGCTGCGCGTAGTGCTCGGCCATCAGCGCGTTGGCGATATGGGTGCGCCCGGCCCGCGCGCGGGTGAGCGGCGCCATGAGGACACGGTTGGGCAGGCGCAAAGCGCCCATTTGCAAGGGTTCGAAGAGCATCGGGAAGCGGGTCAGGGTTGGGGGCGCGGCAGCGTCGGATGGCGCGGCATGGGCCAGGGGGCGCCGAGTTGGGCGGCACTGAGCGTGTGCGTCCACTGCAGCTGGCCGTCGGCATTGATGACTTGCAGCACCAGGCGGCGCTCCTCGGGCATGCCCTCGAAGCGCAGCCTGCAATAGTTGCGCTGGCCCATCACCAGGGTGCCGGGCACCAGTTGGGGGCGTTCGCGCAGGCTTTCGTTGACATGGGTGCCGGAGGTGAGTGGCGAGCAGCTGAGGTCGTGCAGCGCATACAGGCCCTCGCGTTCCAAGCGGATCAACTCGCTGCGATGCACGTCGCCGCTCAGGAAGACCACCCCGCCGATGCCAGTCTCGCGCAGGAAGCGCAGGAAATCCTCTCGCTCGGCCGGGTAGTCGGCCCAGGAATCGCTGAAGCGGCTGGTGCCGTTGAGCATCTGGCTGCCGCCGGCGATCAACTTGAAGCGCGCGGTGCTGTTCAGCAGCGCGTTCTTCAGCCAACGCATCTGCTCCGCCCCGAACATCTGACGATCGGCAGCAGGCAGCTTGGGGTGGTCCAGGTACCAGCGGTTGTCGAGCAGGAAGAACTCCGCGTCGTTCAGGCTGAAGCTGGTGAAAGCGCCCGGCGCCTCGGGTAAGCCAAAGCTGGGGTTGGGCCAGTAGCGGCGCTGCAGCGCCAGGGCGTGGTGCTTGAGCGGATGCGAGCGGTTGGCGTTGTCGGGCCCGAAGTCGTGATCGTCCCAGATGGCTGCATGCGCGCCGGTGCGCAAGAGCTTCTGCAGTGCAGGCTGACGTCGCACATACGCCCAGCGGTGCTCCATGCCTTCCAAACTGCCCCAGTCCACCTCGCGCAGGTAGATGTTGTCGCCCAGCCAGAGCATGAGGTCGGCCTGCTCGGCCGCCATGCGGTCAAAGATGTCGTCGCGGTCGCCATAGGGGCGGCCAGGCCGGTCGAACTCGGGCTCGTTGCCGAAGGCGCAGGAGCCGGCCAGCACCGTGAAATCGGGCGACTGACGGCGCCATTGCCAAAGGGCCTGCGTGGCGAACTGCCACACATCGCCCACCGTGCGGCCATCGAAGAGCACGCGATAGGCGTAGCGGCTGCCAGGCTTCAAGCTGCTCAGCCGGAGCTGCGCCACGAACTGTTCGTCGGCGCGCAGCGGCTGCGGGGCACTGCGCCGGCGCTCGGCCGGCGCTTCGAGCGGCCAGTACTCGACGGCAACGCGCGCCGCGCCGTCCGCTTGAAGCCAAAGTGTGACCGAGCGGTGATCGGACGGACCCGCCATGGGGCCGGATACCAGCCGCGCCGCCAGCGAGGGCACCGCGACGAACAGAACAAGAAACAAGGTGAGCATGCGCATGCCGACATGGTACGAAGGCGCATTCCTTCACGACTTTTTGCAGGGCTCGCTGGATTCGTGTTAACCCTAGTGCTACAGTCGCGGCCTCGCTCGGCGCTGCCGGGCGATTTTTTCGCCCATCTCCTCTGACTTCTCTCTGGTTTGGTCGGTGGCGATGCCCCCCAGGCGCCGTACATGGCGCCCACCATTGAGAAGTTCATGTCCTTTGCATCCCTGGGCCTCCCCGAGGCCTTGCAGGCGGCTGTTGCCGCGTGCGAATACACCGACGCCACCGAAGTTCAGCAGCAAGCGATTCCGCTGGGCCTGCAGGGCACTGACCTGCTGGTCAGCAGCCGCACCGGCTCTGGCAAGACCGCCGCCTTTTTGCTGCCCATCCTGACCCAGGTGCTGGCCCGCCGCGAGGCCGAGCCCGACCGCCTGCCGGCCTTCGTGCCGCGCTTCCAACCCGGTCCGCAACGCGGTCGCCGCGGCCCCGGCCGCAACGCCGCCGAGCCCTTCCATGCCCAAGCGCTGATTCTGGCGCCCACCCGTGAACTGGCCCAGCAAGTCGCCCAGGCCGCGCAGCAACTCGGCAAGGGCATCAAGTTCTTCACCGTGGCCACCGTGGTGGGCGGCATGCCCTACCCGGCCCAGTTGCAACGCCTGCGCGCCGGCGCCGACCTGATCGTCGCCACGCCGGGTCGCTTGCTGGACGTCTGTGGCCAGAACCCCGCCCTGCTCTCCGAGATCAAGACCCTGGTGCTGGACGAAGCCGACCGCATGCTCGACCTCGGCTTCATCGAGGACATCGAAGCCATTGCCGCGATGCTGCCCAAGCCACGCCAGACCCTGATGTTCAGCGCCACCTTTGATGGCCGCGTGGGCGGCCTGGCGCGCGAGCTCACGCACGAACCGCAACGCATCGACGTGGCCTCCGCCCCTGAGCAGAAGGCTCAGATCGAACAGCGCCTGCATTGGGCCGACCACCCGCACCACCGCCAGGCCCTGCTGGAGCACCTGCTGGCCGACACCGCGGTCGATCAGGCCGTGGTCTTCGCCGGCACGCAGATCGAAGCGGAGGCCATGGCCGGTCAGCTCGCCGAACTGGGTCACGCCGTGGCTGCCCTGCACGGCGGCATGCCCCAAGGCAAGCGCAATCGCACCCTGATGGGCCTGCGCCGGCGCGAACTGCGCGTGCTGGTGGCCACCGACGTCGCCGCGCGCGGCATCGACGTGCCCACCATCAGCCACGTCATCAACATCGGCCTGCCGATGAAGGCCGAGGACTATGTGCACCGCATCGGCCGCACCGGCCGCGCCGGCCGGTCGGGCCTCGCGGTGACCCTCGCCATGCGCGAAGACCTGCCGCGCCTGCGCCGCCTGCAGGCCTACACCAAGGAAGCCCTCGCCCCCAGCCGCGTCGAGGGCCTGGAACCCAAGAAGCCCGACCCCGTGGTGTTCAGCGAGCGTCCGCGTCGTGAGTTCGATGGTGGTGCCGATCGCCGCAGCTTTGGCGGCCAAGGCCGCCCGCTGCGTGAAGGTGGCCAGGGCCGCTTCCAGCGCGACGACCATTCAGCACCGCGCCACGCCGAGCAGCGCCCGGCCTGGGGAGAGCGCAAGCCCTTCCACGGTGAGCAACGTCCGGCCTGGGGCGAGCAGCGCCCGGCTTGGGGCGAACGCCGCGACACGCCTTTCGCCAAGCCGGCCTTCGAAAAGCCGCGCTTTGGCGGCCACAGCCGCCCGCACGGCGATGGCGGGCACAGCCGCCCGCACGGCGATAGCGGCCACAGCCGCCCTCAGCGCAACGGCGATCGTCCGAGCTATGGCGATCGTCCGAGCTATGGCGATCGTCCGAACTTCGGCAACCGCCCGAGTTTTGGCGATCGCCCGAACCACGGCAACCGCCCGAGCTTCGGTGATCGTCCGAACCATGGCGAGCGCCCGAGCTATGCCGGCCAAGGCCGTCCGTTCCGCGACGGCGACAAGCCGCGATTCGATGCCACGGCTCCGCGCCGCGGCTTCGGCCAAGGCCGCCCGCGTCGTGACGACGAGGGCAACCGCGGCGAGTAAGCAGCATCGGCATGCGCACGCCTGCCGACCGCCTTGAGACCTGGGCCGAGGGCCGCGTCCAGCAATGGGATGCGGCCAAGGGCCTGGGCTTCGTACAGTCCGAGCGCGGCGGCGAACGCCTGCTGCTGCGCCGAGCCGACCTGACCGGCCGCCTGCGCACGCGCCAACCTCAGCACGGTGAGCCGGTGCGCTTCCTGTCCCTCGGTCAGGGCGCGCAGCGCCGTGCGGCGCGGGTCAGCACCCTCCTTCCCCCACCTACGGCCGTCAAGCCGGGCATCAAACCGGTCACAAGGCGCACGCATGCCGCGAGCAGCCGACTGCTCGTCGTACCCGCCTTCGCACTGCTGCTGGGGCTCATCCACCTGAACTGGCCGCTGCCGCGCTTCGTGACCGTGATGTACGGCGCGCTGTCCATGGCGCTCTTCATCGTCTACGGGCTCGACAAGTGGGCCGCCCGGCGCGGGCAGTCGCGCGTCAGCGAATTCGCCCTGCACGCCCTGGCCTTGCTGGGCGGCTGGCCAGGGGCTTTGCTCGGACAGCATGTGTTTCGCCACAAGGTCGCGCAGCCCCGCTTCCTGCGCATCACCTGGGCCATGGTGGTGTTGAACATCAGCCTGCTGCTCGTCGTCTGTACCCCCTTGCTGTCCCCGCTGTTCCGACGCTGATGGACTGCCCTTGCGGCCGAGGCCGTCCCTACTCGATCTGCTGCGGCCCGCTGCACGAGGGCGAGCCCGCCCCCGATGCCGAGGCACTCATGCGCAGTCGCTACAGCGCCTTCGTGCTCGAACGGTTCGACTACCTCCTCGCCAGCTGGCACCCGCGCACCCGCCCAGCTTCCCTCGGTCCCCCGGAACCCGGCCTTCGCTGGCTGGGCTTGGAAGTCAAGGCCCACCAGGTGCAGGACGAGACGCATGCCACCGTGGCCTTCGTGGCGCGCAGCAAACTGGGCGGCCGCGCACATCGTCTCCAGGAGCGGAGCCGCTTTGAGCGTATCGGCCCGCATTGGTTCTACGTCGATGGCGAACTCGGTTGAGCTGCTGCACGAGGACGCGGGCCTGCTGGTGCTGAACAAGCCGGCCGGCCTGCTGGTCCACCCGACGCAACTCGACGCCCACGAAGCCGACACCCTGCTCGGCCGCGCCGAAGCACAGTTCGGCCAGAAGCTGTACCCAGCGCACCGCCTCGACAAGGGCACCAGCGGCGTGCTGCTGATGGCACGCGACCCCGTGAGCGTCGCCCTGCTCGGCGAAGCCTTCCGCGAGGGCCGGGTGGCCAAGCGCTACCTGGGCCTGGTGCGTGGCTGGCCGAAGGGCGCCGAAGGCGTCATCGACCACCCGCTGGCGCGTGACCCCGAACGGCCCAGCCAAGGCCAGCCCCTGCTGCCCGCGCAGACGCATTGGCGCTGCCTGCGCCGTTTTGAATGGCCGGTGCTCACTCAGCCGGGCTTTCCCAGCACACGCGGCGCCCTGCTGGAACTGGCGCCGCTGCAGGGCAGGCGGCATCAGATTCGCCGCCACTGCAAGCATGCAGCGCATCCGCTGATTGGCGACGCCACGCACGGCAAGGGCCCACTGAACCGCACTCTGGCTGCCCATTTCGGTCTGACGCGACTGTGGCTGCATGCCGCCTGGCTGCGGCTACCTGACGGGCGTTGCTTCCAAGCGCCGCCCGGCACGGAATGGCAAGCGCTGCCAAACTGAGGTTCATGCCAAGACCGATCGACGCTCCGCCAACACACGCCGGGCTGTAGCGAAATCCAGCGAAGCGAGTGCTTCTTCAATGCGCTCCAGATCGTCACCCAGCCAGGCTTCCAGTGCGCCGCGTTGACTGGCTAGCAGAGTCAGCACCTCGCTGCTCTCGTCGTTGAGAAGTTGCGCGAGCTGGCCCAAAGGGTCGACTCCCAGTCCACTGGCCACAGGTGCGGGTTCCACTGGCGCCGTCGCGGGCGCGTGCAGGCCGCGCGCCATAGAAAGCAGCAACTCCAGGCCGTCGGCCAGCTGAGTCTCGAAGCTGTCGATCCACGCCGGCTCGATCACCTGGCCCGCGCGTGCCCTCTCTTCACCGGCACGTCCCCAGTGGGCGAGCTTCTCCATGGCCAAGGTGGCCGCAAGTCCCTTGAAGCTGTGCAAGGCGTGTTCGGCCGCGTGGCAATCCGGCGGGGAGTGCGCCATCTGGCTGCGCAGCTGGGCCGGCAGCTCACGGGCCTGTGCAGCGAACGAGGTGGCCGTGCGCAGGTACAGCGCCGTGCGGCCCAAGAAGCGGTCCAGGCCTGCCTGCAGGTCCAGGCCCTGTGACGCCGCCCGCTGCTGCCACTGAGGCGGCACCAGCACGCGAGCATGGCCTGGGCGCGCCACGCTGGCCTGTGAGCCGGCGGCGCTGGTGTGGTGACGATCGGAGCGGCTGCGCACTCGCTTCTGAAGCAGGCGCACCAGCGGTTCCATCTCGAAGGGCTTGCCCACGTGGTCGTCCATTCCCGCAGCAAGGCAAGCCTCGCGGTCGGCCGGCAGGGCGTTGGCCGTCATGGCGATGATCGGGAGATCGGTCAGGCCAAGCGAGCCACGGATGGCTCGGGTGGCGCTGAGCCCGTCCATGACCGGCATCTGCATGTCCATCAGCACGGCGTCAAAACTCTGCTCGCGCAACAGGGCCAATGCCTGTTCGCCGTCATCCGCGAGCAACACAGTGGCGCCTTCAAGATGCAGCAGCTCCTGGGCCACCTGCTGGTTGTTGGGGTTGTCTTCCACCACCAGCAAGCGCATCCCGGCAAGCGCCTGGGTGACCACGCCTGCTTGCGAGGGCGCGGCCTCAGCCCCCAGTCCAGCGAGCGCCTCACGCACCTGCGATCCGCACACCGGCTTGACCACGAACCCCACGGGCTCGACCAGGCCTCGCCCGGCTGCATGTCCACTCCAGCGCTCGCGCAGGATCGCGGCACCACACATCCACCAGTGCATGGGGCGGCCATGAGCCGCTTGTTCGGCGCACAGCGCTTGCGCGCAGTCCCAGCCATCTTCATCCGGCAACTGTGCAGCCACCCACGCTCGCGCCACAGTGGGGTTGCCGCGGAGCGCTTGCCTGGCTTCGGCGCCGCTGCCCACCGCCAGCACCGGCTGGCCGATCGATTCCAACAATACGGCGAGCGCTCGCCGGCTTTCCGAGTGCGGCTCGATCAGCAGCAAGGCGCCTGGTTCCTGGTGCGACAAAGGCAATTCAGCGGGTTCCACCGCCGGGGCCACCGGCAACTCCAGCGAGAAGGAGAAGGTCGACCCCTGTCCCGGCTCGCTGCTGACATGCAACTCGCCCCCCATGGCGCGCACCAGCCGCTGGCTGATGGCCAGCCCCAGACCGGTGCCGCCATAGCGGCGCGAGGTACTTGCTTCGGCTTGCGAGAAGCCTTCAAAGACCTGCAACAGCTTGTCAGGCGCGATGCCAATGCCGGTGTCGCGAACCGCAAAGCCGATGTGCGCGCGTTCGGCTTCCATGCCCAGCAGGCGCAACTGCAGGCAAACCTCGCCCTCGGCGGTGAACTTGATGGCGTTGCCGGTCAGATTGATGAGCACCTGCTGCAGGCGCAAGGCGTCCCCCACCAACCACGGCGGCAGGGCGGGGTCCAGGTCGAAGACCAATTCGATCGGCTTGGAATCGGCGTTGGCCGCCATGATGACGCCCAGTGCGCGCAGCAGCTCGTCGCTGCTGAATGGTCGCAACTCCAGTTGCAGCTTGCCAGCCTCGACCTTGGAGAAATCAAGGATGTCGTTGAGAAGGGTGAGAAGGGACTTGGCCGCGCCCTGCGTCTTGTTCAGATAGTCAAGCTGCTGTCCGATGAGCGGCGTGCGTCGCAGCAGACGCAGCATGCCCAAAATGGCATTGAGCGGCGTGCGAATCTCATGGCTCATGGTGGCCAGAAACTGACTCTTGGCGACGTTGGCCGCGTTGGCGCGGTCGCGTTCCACCGACAGCAGGGCATTGAGCTGCTCGGTCTGGCGCTGCACTGCCTTCAGTTCGGAGATGTCGAGTGCCATCACCACCACACCGCGCACTTCCTGGTCGGCATCGATGTCAGGTTCGGCGTGCACCAACAACGTGCCACCCTGCCCGTCGTCCTGCTCGAAATGCATCGCGCGTCCCTGCACCAGCGCTGGCGCCAGGCGCAGGCGCTGCGAGGCAGCGGCGTCCGCACCGAGCAACTCCTCGGCGGTGGCGCCGACCGAGCGTTCCGGCGTGGTGTGCAGCCATTCGGCAAACGCGCGGTTGGCGAACACGCACCGCTCGCTGCGCGACCAATAGGCGATGCGCCCCGGCACCGCGTTGGCCACCAAGCGCAGGAAGCGCTCCTGCGCGCGCATGGTTTCCTCGGCGCGCTTGCGCTCGCTGATGTCGATGTAGGTCGACACCAAGCCACCCCAGGGCATGGGCGCACCACGCACCTCCAGGGTGATGCCATTCGGGCGCGTCCGCTCAAAGTGGTGCGCCACCGGGTCGCGGGCCAGATCCACCAGTCGTTCCAGGGCGCGTTCGGCCAGCGGGCCATCACCGTACTCGCCACGCGCCGCGTTGAAGCGCACCAACTCCTCGTAAGTCACTTGACCTTCGACGAGTAGATCCGGCGGCAGGTCAAGCAACGGGGCGAGTGCTTCGCTTCGCGCCAGCAGTTTCATGTCCGGACCAAACACCGACACGCCCAGCGGCAAGTGATCGACCACCGAGCGCAACACCTGCTGCTGCTGGCGCATGCCCTCTTCCAATGCGCGCTGCTCAGCAATGTCCTGCAAGGCACCGACAACGCGCAAGGGGCCGCTCTCGTCACACTCGGCCTCGCCGACAGCGCGCACCCACACTTCTCGCCCGAGCGCACTGCGCAGCCGCATCTCCATGCCCCAGCTGCGCGCCTCGCTGGCCGAGGCTTCGATAGCCTGGCGGAAGCGCTCGCGGTCATCGGGATGCACATACGCCAGGGCCTGTTCGAAGCTCGGTTGGGTGCCCGGGCTCAGGTCGTGCAGGCGGAAGGCCTCGTCGGTCCAGGTGAACTGGCGATCGCGCAGGCGCAGCTCGAAGCCGCCAACCCGGGCGAGCCTTTGCGTGCGTTCGCTGATGAGGCGCTGCACATGGGCGCTTTCCTCGGCCTGCCGGCGCTCATCGATGTGAATCAGCACGCCGGCCAGCCACAAGGGATCGCCCGTCGGCGTGCGTTGCACCACCGTGCCGCGCAGCTGGAACCAAGGCCAAAGGCCCGCGACACCCTGCATGCGCAGCTCCAGCTCAAACATGGGCGCTTGGCCGGAGAGATGGCGACGCAGCGCCGTAGCCAGATGCTCCTGGTCATCGGCATGCACATGGTCGCGGAAGACGGCCCAGCCCATGGAGGTGTCAGCTTCCAGTCCGAGGAGGCTAAGGAAGCGTGCGTTCACGCGCAGGGTGTCCGTCTGGTAGTGCCAGTCCCACGCACCGGCCTGCATGCCTTCCACGATGGCGGACAAGCGTTGCTGCGCCTCCGCCTGCTCGCGCTCGCGCTGCACCAGAGTACTGACCTCACATCCCACCAACACCCAGCGCTCAATCACGCCGGCAGCATCGCGCTGCGGCATGACACGGGCCTCCAACCAGAACAGCTCGCCGCCCTTGCCTCGGTTGCACAGGACACCGCGCCACACCCTGCCGGCGCGCAACTCCTGCCAGAAGAAGTCCCAGAAGGAACGTGGATGCAAGCCCGAAGAGAGGAGTCGATGCGGCTGGCCGATCAACTCATCGCGCCGGTAGCCGCTGAGTTCGCAAAGGCGCTCATTGACTTCCAGGATGCGGCCCTGAAGGTCGGTCACCGACACCGCCACCAAGCCCTGGACGGCCAGCCACTGACCTTCCCGCTGCCGCCACTGGGCGTCACGCAGTTCGCGCCGACCCGACTCGATCAGCTCCACCTGGCCCAGCAGCTCATGCTCGACGACCAGAGCCCGCCGGGCCTCCTGCTCCTCGCGAAGGGCCAGCTCGGCGGCGCCCAGCTGCCGCTGCCACGCCCTGCCCCAGAGCCAAAGCAAGCAGGCGGCTGCCAGCACCAGCAGACCGAGCAGGCCTTGTGCCACAGCCGTGAGCGCCTGCGCACCACGCAGACCAAAAAGTTCCAGGTCGCTCCATTGCGGCCACAGCCACAGGCCCAGGCCACCCCCTGCCCCCAAGCCAATCAGGGCCAGGAGCGGTGGCCAAAGTGCTGGTGCGCGCCGGCTCATCAAGCTTGCAAGCCGCCCAGCGAGACGAACTTGCAGTCCAGGTACTCGTCGATGCCCTGATGCCCGCCTTCCCGGCCGAAGCCGCTTTGCTTGACACCACCGAAGGGGAACTCCGCCGAGGCAATCAGGCCGGTGTTGATGCCGACCATGCCGTACTCCAACGCCTCGGCCACGCGCAGCGCACGGCCAATGTCGCGGGTGTAGAAGTAGCTCGCCAGCCCGTAGTCACTCTGGTTCGCCAGTTGCACGGCCTGGGCCTCGGTCTCGAACACCAGCACCGGCGCGACGGGGCCAAAGGTTTCCTCCGTGGCCACCTTCATGCGCGCGCTCACTCCGGTGAGCAGCGTGGGTTCGAAGAACTGCGGCCCCAAGTCGGCCCGCGCCTGCCCGCCGACGGCCAGCTTGGCGCCTTGTGCGACGGCGTCCTCCACGTGCGCGCGCACCTTGGCCAAGGCCTGCGCGTCAATCAGCGGCCCCACCTGTACGCCGTCCGCGTCACCCGGGCCGACGCGCAATTGCGCCACGGCCTCCGCCAGCTTCGCCACGAAGGCGTCGTGCACTTCCGCCTGCACATAGAAGCGGTTGGCGCAGACGCAGGTCTGACCGGCGTTGCGGTACTTGCTGGCGATGGCGCCTTGCACGGCGGCATCCAGGTCGGCGTCGTCGAAGACGATAAAGGGGGCGTGCCCTCCCAGTTCCAATGACAGGCGCTTGAGCGTGGGCGCGCACTGCGCCATCAGGATGCGCCCGACCTCGGTGCTACCGGTGAAACTCAGATGGCGCACCGCCGCGTGCTCGCACCACAAGCGGCCGATGGCGATGCTGTCTTCGGCGTCGGCAGTGAGCACCGCCAGCACCCCGGCCGGCAGGCCGGCACGCTGCGCCAGCTCGGCCACCGCCAGTGCCGTGAGGGGCGTCTGCTCGGCCGGCTTGACCATGACGGTGCAACCCGCCGCCAGCGCGGGCGCCACCTTGCGCGTGATCATGGCCAGCGGGAAGTTCCAAGGCGTGATGGCGGCGCATACCCCCACCGGCTGCTTCCACACCCAGGCGCGCTTGCTCGGGTCGGGGCTGGGGATGGTCTCACCCGCCACACGGCGCCCTTCCTCCGCGTACCACTCTAAGAAGCTGGCTCCGTACATCACCTCGCCCCGGGCTTCGGACAGTGGCTTGCCCTGCTCGGCGGTCATGAGCCGGGCCAGGTCATCGGCATGGCTGCGCAGCAACTGCGCCCAGCGCGTCAGCAGGCGGGCACGCTCCAGCGCGGATCGAGCGGCCCAACCGGGCAAGGCGCGCTGCGCGGCCTCCACGGCCAGGCGGGCGCTGTCCGAACCGTGGCTGGCCACCTGGGCAAGTTGCACGCCGTCAGCGGGGTTGTGCACCGTGAAGCGTTTGGTGGCAGCCACCCATTCGCCCTCGATCAGGGCGTCCAGGCGCAGCAGGCTGGCATCATTCAGGGTTGGCGGCAGGGCCTCTTGCATGGAGCACTCCAGTGAATCCGGCGCACTCTAGCCGCAGCCCCGAATCCTCGAACATCAGCCCGCCCGGGCCAGCCGACGCATGAAAGCCGCCGAGATCCGCAGCACCTTCCTGAAATTCTTTGAGGGCAAAGGCCACGCCATCGTGGCCAGCTCGCCGGTGGTGCCCGGGGACGACCCAACCCTGCTGTTCACCAACGCCGGCATGAACCAGTTCAAGGACGTGTTCCTGGGCTTCGACAAGCGGCCCTACAGCCGCGCGACGACCAGCCAGAAGTGCATCCGCGCCGGCGGCAAGCACAACGACCTGGACAACGTCGGCTACACGGCCCGCCACCACACCTTCTTCGAGATGCTGGGCAATTTCAGCTTCGGCGACTACTTCAAGAAGGACGCGATTGCCTACGCCTGGGAGTTGCTGACCGTTCATTTCAAGCTGCCGGCTGACAAGCTCTGGGCCACCGTCTACGCCGAGGACGATGAGGCCTACGACATCTGGCTGAAGGACATCGGGTTGCCGGCCGAGCGCATCGTGCGTATCGGTGACAACAAGGGCGGCCGGTACATGTCGGACAACTTCTGGATGATGGGAGACACGGGCCCTTGCGGCCCCTGCAGCGAGATCTTCTACGACCACGGACCCGAAGTCGCCGGCGGCCCGCCGGGCTCGCCCGAACAGGATGGCGACCGCTACATCGAGATCTGGAACAACGTCTTCATGCAGTTCAACCGCACCGAGGACGGGGTGATGCACAAGCTGCCCAAACCCAGTGTGGACACCGGCATGGGCCTGGAGCGCTTGGCCGCGGTGCTGCAGCATGTGCACAGCAATTACGAGATCGACCTCTTCGCGGCCCTGCTGGCGGCGGCCAAGCAGGCCGTGGACCAAGCCGGTGCCGGTGACTGTGACGCGGATTCGCCTTCGCTGAAGGTCATCGCCGACCACATCCGCGCCTGCTCGTTCACCGTCTGCGACGGCGTCATCCCCGGCAACGCCGGCCGCGGCTATGTGCTGCGCCGCATCGCCCGCCGCGCCATCCGCCATGGCTACAAGCTGGGCGCGCGCACGCCGTTCTTCCATACGCTGGTGCACGCCTTGGTGGCGCAGATGGGCGAGGCCTACCCCGAGCTGCGCCAGGCCGAGAAGCGTGTCACCGACGTCCTCAAGCAGGAGGAGGAGCGCTTCTTCCAGACCATCGCCACGGGCATGGAGATCCTGGAAGCGGCGCTGGCCAAGGGCGAAGTGGACGGGGACACTGCCTTCAAGCTGCACGACACCTACGGCTTCCCAGTCGACCTGACCGCTGACGTATGCCGCGAGCGAGATGTCAGCGTGGACCAGGCCCGTTTCCACGTGCTGCTCGAAGAGCAGAAGAACCGCGCCCGCGCCGCCGGCAAGTTCAAGATGGCTCAGGGCCTGCAGTACGAAGGCGCAGCCACCCAGTTCCATGGCTACGAACACCTGGTGTGCGAGACCTCCAAGGTGGTGGCGCTCTACGTCGACGGCGCGGCGGTGAACGAAGTGCAGCCCGGCGAAGACGCCGTCATCGTGCTCGACCACACGCCCTTCTATGCCGAGAGCGGCGGGCAGGTGGGCGACGCGGGCGAACTGCGCAATGCCAGCACGCGAGTGGTCATCGACGACACGACCAAGGTGCACGCCGACGTAGCCGGCCACCACGGGCACGTGGCCGAGGGCGCGGTGCGCCTGGGCGATGTCTTCAGCGCGCGCGTGGACGCCGAGCGCCGCGCCCGCACCGTGCGCAACCACAGCGCCACGCACCTGATGCACAAGGCCTTGCGCGAAGTGCTCGGCGCCCATGTGCAGCAGAAGGGCTCGCTGGTGAACGCCGAGCGCACGCGCTTCGACTTCGCTCACAACGCGCCGATGACGGCCGAGGAGATCCGTGAGGTCGAAAGCCTCGTGAACGCCGAGATCCTGGCCAATGCCGGCGCGAATGCACAGGTGATGGCCTTGGACGATGCCCAGAAGAGCGGCGCCATGATGCTGTTCGGCGAGAAGTACGGTGAGACGGTTCGCGTGCTCTCCATCGGCTCCAGCAAGGAGCTCTGCGGCGGCACGCATGTCAAGGCCACCGGCGACATTGGCCTCTTCAAAATCGTCGCCGAGAGCGGTGTGGCCGCGGGTATTCGCCGCGTCGAAGCGGTGACGGGCGACAACGCGCTGGCCTACCTTCAATCGCTGGAAACCGCGGTGCACGGCATGGCCGTCACGCTCAAGGCCTCGCCCGGCGAGCTCGGAGCGCGCTTGCAGGGCGTGCTCGACCAAATCAAGCAGCTTGAAAAGGAGCTGTCCACGGCCAAGAGCAAGCTGGCCTCGGCCCAGGGCGACGAGTTGCTGGCGCAGGCCATCGAAGTGGCCGGCTTCAAGGTACTGGCCGCCAAGCTCGAAGGCGCCGACGCCAAGACCCTGCGCGAGACCCTGGACAAGCTGCGCGACAAACTGAAGTCGGCAGCCATCGTGCTGGCAGCGGTGGACGGTGACAAGGTGCAGCTGGCCGCCGGCGTCACGGTCGACCTCATCGCCAAAGGCCTGAAGGCCGGCGAATTGGTCAACCATGTCGCCCAGCAGGTCGGTGGGAAGGGCGGCGGCAAGCCGGACCTGGCCATGGCGGGCGGGAGCAACCCGGCGGCCTTGCCAGGTGCGCTGGCCAGCGTGAAGGATTGGGCTGCGGCCAAGGCATGACGGTGACGCTCATGATCCGCCGACCCACGGTGGCGGATGTGCCGGACATCCTCGCTGGGGTGTCGCGGCCTGAGGTCTACGCCGGCCTGCTGCAGATGCCCTACCCCAGCGAGGCGCTGTGGCGCCAGCGCATCGAAGACATGGCAATGGGCCCCCAGACCGAACTCATGCTGGTGGCCGAGACGAACGCCCGCGTGGTCGGCATCGCCGGCCTGCACAGCGTGGGCGCCAGCCCGCGCCGTGCCCATGTGCGCAGCGTGGGGCTCTGGGTGCTGCCCGAGAACCAAGGTCAGGGCATCGGCCGCGCGCTCTTGGAGGCCTTGATCGACAGCGCCGAGAACTGGATGGGCGTGACCCGCCTGACTCTGGAGGTGAACGCAGACAACGCCGCCGCCATCGCCTTGTACCGACGCTGCGGCTTCGAACAAGAGGGTCTGCTGCGTGGCGATGTGCTGCGCAAGGGCCAGTACATCGACTGCCTGCTGATGGCGCGCCGCTCGGGTCTCCTCAAAACGAGTTAAGGGTTTCTCAGCCCCCCAGGACAAGGGGAAGGGAGGCCTTGTGGTGCGGCCTCCCCGTAGAGTTCTCAGTTGCAGTCCACTCGTTCGGGTGGTGCGTTTTCTGGGAGTATTCATGTCGCTTCGCAAGTCTTTTGTCGCCCTGGGCTGCGCCTCGGCGTTTGTGTTGCCCGCGGCGAACGCGGCCACGGCCAGCGCGGCCGCGTCATTCAGTCAGCTGACCGTGTACGTGTTCGACCTGAACCCGCTGGACAACGTCTCGCCGACGTTCAGCATCCTGAACGGTCCCTCGACCTACACCTATGCCCAACTGAATGGGGGCGCTTCAGACAACGACTGCTGCACGGCCAATCACAGCTCTTCAGTGAGTGACGCGGGGCGCAGCATGTTCGCGTCCGTCACCAGCACCGCTCCGACGCTTGCGGCTGGCGCTTTGGTAGCCCCGGACGTGGTGATGACCGCGGCCCGTGCGTACGGCGCCCAGGTGTCGCTGATGTCCTCGTCCGTGATTGACGCCAGCTTCCTGGCGCAAGGCAGTGCCACACAGAACTCGGGATGGTCCAGTTCGCAGGCCTCGATGCAGGTCGAGATCGGTGCTGGCACCTTGGTGCTGCTGTCGGTGGTGGCCGATGTGAGCGCCACGGCTTCCTCGACGACGGTGTCGAACCTTTACGCGAGCAGCTATGCCCAGGTCGGCTTCAGCCAGTCCTTCAACGGGGCCTACGTGGGTAGCTACGGCTACATGAATGCCTACACCGGTTTCGGCTACGCCGAGGCAAATCCTTCGGTATCCTCGACTTTGAGCGGCTCCTATGCGAATTTCGGCGCCAATGCCGTCAGCTTGTATTCGTCGGCGTATGCCTCGAGCAGCGTGCAGGCGCCCATTCCCGAGCCTGAAACCTATGCGCTCATGATGTTGGGTCTGGGCCTTGTCGGTTGGGCTACCAAGCGTCGTCAGCGCTGAGCAGTCGCAAGTCAGCGCCCATGAAAAAGCCGCCCTCGGGCGGCTTTCTTGTTTCGCCGTGAATTCAGCGTGAGGCGGTGGTTCAGCCCAAAGGGGCGACCGCAGCGCGGCCCAGGCGATCCATGCCCTTGCTCGGTTCAGGCTGAGGCGCAGGCCGCGGGGCCGGCGGCTCAGCCTGACGCTCATTGGCCTCGTCCGGCAGGTCACCGCCCGTGTCAGCGGGCTTGGGCAGGGCCATGTCAATCTTGCTGCGCTCCAGCGGCAACAGTTCGCGCTGCGTCAAGGACGGCGCCGGCTTCGGTTCGACCACCGGGTTGCGCTTGCCTGTGACGATGAGGCGCCCGAGCTTGACCAGTTCGCTGGCCTGGCTGCTGGGCGCCGGCAGCGCGAAGGCCAGCGCCGCGACGGCAAGGACCAAGGCATTGCGTGACTTCGGCATGGCGATCTCGGCGACTTTCGACATGGGGCGCAGTGTGCCGAGCCTGGAGATGGGCCGCCACGGGCAGGGGACGAAGCGGACGTTTGGCGGAATCAAGAGCCGGATTGTGCGACGAACTGCAGCAGGCCTCAGGTCAGCGAGGTTTCCACCTCGCGGCGGGGCAGTTCGAGGTATTCACGGGACTGCATTTCCTGCAGCCGGCTGACGGTGCGCGGAAACTCGTGTGCGAGCGGCCCCTCGGTGTAGAGCTGCTCGGGAGGCACGGCGGCGCTCATGATGAGCTTGACGCGACGGTCGTACAGCACATCCACCAGCCAGGTGAAGCGCCGCGCCTCGCTGGCCAGGCGGATCGGCATCTCCGGCACGTCCTCCAGGAACAGGGTGTGGAACTGCGTGGCCAGCTCCAGGTAGTCGTTCTGCGAGCGCGGCCCGCCGCACAGGGTGGCGAAGTCGAACCACACCAGGCCGCCAGCGCGGCGCAGCGCGCGCAGCTCGCGCTGCTCGATGTGCAGCACAGGGTCTTCGTCCTGCGCTTCGGCCAACTGCTGAAACAGGCGGAACATGCCGGCCTCGGCTTCGGCGCCGAGCGGACAGAAGTACACCTGGGCGTCGCTCAGGGTACGACGGCGGTAGTCGATGCCGGCGTCGACGTTGACGATCTGCATCGTCTCCTTGAGCAAGGCGATGGCCGGCAGGATGCGGTCGCGGTGCAGGCCGTTCGGGTAGAGCGCGTCGGGATGGAAGTTGCTCGTCGTCACCATGCCGATACGGTGCTTGCGCATGCCTTCCAGCAGGCGCAGGAGGATCATCGCGTCGCTCACGTCGGCGACATGGAATTCGTCGAAGCAGATCAGGCGGTAGCGGCGCGCCATGCGCCGGGTCAATTCGTCGATCGGGTCGGCGATGCCCTTGAGTTCATGCAGCTGGCGGTGCACCTCGCGCATGAACTCGTGGAAGTGCAGGCGCACCTTGCGCTGCAGGGGCACGTCGTGGAAAAAGCAGTCCATCAGGAAGCTCTTGCCACGGCCGACCCCGCCGTACAGATAGACGCCGCGCGGGATGGCCGGCTTGCGCAGCAGTTTGGTCACCGCATTGCGGCGCCGCTGCTTGTAGGCCAGCCAATCGTCCTCGCAACGCTGCAGCGCCATCACGCCGCCCAGCTGTGCGTCGTCCGCCTCGTAGCCTTTGGCCGCGAGCTCCGCCTGGTAGGCGGTGGTGCAACTCACGGTGATGTCAGAAGTTGAGCGTGCGCTTGTCCACGGCGAGCGCGGCTTCCTTCGTGCTTTCGCTCAAGGACGGGTGCGCGTGGCAGATGCGCGCGATGTCCTCGCTACTGGCCTTGAAGGCCATGGCCATCGCGCATTCGGCGATCAACTCGCTGGCATAGGGGCCGATGATGTGGGCACCCAGCAGCTCGTCGGTCTGCGCGTCGGCCAGCAACTTGACGAAACCCGTCGTGTCCCCCAGGGCCCGCGCACGGCCATTGGCGATGAAGGGGAACTGGCCCGCCTTGTAGGCGCGCCCTTCGGCCTTCAACTGCTGCTCAGTCTTGCCCACCCAGGCGATCTCCGGGCTGGTGTAAATCACCCAGGGCACCAGGGCGAAGTCCACATGTCCATGCTGGCCGGCCATGCGCTCGGCCACAGCCACGCCCTCTTCCTCGGCCTTGTGAGCCAGCATGGGGCCACGCACCACGTCGCCCACCGCCCAGACGCCGGGCAGGTTGGTCTTGCAATCGTCGTCCACCACGATGGCGCCGCGCTCGTCCAGCTTCAGGCCCACGGCGTCGACATTCAGGCCCTGCGTGTTGGGCACGCGGCCGATGGAGACGATGAGCTTGTCCACTTCCAGGGTCTTGGCATCGCCTTTGGCGTCGGCGTAGGCCACGCTGACCCCGGCCTTGCCAAACTTGACTTCGCTGATCTTCACGCCGAGCTGGATATCAAGGCCTTGCTTCTTGAAGACCTTGGCGGCTTCCTTGGCCACGCCTTCGTCGGCTGCGCCCAGGAACGCGGGCAGCGCTTCCAGGATGGTCACTTCAGCGCCCAGGCGACGCCACACCGAACCCATCTCCAGGCCGATGACCCCGGCGCCGATCAGACCCAGCTTCTTGGGTGTGCCCGCGATGCGCAGCGCACCGTCGTTCGAGAGGACGGTCTCTTCGTCGAACGGCGCGCCCGGCAGCGCACGCGCGCTGGACCCGGTGGCAACGACGACCTGCTTTGCGAACAGGCTCGCATCGCCGGCCTTCAACTCGTAGCCGCCGTCGCGCGCGGCCACGAAGCTGCCACGGCCGTGGAAGAAGCTGACCTTGTTCTTCTTGAAGAGGTAGAGGATGCCGTCGTTGTTCTGCTTCACCACGGCGTCCTTGCGGGCCACCATCTTCGCCACGTCGATCTTCAAGTTGTCGGCGCTGATGCCGTGCTCGGCGAAGTGGTGGTTCAGGTGCTCGAAGTGCTCGCTGCTCTGCAGCAGCGCCTTCGAAGGGATGCAGCCGACATTGGTGCAAGTGCCACCCGGTGCCGGGCCGCCCTTGGCGTTCTCCCACTCGTCGACGCAGGCGACGTTCATGCCGAGTTGGGCGGCGCGGATGGCGGCGATGTAGCCGCCGGGACCTGCGCCGATGACGACGACGTCGAAGTTCTGGGTGCTCATTCAGTATTCCTTCTCACATCAAGCCCCGATGCCGCGGGGCGTCGCGAGCGGGATGCAGGGCTCGGCGCGGGTGTCGGGGAACCGGAACGTAGCAGCGCTACGTGAGGATTCCCCGATCGGGACCCGAAACGACGCCATGCGCCCGCGCAGTAGCCCTCGCTCAGATGTCAAACAGGAGGCGGGCCGGGTCTTCGAGCGCTTCCTTCATGGTCACCAGACCCAGCACGGCCTCGCGGCCGTCGATGATGCGGTGGTCGTAGCTCATGGCCAGATAGTTGATCGGGCGGATCACGATCTGGCCGTTCTCCACCACGGCGCGGTCCTTGGTGGCGTGCACGCCCAGGATCGCCGATTGCGGCGGGTTGATGATGGGCGTGGACAGCATCGAGCCGAAGGTGCCGCCGTTGCTGATGGAGAAGGTGCCGCCGGTCAGCTCTTCCAGGCCGAGCTTGCCGTCCTTGGCCTTCTGGCCGAACTCGGCGATCTTCTTCTCGATCTCGGCGAAGCTGAGTTGGTCGGCGTTGCGGATGATGGGCACCACCAAACCACGCGGCGAGCCCACGGCGATGCCGATGTCGAAGTAGCCGTGGTAGACGATGTCGTTGCCGTCCACCGAGGCATTGAGCACCGGGAACTTCTTCAACGCGGCCACGGCGGCCTTCACGAAAAAGCTCATGAAGCCGAGCTTGACGCCGTGCTCCTTCTCGAACTTCTCCTGGAACTTCTTGCGCATCTCCATCAACGGGGCCATGTTGACCTCGTTGAAGGTGGTCAGGATGGCGTTGGTGGCCTGGCTCTGCAGCAGGCGCTCGGCCACGCGGGCACGCAGGCGGCTCATCGGCACGCGTTGCTCGGGCCGGTCGCCCAAGCTCGGTGCGACCGGTGCAGCGACGGCCGGCAGCGCCTTGGCCACTGCCGTGGCAACAGGCACCGCCACAGGGGCAGCGACAGCGGCCGGCTTGGCCGAAGCCGCCAGCGCGTCGCCCTTGGTGACGCGGCCATCCTTGCCCGTGCCAGCGACGTCGGTGGCCTGCAGGCCCTTTTCAGCCAGGATCTTGGCGGCAGCGGGCATGGCCACGTCGGCCTTGTTCGCCGCAGCGGCAGGGGCTGCAGCAGCAGCTGCCGCAGGGGCCGGGGAAGCAGCAGCGGCAGGCGCCGCACCGGCCTTGGCCTCGGTGTCGATGGTGGCGATCACCTGGTCGCTGACCACGGTGCCACCGCCCGCCACCACATGGGCACTGAGCACGCCGGCGGAGGGAGCCGGCACTTCGAGCACGACCTTGTCGGTCTCGATCTCGATGAGGATTTCATCCACCGCAACCGCTTCGCCGGGTTGCTTCTTCCATTGCAGCAAGGTGGCTTCGGCCACGGATTCGGACAGCTGCGGGACCTTGACGTCGATGAGAGCCATGGGTTTGTTCTTTCTTGAATCCTGGGTTTACTTGGTCAGCACGAAGCCCTTGAGCTTGGCGAAGGCCTGGTCGAGCAGCGCCTTCTGCTGCTCCTGGTGAAGGTGGGCGTAACCGCAAGCCGGTGAGGCACTGGCCGGGCGGCCGGCGTAACCGAGCTTCTGGCCTTCCAGCATGTTTTCGTGGATGTAGTGCTGCACGAAGAACCAGGAGCCTTGGTTTTGCGGCTCGTCCTGGCACCAGACGATGTCCGTCGCGTTCGGGTACTTCTTCAACTCGGCGGCGAAGGCCTTGTGCGGGAAGGGGTAGAGCTGCTCGACACGCAAGATCGCCACGTCGGTCGCCTTCTTCTCTTCGCGCTTGCGCATCAGGTCGTACGCCACCTTGCCCGAGCAGACGATGACGCGCTTGACCTTGTCGGCGTTGATCGACGCATCGACTTCGCCAATCACGGTCTTGAACTCGCCCTTGGTGAACTCGGTCAGCGGCGAGGTCGCGTCCTTGGCACGCAGCAGGCTCTTCGGGGTCATGATGACCAGGGGCTTCCTGAACATGCGCAGCATCTGGCGGCGCAGCACATGGAAGATCTGAGCCGCCGTGGTCGGCTGCACGATCTGCATGTTGTTGTCCGCAGCCAATTGCATGAAGCGCTCCAGGCGCGCCGAGCTGTGCTCGGGACCCTGCCCTTCGTAGCCGTGAGGCAGCATCATGACGAGACCATTGGCACGGCCCCACTTCACTTCGCCCGAGGCGATGAACTGGTCGATGACGACCTGCGCGCCGTTGACGAAGTCGCCGAACTGCGCTTCCCAGATGGTCAGGGTGTTGGGCTCGGCCGCCGCGTAGCCGTACTCGAAACCCAGCACCGCCTCTTCAGAAAGGATGGAGTCGATGACGGTGAACGGTGCCTGGCCCTCTGCCGCGTTTTGCAGCGGGATGTAGGTGCCTTCATCCCAGTTGCTGCGGTTCTGGTCGTGCAGCACCGCATGCCGGTGCGTGAAGGTGCCGCGCCCGCAGTCTTCGCCTGAGAGGCGAACCGGGTAGCCGGACGCGACCAACGTGGCGAAGGCCATGTGCTCGCCCATGCCCCAGTCGACGTTGATTTCGCCTCGACCCATGGCCGCACGATCGCCGTACAACTTGACCACCAGCGGGTGCGCAGCGAATTCCTTGGGCAAGGTGGTGATGCGCCCCGAAAGCCGCTTCCACTCGGTGATCGGGACGGCGGTGTCACAGTTGTCGGTCCACTTCTTGCCAAGGAAGGGTGACCAATCGGTCGCGTACTTGCTCTTAAAGTTGGTCAGCACCGGGTCGACGGTGTGTCGGCCCTCGTCCATGGCCGCGCGGAAGGCCTTGACCATGCCGTCCGGGCTGTCCGCCCCTTCGGCGGGCAGCACGTTCTGCGCCACCAGCTTGTCACCGTAGAGCTTGCGCGTGCCAGGGTGCGCCGCAATCTTCTTGTACATGAGCGGCTGCGTCAGCGAAGGGGTGTCCTGCTCGTTGTGCCCCAACTTGCGGAAGCACACGATGTCGAGCACCACGTCCTTCTTGAATTCGGCGCGGTAGTCCATGCACAGCTGCATGGCCCACACCACCGCCTCGGGGTCGTCCCCATTCACGTGCAGCACCGGCGCCTCGATCATCTTCACGACATCGGAGCAATACCAGGTGGAACGCAGGTCGCGCGGGTCGCTGGTGGTGAAGCCGATCTGGTTGTTGATGACGATGTGCACCGTGCCACCGGTGCGGTAGCCGCGCGTCTGGCTGAAGGCCAGGGTTTCCTGCACCACGCCCTGACCGCCGAACGCGGCGTCGCCGTGCACCAGCACGGGGAGCACCTGCGCACCTGCGGCATCACCACGGCGATCCTGACGGGCCCGCACGCTGCCCTCCACCACCGGGTTCACGATTTCCAGGTGCGAGGGGTTGAACGCCAGGCTGAGGTGAACCGGGCCACCGGGTGTCGACACATCCGAGCTGAAGCCCTGGTGGTACTTCACATCGCCAGCGGGCAGGTCGTGTGCGCCCTTGTGCTCGAACTCGGCGAACAACTCGGCAGGCATCTTGCCCAGGGTGTTCACCAGCACGTTCAAGCGGCCACGGTGCGCCATGCCGATCACGATTTCCTGCACGCCGCGCTCGCCAGCGCGCTGGATCAGCTCATCCATGGCGGCAATGAAGCTCTCACCACCTTCCAGGCTGAAACGCTTCTGGCCGACGAACTTGGTGTGCAGGTAGCGCTCCAGGCCTTCGGCGGCGGTCAGGCGCTCCAGGATGCGCTTCTTGTCCTCGGCGGGCATGCTGGGCTTGCCGCGTTGCTTTTCGAGGCGCTCCTGCCACCAACGCTTCTCGGCCGGGTCGGAACCGTGCATGAACTCGGCACCGATGCTGCTGCAATAGGTCTCGCGCAGGGCCTGCACGATCTGGCGAAGCGTCATCGTCTCGCCGCCAAAGTAAGTGTTGGCGGCCGAGAAGGAGATGTCCATGTCGGACTCGGTCAGGTCATAGAAGACCGGGTCGAGTTCGGGAATCTTGGGTCGTTCGGCCCGCTTGAGCGGGTCCAGTTCGGCCCAGCGGTTGCCCAGGAAGCGGTAAGCCGCCACCAAGGACTGCACGTGCACCTGCTTGCGCGCCACTGCGAGGTCAGCGCTGGACGCCTTGCTGCCGAAGGCATTGGCCTTGGCCCGCTGGGCGAAGCTCTCGATGACCGGTGCGTGCGCCACATCGCGCGCCTCGCTTCCATCGGTGGCAGGCACATGCTGCAGCGCGTCGAAGTAAGCGCGCCAGTTGTCCGGCACCGAGCCAGGGTTGTCGAGGTAGGCCTCGTACAGTTCCTCGACATAGGGCGCATTGCCCCCGAAGAGGTACGAGTTCAACCTGTATTGCTGCATCATTTCGCTGACCTCACGCTCTGGTTTCCAGGGCAATTGGCTGGTTGAAGAACCTTCCGCGTTACGGCTCAACCGGATTGCGGATTGCGACCCACCTTCAAGAAAGGGACGGGAAGGGCGACAGGAAAGATGTGCACTGTAGCGCGTGAATGCCAACACAAGCTGACGAGCTTCTCTTGGCATTGAGAAGGGGAATGCACCCAATCCTTTGTGCCTTTTTTGAGCGCCCAGATTGCAAGCCCTCGCGGGCCAGAACCTGCGACTGAACACGCCCGAGGGGAAGCACGGCTTTGCGATGCGCATCGAGTCCCCTACACTGAAACTTCTACCAGTTGGTCAAAATATTAGCCAGGAGCCTCGCATGGACGTTCAAGTCGTCGACTACCGCGCGCCAGACGCCGCCGAGCGTTTCACCCAAAGCCTGCACCAGACCGGCTTTGGCGTGCTGAAGAACCATCCAATCCCGCAGGAGCTAGTCGAGCGCATCTATGCCCGGTGGCTGGACTTTTTCAACAGTGAGGAGAAGACCGGCTACGCCTTTAGCAAGGAGAAGCAGGACGGCTGGTTCTCCACCGCCATCAGCGAAACCGCCAAGGGCTTCACCCAGAAGGACATCAAGGAGTACTTCCATGTCTACCCCTGGGGCCGCATTCCACCGCAGCTGCGCGACGACGCACTGAGCTACTACGCCCAGGCCAATGCCCTGGCCGAGGAATTGCTGGGCTGGGTGGAGCGCTTCACGCCACCGGAGATCGCCCAGCATTACTCCGAGCCGCTGTCTCAGATGATCAAGGGCAGCTCGCAAACCTTGCTGCGCGTGCTGCGCTACCCGCCGCTCACCGGTCAGGAGCCACCGGGCGCTGTGCGCGCCGCCGCTCACGGCGACATCAACCTGCTGACCATCCTGCCTGCTGCGAATGAGCCTGGCCTGCAGGTCAAGGGCACCGACGGCCAGTGGCGCGATGTGCCCTGCGACTTCGGCACCCTGGCCATCAACATCGGGGACATGCTGGAAGAGGCCAGCCGCGGCTACTACCCCAGCACCCTGCACCAGGTGCTCAATCCAACGGGTGAGAGCGCGAAGCGCAGCCGAGTGAGCCTGCCGCTCTTCCTGCATCCGCGCGATGACGTGGTGCTGTCCGCGCGCTACACCGCCCGCAGCTACCTGGACGAGCGCCTGCGCGAGCTGGGTGTCAAGAGCTGAAACGCATCATCGAGATCCATGCCGAAGCGCCGGTCAAGCCAGACTTCGGCGCACCCTGCAATGGCTGCGGCGTCTGCTGCCTGGCCGAACCCTGCCCGCTGGGCATGCTGGTGAGCCGGCGACGGCAAGGTGCCTGCCTAGCGGTGGAATGGCAGGCTGAGGAAAGGCGCTACCACTGCGGCATGTTGCGCAGCAGCAGCGAGCACCTGCTGGGAAGCCGCTGGCCCCTGCTCGACCGCCTGCTTCGTCCACTCGCCGCGCGCTGGATTGCCGCCGGCATGGGTGGATGCGATGCGCGCATCGAGCTCACGGGAAGCCCCTAGCCAGCCGGTGCGCGGGCACTGCCTAGAGTGCCCGCCTGCTTCGGAAGGCTCACCATGAAACCCACCCTCCCCCGCTGGCGTGCCGCGCTGGCTGCCGCGCTACTGTGTGTGCCGCTGGTGGCACCGGCGCAAACACTGCGCTGGTCTGGCCAGGCCGACATCCTGGCCCTGGACCCTCATGCCGCCGACCATGGCACCACCAACGCCCTGCTGGGCCAGTGCTACGAGCCGCTGGTGCGATTCAACCGCGACTACCAGCTGGAACCCGCCCTGGCCACACGCTGGACGCAGATCAGCCCCAAGCAGATCCGATTCGAGCTGCGCAAGGGCGTGAGGTACCACGACGGCAGCCCCTTCAGCGCCGACGATGTGGTCTTCAGCCACCGCCGCGCGCTGCATCCCAACGCGCGCACCGGCGTTTATCTGCAAGGCGTGGCCGAAGTGCGAAGGGTCGACAGCCACACCGTGGACTTCATGCTCGACGCGCCCAATCCGGCCCTGCTGCGCACGATGACGAACTTCTTCATCATGAATCGCGCCTGGGCGGAGAAACACAAGGCCGTCAGTCCACCGAGCCTGCGCCAGGGCGAAGAGGGATACGCGGTTCGCCACGCCAACGGCACCGGCCCCTACCGCGTCACCAGCTGGCAACCGGAGAGCCGCCTTTCCCTGGAGCAGAACGCCGATTGGTGGGATCGGCAGAACGCCTCCAACGTCAAGGAAGCTATCTACATGCCCATCAAGAGCGACCAGACGCGCATCGCTGCCTTGATGTCGGGCGAGGTCGACCTGCTCTCCGACGTGCCCACGCAGGACGTCGCGCGCTTACGCAGCCAAGCCGGCGTGAAGGTTCTGGACGGCAACGAGGCCCGCACGATTTACGTCGCCATGGACGTGGGCAGCGAAACCGCCCCAGGGACCAGCGTCGTCGCCAAGAACCCTTTCAAGGATGCCCGCGTGCGCGAGGCGCTCTCACTGGCGATCGACCGTAATGCGCTGCAACGCGTCGTCATGCGGGGCCTGTCGACGCCCGCCGCCACTTTGGTCGCGCCCGCCGTGCAGGGCTACGACAAGGCGCTGGACGCCCCTGCCCCGCCAGACACCGAGCGTGCACGCCAGCTGCTGGCCGAGGCCGGCTATGTACAGGGCTTCGAAATCAGCTTTCAATGCCCGAACAACCGCTACGTCAACGACGAGGAGTTGTGCACCGCCATCGTGCCCATGTGGGCACGCATCGGCATTCGCGCCAAGCTGAAGACGGAACCCTTCAGCAGCTACAGCAACCGCATGAGCAACCGCGAGATGGGCGTGTTCCTGGCCGGCTGGGGCAACTCCGTGCTCGATGCCCACCACACGCTCACCAGCGTGCTGCGCACCCAGGCTGGCAAGGAAGGATTGGGCAACTACAGCCGCATCAGCGACCCGGCACTGGACGCGTTGATCGACGCCGCCCGCATCGAGATGGACGCCGCCAAGCGCACCGCCCTGGTGCTTGAAGCCCAGCAGCGCGCCAAGGCACAGATGTGGCTGATCCCCCTGCACCACCAGATGCGCCCCTGGGCCATGAAGCCGGGCGTGACCACCGTGCATCGCGTCACCGACCAACCCTGGCTGCGCCTGACGACGGTGCCGACCAAGCCCTGAACTTCCCGCTGGCCCGCGTCGGTAGCATGCGGCCCATTCACCACGGAGTGCCCCTGCCCATGAAACGCCTGCCATTGGCCAGCTTGCTCACCTTCGCCGTCCTGATGCCCGCCTCGGCCCAAACCCTGCGCTGGGCCGCGCAGAACGACATCCTGACCCAGGATCCGCACAGCCAGAACCACAGCACCACCAGCGCCATCCTGCAGCACACCTACGAAGGCCTGACCCGCTACACCCGCGACTACCAGGTGGAAGGCGCGCTGGCCACCGACTGGAAGCAGATCAGCCCGACGCAGATCCGTTTCAACCTGCGCAAGGGCGTGAAATTCCACGACGGCAGCCCGTTCACGGCCGACGACGTGGTGTTCAGCTTCAACCGCATCAAGTCGCCCACCAGCACGCTGCAGGCCTTCGTGGCCGGGGTCACCGAGGTGAAGAAGATCGATAGCCACACGGTGGATTTCATCCTCTCGGCGCCCAACCCCATCCTCACGCGCACCATCGTCGACTTCCGCATGATGAGCAAGGCCTGGGCCGAGAAGAACAAGACGGTGGCACCGCCCAATGTGGCAAACAAGGAAGAGACCTACGCCACGCGCAACAGCATGGGCACCGGGCCTTACCGCATCACCAGCTGGCAGCCCGAGCAGCGCATCACCATGGTGGCCAATCCAAACTGGTGGGACGCCAAGAACGCGAGCAATGCGAAGGAAGTCCTGTACTCGCCCATCAAGAGCGACCAGACGCGCATCGCTGCGCTGCTCTCCGGCGAGGTCGATCTGGTCACCGACGTGCCCACGCAAGACGCGCAGAAGCTGGGCAGCGACAAGCGCCTGAAGGTCATCCAGGGCAACGAGGTGCGCACCATCTTCATCGCCTTCGACCAGGGCAGCGACGAAATCCGCAACAGCACCGTCAAGGGCAACCCCTTCAAGGACAAGCGCGTGCGCCAGGCCGTCAGCCTGGCCATCGACCGTGCCGGCATCCAGCGCGCGATCATGCGCGGCCTGAGCCAACCCGCCGGCCTGATGGTGCCGCCTGGGGTCAACGGCTACAACAAGGAGCTCGATGTCGTGCCCAAGGCCGACCCCGAGCGCGCGAAGGCCCTGCTGGCCGAGGCCGGTTACCCGCAGGGTTTTGAGCTGCCCTTCAACTGCCCGAACAACCGCTACGTGAACGACGAGGAGATCTGCCAGGCCCTCGTCGCCATGTGGGCACGCATCGGCATCAAGGCCAAGTTGCAGACCGAGAGCTTCAGCACCTACACGCCGAAGATCCAGGGCTTCCAGTTCCAGTTCTTCCTTTACGGCTGGGGCGTGCCCACTTACGACGCGCTCTACGTACTGCAAAGTCTGGCCCGTACGCGCGCCGGCGGCGCCGACGGCAACTACAACTACTTCCGGCTCAGCGACGGCCGGCTCGACACCCTGATCGACGACATCAAGACCGAGATCGAGCCGGTGAAGCGCAACGCCCTCATCAACGCCGCGCTCTCGCGCATCCGCGACGAGGCCTTCTTCGTGCCCATCCACTACCAGGTGCGCCCCTGGGCGATGAAGGCCAACGTGACGACCACGCACCGCTCGGACGACAAGCCCGAAGCGCGCTTCACCACCCTGGGCCGTTGAGGCACTTCACAACCGACCTGCTGCGCGGCCCATGAACCCGCCTGCCGCGCAGCGCCACCGCCTGTACGAAGACGCCCAGGCCCTGCTGACCGGCACCTTGCTGGTCGCGCTGGGACTGACCCTGTTCCGCGAAGCCGGGCTGATGACGGGAGGCACTGTGGGCCTGGCCTTCCTGCTGCACTATGTGAGCGGCTGGCCCTTTGGCGTCCTCTTCTTCGCCATCAACCTGCCCTTCTACTGGCTGGCGTGGCGGCGCATGGGGGCGCGCTTCACAGTGAAGACTTTGGCCGCGGTCAGTCTGCTGGCGCTGCTTTCGGGCTGGTTGCCGCAGTGGTTGAAGCTGGCCAGCGTGCAGCCCCTTTTCGCGGCTGTGGCGGGCGGCTTGCTGGTCGGCGTTGGCTTCGTCATCTTGTTCCGGCACCGGGCCTCGCTGGGCGGCCTGAACCTTCTGGTGCTCTGGTGCCAGGACCGCTTCGGCTGGCGTGCCGGCTGGGTGCAACTGGGGCTCGACGCCACCATCCTGCTCGCCGCCTGGCCCTGGCTGGACCTGCAGCGCTTGCTGCTGTCGGTGCTGGCCGCAGCGGCCATGAATGCTGCGCTGGCCATCAACCATCGGCCCGGGCGTTACCTGGCGTTCTGAACCTCGCCTGGGCGACACTCGCGCCCTTTTGTCGCCCGGAAGCCCTCGCATGAGTGCCACCCCTTCCTCCCCTACCCCAGCCAGCGGCTTTGCCGGCTGGATCGAACGCGTCGGTCACAAGATTCCCGACCCGGTGCTGATCTTCATGGTGCTGTGGCCGCTGACCTTCGCCATCGGTGGCCTGATGGGCGGTCATCGCTTCACCACACAAGGGGCGGGCGGGCAGCCGGTTGAACAGGCCATCAAGCCGCTGTTCGAAGCCGAGCAGGTGCGCTGGATCTTCGACAACGCCTTGCTGCAGAACTGGCTGGGCTTCGGCGGCGGCGTGATGGCGGTGATCCTGATCGTCATGATGGCCATCGGCGTGGCCGAGAACGGGGGCCTGCTCAGCGCGCTCATCAAGCGCGCCGGGCACATGATTCCCGAGCGCTTCCTGGGCCTCCTGCTGGTCTTTCTGGGCATCATGAGCTCGCTGGCCACCGATGCCGGCTACCTGATCCTGATCCCGCTCGCCGGCATGCTCTACGCCTCGCTGGGCAAGCACCCCTTGATCGGCATGGCGGCGGCCTTCGCCGGCGTATCGGCTGGGTTCAGTGCCAACCTCATTCCCGGCACGCCGATCGACGTCATCGTCGGCAACAACGCCAAGGCCTTTGCCGAGGCCCAGGGCATTCCCTTCACCCGCGCGGATGGCACCCCGCTGAATGCGGCGACCATGAATTACTGGTTCATCGTGGTCAGCACCTTTCTGCTGGCCGGCGTGGGGGCATGGGTCACCAAGGCCTTTGTGGAGAAGCGCTTCGCCCACCAGCCGTTCACCCTGCCCGAAGGGGTGGATCTGGGCGAGTTGCAGCTGAACGATGCCGAGCGCCGCGGCTTGCGTGCCACCCTTTGGTCGCTGCCGGTGGCCGGCCTGGTGCTTTGGGGCCTGATCGCTGGCCCCCTGGCCGCCTTCACCAACAAGGACGGCCGCGAGGTGCTGCCCTATCTGAACAACGTCATCCTGCTCATCTCGCTGGTGTTCGTGATCACCGGCACGGCCTACGGCGTCGCTGCCGGACGCTTCAAGAAGAGCATGGACGTGGTGCAGGCCATGGTGGGTTCGCTGAACACCATGGGCTATGTGCTGGTCCTGACCTTCTTTTGCTACAACTTCCTGGCGCTGCTCAATCACTCCGGGCTGGGCAGCTTGCTCACCGCCCTGGGTGCGAAGGCACTGCTCGGCATGGGCTTGCAAGGAGCGCCGCTGCTGCTGCTGGTCGGCTTCGTGCTGCTCACCGCCACCATCAACCTCGTCATCGGCGGGCTCACTTCCAAGTGGATGCTGCTCGGTCCGATCTTCGTGCCCATGCTCTACCAGGTGAATCCGGCCATGACGCCCGACGTGGTGGCGGCCGCCTACCGCGTGGCCGACTCCAGCACCAACATCGTGACCCCCTTGATGGTCTACGCGGGTGTGGTGCTGGCCTTCATGCGCCGCTACCAGCCCAGCTTCACGGCCGGCGACCTCATCGTCACCATGCTGCCCTACACCGTGGCCTTCCTGGTCAGTTGGACGGCCCTGCTGCTGGCCTTCTTCGCCTTCAACATTCCCTTCGGTTTCTGAACATGAGCGACACCACCCGCCCACCCCTGCCCGACCATCTCAGCGTCGACCCGCGCAGCCCGCACTTCCATCGAGAAGTCTGCGAACACGCCATCGGCATCCGCTTCAACGGCAAGGAACGCCAGGACGTCGAGGAATACTGCGTCAGCGAAGGCTGGATCAAGGTGCCGGCGGGCCGCACGCTGGACCGCAAGGGTCGCCCGCTGCTGATCAAACTGAAGGGCGCCGTAGAGGCTTACTACGCCTGAAAACCACACATCATTTGGGGCCTCTACACTCCCGCCCCTTCGCGACTGTCACCCTTCCGTCACAGGGTCGCGGAGTTCCAGGAGACCCCGATGCTGTTCGGCAAGCTGCTGCCCAAAGAGGCCAATTACTTCGCGCTGTTCAACGACCACGCCGACCAGATCGTGCTCGCCGCCCAGGCCTTCAGCCAACTGGTGGCGAACTATGGAAACGCAGAGCTGCGCGTCAAGTACACCGAGGCGGTGGACAAGGCCGAGCATGCGGCCGACCGGGTCACCCATGAGGTGAACCGGCAGATCCACACTACCTTCATCACGCCGATCGACCGCGACCAGATCCATGCGCTGATCAACACCATGGACGACGTGGCCGACCTGATCCAGGACTCGGCGGAGACCATGGCGCTGTACGACGTGCGCCACACCACCGAAGAGATCGTCCGTCTGACCGAGCTCAGCCAGAAATGCTGCGAGCGCGTGCGGGACGTGGTGCGCCTGCTGAGCAAACTGGACAACGAGGGCACCATCGAGGCGGCGCTCAAGACCTGCGACGAGATCGACCAACTCGAAGGCGACGCCGACCGCGTGATGCGCATGGCGCTGTCTCGCCTCTTCCGCGAGGAGACCGATGTGCGGGAGCTCATCAAGCTCAAGGCCATCTACGAGTTGCTGGAGAAGATCACCGACCGTTGCGAAGACGTCGCCAACGTCGTCGAAGGCATCATTCTCGAAAACTCATGAGGCTCCCCCCCTACCGGCCTTGCCGGCCCCCTCAAGGGGGCGCCACCAGTGGCCGGGCCGAGCCCGCTCCACGGTGGCCGCTTGATCGTTCAAGCGCCTTGCGTGCTTGCTCTCCATGACCTACGGAGATCGGTTCCATGGATAACGCGCAATCCGCGCTCTACGTGGTGATCATGCTGGTCACCTTGGCGCTGCTGTTCGACTTCATGAACGGCTTCCACGATGCGGCGAACTCCATCGCCACCGTGGTCTCCACCGGCGTGCTCAAGCCCGGGCAGGCGGTGGCTTTCGCAGCCTTCTTCAACTTCGTCGCCATCTTCGTCTTTCACCTGAGCGTTGCGACCACGATCGGCAAGAACATCGTGCAGCCGGGCATCGTCGACACCCATGCGGTGTTTGGCGCGCTGTGCGGGGCGATCGCCTGGAACGTCATCACCTGGTGGTACGGCATCCCCAGCTCCAGTTCGCATGCGCTGATCGGCGGCATCGTCGGCGCCGTGATCGCCAAGGCCGGCGTGGGTGCCTTGCTCGCCGCCGGTATCCTGAAGACGGTGCTGTTCATCTTTGTGTCGCCGACGCTCGGGTTCCTTCTGGGCAGCCTGATGATGGTGCTCGTGGCCTGGATCTGTCGGCGACAGCGGCCGGTCCGCGTGGACAAATGGTTCCGCCGCCTGCAGTTGCTGAGTGCCGGCGCCTACAGCCTGGGCCACGGCGGCAACGACGCCCAAAAGACGATCGGCATCATCTGGATGCTTCTCATCGCCACCGGCTACACAGCCGCCGGGGACAAGACGCCGCCCACCTGGGTCATCGTGTCCTGCTACGCGGCCATCGGCCTGGGCACCCTGTTCGGCGGCTGGCGCATCGTCAAGACCATGGGTCAGCGCATCACCAAGCTGAAGCCGGTGGGCGGCTTCTGTGCCGAGACCGGTGGTGCCATGACCCTGTTCCTGGCCACCGCCTTGGGCATTCCGGTGTCGACCACGCACACCATCACCGGCGCCATCGTCGGCGTGGGCAGCACGCGCAACGCCAGCAGCGTGCGCTGGGGCGTGGCCGGCAACATCGTCTGGGCCTGGATCTTCACCATCCCGGCCGCGGCCTTCATGGCCGCCGTCGCGTACTGGGTCAGCCTGCTGCTTTACTAGGGCCTGTTACTGATGGGTCGGTAGCAAGCCCTAAGCCGCTCGCGCGAAAGCCTGATCCACGCTCTGCTGGATCACGTCGTACATCGAGCGCACCAACGGACGCAGGTTCGGAATCACCTCGGTCGCGCGCAAGAGCCAGGGCGAGCGCACACCGCGGTGTTCGATCTCACCTCCGGCCGGCTCAATGGCCAGGCCGATGCGCGCGAAGTGCTGCGCCAGGCGTGGCTCCGTGAGCAGGAAGTTGTATTCAATGCCCAGGCGTACCGCCACGCAGGCCACGCCCATGTAGAGACCCATCGGGATGAACGGGAAGCGCGACTGCGGACCGCGTGGCTCGAAGTCGTCGTCGGACAGCGCCAGTGCCGATTGCTGTTCGCCCTTGCGCTGGCGGAATTCGCGCATCACCGCAAGGCGTGAAATCTCGCCCAACTTGTCCCGCGGCAGCACCGCCGGATCGAAGCGGCTGCGGTCCAGTACTTCAGCGCAGCTCTTTTCGAACGGCAACAGCGCAGCGGGGTTGGCGGGATCCGCCAGCACCAGGCGCGTGCAGCCCACCAACATGCCACTGGCGCGGTGCTTGAGCAGCAGGTGCACCGACTGTGCGTCATACGCGTCGGTCTCCATCCCGTCTTCGCGTATCGGTTCCCAGCCTAGATCACGGCAGTACACCTCGTGGCGAATGCGAAACACATCCTCGCGCGAATCCTTGTCCAGCGCCGGCAAGATCTCGAAATACTGCTGAAAGCTGTCGCCCAGATTGCGTTCGCTGCTCATCGTTCCTTCCCGGGTGGCATGACGGATGGTCATGAGTGGGTGCAGACGCTAGCGTAGCCTGCCTCACCGCCCTGCCCTGCCCCCGATGAACCCCAAGCGTCGCCGAATGCTGGCCACTCCCTTGCTGGCCGCCCCCATCCTGGCCGCATGCGCCACGCCGGCGCCTCGCCCCATGAAGTTATTGATCCTCGGTGGTACCGGCTTGACCGGGCCGCATCAGGTCCGCTACGCGCTGTCGCGTGGGCACCAGGTCACCTTGTTCAACCGCGGCCGCCGGCCCAAGGAATGGCCGGCGGCCGTCGAGGAATTGGTGGGAGACCGCGACAAGAACGACTACGCCGCCTTGCGCGGCCGCCAGTGGGACGTCTGCATCGACAACCCCAGCAGCGTGCCCCATTGGGTGCGCGACGCAGCGGCCGTGCTCAAGGGCCAGGTCGGCCACTTCATCAGCATCTCCACGCTGTCGGTCTACGCCAGCGACCGCGAGCCCGGTCAGGACGAGAACGCCCCGCTGCACCGCTACACCGGCCCCGACGCCATGGCCGAAACCATGACCGCCTTGCGCGCCAACATGGCCCTCTATGGCCCGCTGAAGGCCGAGGTGGAGCGCGAAGCCGCTCGCCAGTTCGGTGAAGCGCACTGCACCGTCATCCGCCCCGGGCTCATCGTCGGCCCGGGTGACGAAACCGATCGCTTCAGCTACTGGCCGCTGCGCGTGCAGCGCGGGAGCCGGGTGCTGACCCCGCCGCTAGCCGACCCGGTGATGTTCATCGATGCCCGCGACCTCGCGGAGTGGACAGTGCGCATGGCCGAGCAGCGCGCGGCTGGTCGCTTCAACGCCTTCGGTCCGGCGCAGACCCTGTCCATGGGCTCGATGCTCGAACAGATGCGGTCTTCCTTGGGCAGCACGGCCGAATGGGTGGAGGCAAGCACCAGTTTCCTGCAAAAGCACAAGGTCTCCGCATGGGGTGATCTGCCGGTCTGGGTGCCCGGCGATGGGGCTACGGCAGGCTTTCACCGCCGCAGCAATGCCCGCGCCGTGGCGCAGGGGCTGAGCTTCCGCACCGTGGCCGACACCACCCAAGCCTTCATGGCCTGGTGGGCCCAGCAGGATGAGAAGCGCCGGGTCGCGCCGCTGCGTGCCGGGCTGAAGCCAGAGCGCGAGGCCGAACTGCTGGCCAAGCTGGCGAGCGCCAAGGCAGCATGACCCCATGATCCAGATCGACTTCGTCTCCGACATCGCCTGTCCCTGGTGCGCCATCGGCCTGCACGCGCTCGAAGCAGCGTTGGGGAACACCGAGCTGGCCGCCGAGATCCGCTTCCAGCCCTTCGAGCTGAACCCAGCCATGCCGCCCGAGGGAGAGGACATCGTGCCGCACCTGCAGGCCAAGTACGGTATCTCGCCCGAGCAGATCGCCGTCAACCAGCAGCGCCTGCGCGAACGCGGCGCCGAGTTGGGTTTTCACTTCGGCAACCGTTCACGAATCTGGAACACCTTTGCTGCCCACCGCCTGCTGCACGAGGCCGGCGAGCAGGGCCCGGACTTGCAGCGCCGGCTCAAGCACGCGCTGCTGCGGCGCTATCACGGCGAAGGGCAGAACCCTGGCAGCGTCGAGGTGCTGCGCGAGGCGGCCCTGGAAGTCGGACTTCGCGATGCCGAGCGGGTCATCGACAGCGACCTGCACCTGCAGGCCGTGCGCGAGGCCCAGGCCTTTTGGCGCCAAGCCGGCATCCAGGCCGTACCGGCGGTGGTGCTGAATCGCCGTCTGCTGGTCAGTGGCGGCCAACCGGTCGAGGTGTTCGAGCAGGCGCTGCGCCAGGCGGCCGCCGGCTGATCGCCTTCAGCGCGGCGGCACGCAGGGGTCGCAGGGCAGGCCGTGCAGCGCCGGCTCCAGCGGTGTGGGGCGGCGAAAACCGGGCAGCTGCGGGGTGCCGGCACGGTCCGGCTCCGCCTTGGAAGCGTCCGCCCGCTGCCGCTGCGGTGCGCTGACCGCCTGCGCCGTTCGGTTGGCCAGTGCCTCCGCGTAGAAGGCTTGCAGGTCGGCGCGCTGGCGCGGCCGGGTCTGGTCGTCCAGAAAGCTCATGTGCCCGCCCTGGTAATGCATTGCGCGCACGCGCGGGTTGGCAAGCCGGGCCAAGTCCAGAGCGGTCAGGTGGAAGGGTGTGGCGAGATCCTGCACGCCGCTCACCGCCAGCACGCGCAACTGCGGGTTCAGGTTCAAGGCCACCGCCAGGTCGGGGATCGTGTCAGGCAGCGAACGGCCTTCATGGCGGAAGTCCCAGAACTGGATGGCATTGCTGAAGAGCACGTAGGTCGAAGCGTTGCGGTACTTCAGCTCTTGCCCCAGGTGCTGGGCAATGCCCTGCACGAAGGAGTCGGTGAGCCAGGTCTGCGACGGGTCCCCTTCGGACGCCAGCGCCGAGCCCAGCGGCGCGCGCATGCGCGCGTCGTAACGGCCCAGCAGTTCGCCCGGCCGCAGCAGCTCGCGGTAGCGCGTCGGGCCGAGATTGGGCGTGACCTGCCAGGTGGCGGCCGGCACGCCGCTGCGCTGGCCCAGCTCGGCCAGCAGCGGTGCCGGCGGCAAGGCGCGGCCGAGCAGGAATTCGCCCAGCACCGGTGCCCACTGCTGGTCGGTGAAGCGCTGGTTGTCGGCCACCCAGGGCTCGAAGGCTCCGGCGTCCATGCCCTGGTGCCACGCGGCGGTGGCCGCGTAGCTGGGGAAGTACGGCGCACAGGACGCTGCTGCGTTGCCCACGCCGCAGTTGCTGTGGTAGTCCATGGCCGGGCTTTGCAGCACCACACCGTCCACACGCACCCCCGCCTCCAGCAGGCGCCTCGCCAGTACGGCACTGCGTGGTCCGCCGTAACTCTCGCCATAAAGGAAGAGAGGCGAGTTGCTGCGGCCGTTGGCGGCCAGGTAGCGCCGCACCGCGTCGCGGAACAGCGCGGCGTCGGTGCCCACGCCCCAGAAGCTGCGGTTGGTGAAAGGCGCGATGGCCTGCGAGCGCCCACTGCCCACCGCGTTCACGAACACCAGGTCGCTCACACCGAGCAGGCTGTCGGCGTTGTCCACCAGCGGAAAGGGGCGCGGCGCGGAGGTCGCCGGCACCCCGCTCACCAAACGGCGCGGCCCGAAGCTGCCCAGTTGCAGCCAGACCGAGGCCGAGCCCGGCCCGCCGTTGTAGAAGAAGGTGACGGGGCGGGTGGCAGCGTCCAGGCCGGGGCGTGTGTAGGCGACGTAGAAGACCGCCGCCTGCGCCCGCTCGGCGCCCCCCAGTTCCCGGGCGATCAAGTGGCCGGCCGTGGCGCGGTAGGCCAACCGCTGCCCGTCCAGTTGCAGGCTGTGCTCGGTGATCACCGAGGCTTCGACAAAGCCCGGCAGCGACGCATCCGGCGCCGAGGAGTAGACCGTCGGGTCGTCCAGGCCGCCGTCGCTCGGTGGAAGCGCGGGCGGTGCAGGCGCTGCAGGAGCGGCGCCTCCGCCCCCTCCCCCGCACGCGACCAGCAAGGCGCCCAGCATCGCCGCCAGCGCGCGAACCGCCACGGGCCGCAGCCCGAGCGCGGTGGGATCAGTGCACGCAGGCGTGCCCATGCCCCAGCGCCTCGCTCAGGAGGTCTTCGTCGATCGGCACGCGGCTGGCAGCGCCTTCAAAGAACAAGGGCTTGCGCGGTTTGGCACCGACCTCGTTCATCGTCGCCGCGTCGAACAAGCGGCCGCCTTGCATGACCTGCAGCACGCGGTCGGACTGGCGGATGTCGCGGCTCGGGTCGCCGTCGATCAGCACCACATCAGCAAGCTTGCCGACCGCCAGCGAGCCGAGGTCCTTGTCAAGCCCCAGCACCTGCGCCGGATTGAGCGTGGCGGCCCGAAGCGCCTCCAGCGGCGTGGCGCCGCCCAGGCCCAGCATCCACATCTCCCAATGCGCGCCCAGGCCCTCGCGCTGGCCGTGCGCGCCGATGCTGACCTTCACGCCGGCGCGCATCAGCTGCACGGCCGTCTTGGCCACCTGCAGGATGTTGTAGTCGGTCTCCGGCGCCACCGGCCGGCGCACCGCGCGCGCCTGCAAGAGCGTGGGCGGCACGTACTTCGACAGCAGCGGGTGCCGCCACACGTCGGTGTGCGCGTACCAGTAGTGTTCGCCGTCCAGGCCGCCATAGCCAACGTTGAGGGTCGGCGTGTAGCCCACCTGCTGCGCGGACCACAGCTGCACCACGTCCTCGTAGACCTTGGCGATGGGCAGCGCGTGCTCCACCGTGGTGTGGCCGTCGACGATCTGGTTCATGTTCAGCTGGAACAGGGACGCGCCCTCGGGCACCACGTTCATGCCGGTCTGCCGGCCCGCTTCGACGATCTGCTGGCGCTGGTCGCGGCGAGGCTGGTTGTAGCTCTTGACGCTGATCGCGCCCGAGGCCTTCATGCGCTTGAGGTGGCTGAGCGCGTCCTCATAGCTGTTGACCACCGCCATGAAGTCTGACTTCGCGCCGTAGAGGATGGTGCCGGTGCTGAAGATGCGCGGCGCCACCAGCAGGCCGGCGCGCTGCATCTCGGCCTGGGTGTGGATGTCGCTGGTGCGGTTGCTCGGGTCGTGGAGGGTGGTCACGCCGAAGGCCAGGCTGGCGAGGTTGACCCAGCTTTGCTGCGGGATGAACTGCGTCTCGCCCATGGCGCCGTGCCAGTGGGCGTCGATGAAACCGGGCACCAGGGTCTTGCCGGCGGCTTCGACGACGCGCGCTCCCGCCGGCACGGCCACCTGGCCACGCCGGCCCACCGCGGTGATGCGATCCCCTTCGACGACGAGCACGCCGTCCTCGATCACCTCGTCGCCCTTCATGGTGACAATGCGCGCGCCCACGAAGACGGTGCGGCCGGAGGGTTTGGCCATGGCCTGCTGGAAGCCGATGGCCTGCCCCTGCTCGCTGGGCTTGAAGCCCTTCTCGTAGGCGCTGTCGAGCGGCACGGTGAAGAGCTGCTCGCCCAGGGCGTAGCGCAGTTGGCGGCTGTCGCCGCTCCAGTGGAGGGACTCACCGGCGTTGGCGTCCAGTTGGCGCTGCGGCAGGCTGTCGGTCTTGGCCGACAGGCTGATGGACTTGCCGCTGGCCGGCAAGGGCACGACGTAGGTGCGGAAGCGCTCGACGAAGCCCAGCCAACGCCCGTCCGGCGAGACCGCGAACTCGCTCGCGAACTCGCTGCGTGCCACTTCCAGCTCCTGGCGCTCAGACAGATCGACGCGCAGCAGCTTGTGGTGGCCGTCGACCTCGCCGGTCGAGGCGTAGCGGGTGAAGAACAGCGATTCGCTGTCCAGGCCCCATTGCGGGCTGTGGCCGTCGCGGCTGATGCGCACCAGACCTTCGCCCGGCTGGCCGTCGGCGCGCTGCACGAACACTCCCTGCCCCAGGCCCTGCCAGGGCGTGGTGAGGTAGCCGCCGCGCAGCTTGGTGAAGGCGATGCGCCGGCCGTCCGGGCTCAGGCGCGGATGCAGGTATTTGCCGCCCTGCTCGGTGAGCCGGCGCTCCTTGCCGCTGGCCAGCTCGCGCAGCATGACGTGGCCCAGGCGCTCGTCGTGCCAGGTCGAATACACAAGGTGGCGGCCGTCGCGCGAGAAGCTCGGGTAGAGCTCGAAGTGCTCGTTCTGCGTGGTCAGCCGGCGCGACTGGCCGTCGGGCAAGGTCTTCAGGTAGAGGTGGCCCAGCGCCGAATACACCACCTGCCGGCCATCGGGCGAGGTCTGCACCCAGCGCAGCTGCTTCACCGGGAAGCGCTCGGGCGCCACTTCGGTGACCACGCGCAGGGGCTCGCGCACCTCGCGCTGGTGCTGCACGCGGAAGGAGATCTCGCGGGCCTGCGCCGGCGTGGCGAAGGGGTCGACGTTCCACAGCTTGCCGCGCGCCCACACGACGATGCGCTTGGCGTCCGGCGTCCAGGCGAAACCGGGGTAGACGCCGTGGATGGACCAGGCCTCCTGCAGGTCGCGCTCCAGCGGCCCGAGGCCTGCCGCGTTCACCGCCCACTCACGCCCGCTGCGCAGGTCTTTCAAGAAGAGCAGGCTTTGCTGCACGTCCTGGCCGTCTCGCGCGCGGCGCACGAAGGCCAGGTAGCGGCCATCCGGTGAAGGCGTGGGCCGGATCGCACCGCCCGGGCCCTGCACGAAGGGCTCGCTGGAGCCGTCGCGCAGGTCCTGCCGCATGATGCGGAAGATCTCGGCGTTGCTGTTCTTGTTGTACTCGAACACCCGACCCGGCGTGGCGTCCATCGAGTAGTAGAGGTGCCTGCCATCGGGCGAGACCGCGGGCTCGCCAAGATCCTTCTGCCAGGTCGGTTTCTCGTTGAGCTGCACCCCCTTGCCACCTTGCAGGTGGAACATCCAGATCTCTCCGCTGCCCATCGAGCGCGTGCCGCTGTAGTGCTTGCGTGCCAGGATGTACTGGCCGCTCGGATGCCAGACCGGGTTGTTGAGCAGGCGGAAGTCCTCGCTGGTTAGTGCCTTGGCCTCGCTACCGTCGGCCTTCATGGTCCAGACGTTCTCGCCGCCGCCGGCGTCGCTGACGAAGGCGATGTGCCGGCCGTCGGGCGACCAGCGCGGCTGCATCTCCCAGGCGATGCTGGTGGTGAGCGGCTTGGCGTCGCCGCCCGCGAGGGGCAGCAGGTACAGGTCGCCGAGCAGGTCGAAGACCAGGCTCTTGCCGTCGGGGCTCACGTCCACACCCATCCAGCTGCCGCTGCGCACGTCCAGCGGCACGTTGCGCGACACGCCCGGCGGCTGGTTGACGTTCCAGGAAGACTTGCTGGGGGTTTGCGCATGGGCGCCGGAGCCATGGCTGATGGCCAGGGCCAGCGCTGCCGCGCCGATCAAAGTGGCTGGGGTCATCCCAGGACCTTACCGCCGCTGCCGGCCCGCGCAGGGCAGGACCTTCGCGGGGTGCAGGAGGTCATGCCTGCCAGGCGGCGGTGTCGACTCGGTAGTAGGCGGCCAGTTCGCGGTATAGCGCCGGGTGCAGGGCCGCCATCTCGCGGCCGCGCTCGAAGTACGCCTCGCTGGCCACGGCGAAGAACTCAGCCGGCTCGCTGGCGCCGTAGGCATCGAGCAAGCCGGCGGGCTCGCCGCGCGCCAGGCGGCTGCGCAGGGCGTCGAACTCCGCCTGCATGACCGCGCTCCAGCGCGCGTAGGCGGCGGCATCGGGCAGGGGCGGCGCGCCATTGGCGGCCCCCTTCAATTGGTCGAGTTGGTGTGCGAACTCGTGCAGCACCACGTTGCGGCCGTCTTCCGCGTTGGCCGCACCGGCCAGCACTTCGTCCCAGGCCAGCACCACCTGCCCGCGCGACCAGCTCTCACCGCTCATCGCCTGCCAGCCCTGGTGCTGCACGCCGGCCGCGTCCACATGGCTGCGCTGCGCCACGAAGGCACTGGGGTAGATCAGCACCTCGGCCAGCTGCGGGTAGTAGCCGCGCGTGTGGCCCAGCAGCGGCAGGCAGGCCAGGGCGGCCACCACCACGCGCATCTCCTCGGTGACGCGCAGACCGGCGCAACCCACGAAGCGCTTTTCGCGCAAGAAGACCTGCATCAGGCCCTTCAGGCGCAGTTGCAGGTCGGCGGGCAGGCGCGCGATGAGCGGCACGCGACGGCGCAGCACGCGGCGCCAGGCGCTGGGCAAGGGTTCACGCCGCCAGCGCGCGCGCCGCACAGAACGCTGCCAAGGCTCGACCAGCCACCAGGCGGCCAACAACAGGGGTGGGACAAGGAGCAGCCAGGCCATGACGCCTGCATCTGAGGCGCCGGCCCGGCAATTCAAGACAATGCAGGCCATGCTTCGCTTCGACCTGCCCCGCGTCCCCGCCCATGTCATCCGACTGGAGGCCTTCCTAACCTGCGTCATCAGCCTGCTGGCGTTGGCACTGCAACAGCCTTGGCTGATGCTGCTGCTGGTGCTGCTGGGCTTCGTGCGCGGCTTTTTCGGCCACCACCGCGAGCCGCTGCACCGCTGGCTGCGGGCCATGGCCGAATCGCGGGGTTGGGGCGGCAAGCTGGAAGACGTGGGCGCCAAGATGTTCGCTGCGAAGGTGCTGTTCCTGGCGGCCGCGGTGTCCCTGGGCCTGGCCTTGGCGGGCAGCCCGCTCTGGCAGGTGCCGGCCGGCGTGCTGGTGCTGTTCAGCTTCCTGGAGTGGGCGTTCGCCTTCTGCGCCGGTTGCTGGGCCTACGGCGTCTGGTACCGCGTGTTCCCGCCCAAGGCTTGAAGGCCTGAAGGCTTGGTTCTCAACCCCGACGCGCTGCTGAACGCCGCCGAGGCGCTGGCCACCCTGGCCTTCGCGCTCTCGGGCTTGCTGGCGGCGGCGCGCAAGCGCCTGGACGTGGTGGGTGTGATCGCCGTCGCCGGCCTGGCGGCCTTCGGTGGCGGCACGCTGCGCGACGTGTTGCTGGACCGCCGGCCGTTCTACTGGGTGGAGCACAGCGACTGGGTGTGGGCGCTGCTGGCTCTGTGCGTGCTGGCCATGCTGTTCCTGCGCGCCCGACATCTGGTGGTCACGGCGCGGGCCATGCAGTGGCCGGACGCAGTGGGCCTGGGCCTGTTCAGCGCCAGTGGCACACAGATCGCCCTGGTCTACGGCATGCCGCCCTTGATCGCCGTGCTGATGGGCTGCATGACCGCCATCTGCGGCGGCGTGCTGCGCGACATCGTCTGCAACGAGATCCCCTCGGCCTTCCACGACCACCGGCCTTACGCGCTGTGTGCCTTCGCGGGAGGCTGGGTGGCCGTGGCCGGCGTGCGCTTCGCCTGGGGCGAGGAAGCCACCTTGCTGGCCGCCACCGCAACGGCAACGGGCCTGCGAGCTCTGGCGCTGTGGCGCGACTACGAACTGCCGCCCTGGCGCGTCACGGATTGAGGCCCTCCAAGCGCCACCCCCGCGTCTTCGGGGGCTGCGGACGACGCGTGGCTCGCCAAAATGCCAACCCTTGCCTACTGACACCAAGGAAGCTTCATGAAGTTCATCATGGCCACTGCCTCGCTGCTTCTCGCTGGCCCAGTCCATGCCATGACGGTATTGAATTTCGACGGGGACATTTGCTCGGCGGCTATCGATGGCAGCGGCGCGAAGATCGCCTGCATCAACGGTCGACACATCAATCAGTCCTATGGTGACGGCGACGGTGTCAATCTGAGCTATTTCGACAAGACTGTGTCCTCGACGTCGATGAGCTTCTGGGGCGACTCCTACAGCGGCATGAGCAACGTCGCTTACGGCGGGGTCGATCCCTACATCAAGATCGAAGGCGCTGTGACCCTTCACAGCTTCGACCTGGGCGCCTGGCCCAATGCCGACCGTATGACGCAAGTGAGGGTGATCGACCTGGCCAACATGTTCACCGTGCTGAACCTGGAAGGCATCACAGTCCTCGGCTCGACACCCAGCCACTTCGAAATCAATGCCAGTTCAACTGCCGGCTTCCTGATCGGTTTCGGGCCGGACGGATTCAACGTCGGCATCGACAACATCGCCTTTACCGCCGGTGTGGTGCCAGAGCCCGCCAATTGGGCACTGCTGGTGGCCGGTCTGGGCCTGCTCGGCACCTTGACCCGGCGCCGCCCGCGCTGAGGCTTGGGCCATCCAAAGCAAAGGCTGCGGCGATCCTGCAAGCCCCCAGAAGCAACTGCCAAGAGGATTGCCGCGCACCTGCGGTGAACTGACGCCACTTTGACATCTCAGGCTGCGCGGGAACGCGTCTGCGTGTCAGACCAAGAAGTGCCGGCGAGCGGGCACCTTACAAGGAGGGCCGGCCTGTGAGGGACCCATCCGTCCCGCCGGGAGCTGAGCCGGTACGTGGCAGTTGATCCTGGCGATCCCAACCGAAGAAGCTGCGCACCGCCTCGCGCTGCGCGAGTGCGTCCTTGGCGCCGAGTTCGATCAAGGCATTCACGTACCCCGGCACAAAGAGCAGGTAGGAAGCCAGCGCGCTGCCCGTCGCCGCCCTGCCTTTTCCTCGCACGCCCACGGCGCCGAGCAAGGCGCGGATCGGCCCCGGCAGCTCATGCTGGTGCTCACCGGCCAGTTCATCCAGGCGGCGGCTGGGCGCGATCACCAGCACGTCGATCGCCCGCAGCGGCGTGCCCGCACGCTGCTCGGGGGTCAGTAGCGCCAGCGTCTTGTTGATGCGCTGCGCGCGTTCGATGTCCGTGGAGAGCGCGTCCAGGAAGATGCTGGACATCGCATGTCCGGCGATGTGTGCCAGGCCCGGTGCCCCATCCAGCCTGCGCTGGGCGGTCTGCTGCCGTGCTTCCTGCATGCGCCCGGCGCCGATCACGAACACCCGTTCAGCGCCCAGGTGCACGGCGGGCGACATGGGCGCGCTTTGCCGCATCGAGCCATCACCCAGCCACTCCGTGCCATCGGCCATCGCCACCGGCTGGGCGGGAAAGATGAAGGGAATGGCGCTGGAAGCAACCAGGTGATCCAGGGTGATCGGCCCTGGCACCGCGCGGCGCTGCGAGCGCGTCCAGGGCGCCACGCGCTCACGCGATTGGTAGAAGGTGATGTGCTCGCCGGTCGTGTAGCTGGAGCCACTGATGGCGAGCGCGCGCAGGTGTCCGCGCTCGATCAAACGAGGCAGCCGCCCCAGGTGGATGTGGTCTTGCAGGAATTCGCGCAACGGGCTGTTGTCCAGCAGGCTGCGCGGCATCGTGCGCCGCCATTTGCGCATGGCCCAGCCCACACTCAGCATGGTCATCCAGCGCGAGCCGCTGCGCATCACACCCAACGCGTCAGCGCGGTACACATGTTCCACACCGAGCTGGGCCCACAACTGCCCGAGCACATCCACCGCGAGCTCGAAGCGGTCGTTCACGCAGGCCAATGCCGCCGAGTTGATGGCCCCGGCCGAGGTGCCCACGAAGATGTCAAAAGGGCTGCCACGCACACCCGCTTCGCGCTTGAGCTGGGCCACTGCCTGCAGCACCCCCGCTTGGTAGGCAGCGCGCGCACCGCCTCCCATCAGGACGAGACCGGTGTTGACAGGCTGATGCATCACCCCCGAAGGCTAGCGCATGGCACGCCGGCGGCAGACCAACCATCCCAAGCCGCCCGCCATCAAGACCCAGGCCGAGGGTTCGGGCACGGCGCTCACGCCGACCGAGCCGTCGATGGCGAAGCGGCTCAGATCCACCCGGCTCGCGTCCAGCCCCAGCACCTCGATGCGGTAGCTACCCGCCATCTGCTCAAAGTCCAGCAGGTCGAAGCGCAGCGCCTGCCGGTTGCCGGCCACACCGGGTGCGAAGTGAAGTTCGATGCGCCCGTCCGCCTGCAAGCGGCCGATACCGCCGAGGCGATCGAAGGACTCGCCGGCCAGGTCCAGGCGCAGCACGCTGCCGGCGGTGAGCTGCAGATCGCCACCGCCGAACTGCAGGCTGCCCGAAGGGTCCAGCCGCCCCTGCACCTCGCCACCGCCCGCGATCAGGCCCTGCCCTGCCAGCTCGGCCAGCTGCCAGCTCGCGTCACCCTGGCGCAGCACCGTGCCGCCTTCCAGCACGAGTGCCTGGGCTTGCAGGCGGGCGCCAGCGCGCATGAGGAGCACGCCCTCGCCCAGCACGCGCAGCTCGCCCTGCAGCGCCAGGGTGCTGTCGTCCTCGAGCACCAGCAGCGCACCGATCGGCGCATCGCTGCCCCCCAGTTGCAAGGCCGGCAAGGCAAGGGTGCCGCCCTGCCAGTCGAGCTGTGAACCGGCTGCCAGGCGCAGCGCATCCACCTCGAGCCGCCCGCCGCGCAGGATCAGCTGGCTGCCCGCGTCGCCCTGCAGCTGAGCAACCTGAGCCTGCGTGCTGCGATCCAGTTGCAAGCTGCCACCTGACGCCAGGCGCATGGACCGCACATCCAGCCGGCTGCCGCCGTCCTGCATCAGCAGGCGGCCACGCGACTCGACCGTCAGCTCTTCGAAGTGCGCGCCCGCGCCTTCTCGCACCAGCAGCTCGCCGCCGCGCAGATGAACCCTGGCGGTGTCCCGCCACTGGCTGTCCGCCCCCAGCAGGGTGACAGCGCCGCTGACACTGACATTCCCTCCCTGCGTGGCCAGCTGCGCGCCAGCCGCAATGCGCAGGCGTCCCTCGCCGCCGACCTGCAGCGGCTCGCCCTGCACCGTCCAGCGCGAGCCCAATCCGCGCACCTCGGAAGCGCGCCCGTTGGGGCCCAGGCCCAGCAGGGCGCCACGGCTGCTGAAGCTGGCGCCGTCCGACACTTCCAGCCAACCCTGACCGGTCAGCCCCGCGTGCAGCGGCCCGTCCGCGATCCACTCGGTGCGCTGGCCGCTGAGTGACAGCGCCCCCACGGCGCCCTGCGCCGCCCCGAGGTTGATGCCCTGGCTGCGAATTTGGCGCCCGTCCGCCACGCTGAGATGGGCCGCGCCGCTCACGCCGATCACCGGCGCCCAGCCGGCGTTGAACTTGATTTCGCCAGCCAGGCGCACATGGCCGGCGTCGACCCGCCAAGCATCCAGCAGCAGGCCGCCGCTGCCTCCGTCCCAGGTCTGATCGGTTTGCGCGCGGATCTCCAGGCTCACTTGCTGGCGCTGGCCGCTGAAATTGCGCAGCGATCCCTTCAGGCCCAGTGCCTGGCCGCGCAGGACGAAGGCGCCGGCACCGGGCGCGAAGTCCAGGCCGGACACGCTGAGCGCGCTGAAGTCGTTCTCATTGACCAGGCGCTGGCGGCCAGCGAACACCAGGTGGTCGCCATCGGCCAACACCGGCCCCAAGGAGGCGTGCAAGCCCCAGTTGCTGACACCCCCTGCTACCGCCCCCCAGCGGGCGGTGTTGGCGCCGCCGTCCCAGGTGCGGGTGGCGGCAGGGGCTGCGCTGCTGAGCAGCGCGGCCAGGGCGATGGCGAGGGGTTGGCGGGCAAGCATGCGGCTCTCCTGGTTGGACGGGGCGTGCCGCCCCATACCCGTTTCAACGCAAAGCCGGGCCATTTGCTATCAGGCCCTGGCACGGCAGCGCCGCAGCGCCAGCGCCGCCAGCCCCATTGCCAGCAACAGGGCCGGCGCCGGCTCGGGCACGGCGCTCACCCGCACCGTGCCGTCGAGCCCCAAGCGGCTGAAGTCGACCCGCGCGGCATCCAGCCCCGTCACCTGCCATTGGGCGAAGCTGCCCTGCCAGGCACCGAAGTCGAACAGGTCGAAGGTCCCGCCCTGCGACCAGGTGCTGGCATCGCCGCCGAAGTGCAGCGCCAAGGTGCCACCCGCCACCAGCTGGCCCTGTACCGCCAGCCGCTCAAAGCGAGCCGGGTCGGCCAGGTCCAGCGCCAGGCTCGCCCCGCTCTCGAAGCGCAACTCGGTCAACGCCATGTGGGTCTGCGGCTGCTCGGGGCGGAACGCACCGTGCAGATGCAGATAGCCCCCGAGGCGGCTGAAGGCGGCGTTGCCGTTGTCGAAGGCGCCGGGGCCGCTCAGGTCGCCGTGCAGGTGCAGGTGCGCTCCGCGCGCCAGGCTCGCACTGCCCGCCAGCCACAGGTCCCCGGTGATCGTGGCGTCGTTGTAGACGTTCAGGCCTCCCAGCGCCAACGGGCTGGCCGACACGATGTTGGCAACGCTGAGGTCGAGCAGGCCCAGGCGCACGGGCGGCGCGTAATCCAGGCGCAGCGTGCCGCCCCAGACCTCCGCACGCTCCACTTGCAGAGGACCCGCGGCCTGGCCGGCCGTCAGCGCCAGGTCCTCGCCATTGACCACCGTGATCCGCGGGATGGCCTGCAGCCCCTCGGCTTCGCCGCTACCCGTCACCTGCTGCACGGCCAGCGTGCCGCCGTACTGGGCGAACCGTCCGCCGTCCAGGCGCAGGGTGTCCAGTTGCACCTGGCCTTGCGGCCGCAGGCTGGCGCGGCCGACCAGCTGCAATTCGTCCAGCTGCAGATCGCCGTTGACGATCAGATCGCCCCGCGCGCCAACGGCCAAGCGCTCCCCGCTCCAGCGCCCCCCGGCGTCGAGTTGGAGGCGCCCCACCGCGCCGGTCTGCGCCAGCCAGCCCTGCTCGACTTGCACCACGCCACCGGTCTGCACCACCATCTCCCCAAGGCCGTTCTGCCCGCCGATCAGCAGGTCCCGCGCCTGCAGGCCGGCCGCAGCGGGGGAGCCGCTGGCGATCTCGGCGCGGGCGCGGCGGTCGGCGCCATCACCCAGCGTCAACCGATCCGCTTCGAGCCGGCCGTTGGCCTCGATGCGCAGGCGCGTCTCGCGTGAGCCGCCCAGATCCAGTGCACGGGCCTGCCAGTGCCCGCCGGCCACGAGCAGTTCGGTGTCGGCGGCGCCGCCCACCCGCTCCAGCGGCGTCGTGCGCGTGTCGAAGCGGGCCCCATCGCTCAGCAGCAGTTGGCCGGCCTGCCAGTCGAGGCCGCCTTCGCGGCGCACCGTGCCGGTCAGCGTCAGCGTGCCGCCGGCCAATTGCAGGAAGCTGCTCGCGCCCAGGCTCTGCAGTTGCTCCGCCTGCAGCACGCCGCGGCCGTCCACCCGCACCTGTGCTGCGTCGCGAAGGGTGAGCAGGCCGGCTTGCAGGCGCGCCCCATCCAGCACCTCGACCTGACCGCGGCCGAGCTCCAGGCCGGTGGCCGTGAGCAGGCTGCCGCTCCCGGTCACCAGGAGCTCGCCGCGACCGCTGGAGAGCGGGCCGGTGCCGAGCGCCAGCTGCCGCACGGCAGCCTGGCCACCGCCGAGCAGCTCCAGGCGACCCACGCCCTCGACGCCCAGCTGCACGTCGGCTTGCCCACCCGTCCAGCGCCCGCCGGTGTCGATCACCACCAGGCCGCTCACGGCTGCGGCGTCGTCGCTGCGCGCCTTCGCGCCGATCACCACGTTCTCCAGCGGGAACATCTCGCCGCCCTGGCGCACTTCCAATCGCGCCTCGTCGCGGCGCGACAGCCAGCCCAGGCTGAGGCGGCTGCCGATCCACTGTGCGCCCGACTCGATGTGCAGCACGCTGCCGTTGCCGTTGTTGACCCCGCCGGCCATGCGCAGGTCGCCCGCGCGCAGGCGCCCGCCCTCGCTCAGGCGGCCCAGCGCCAGGCTGTCGCCGCCGAAGTCCAGGTCGCCGTCGACGAAGAGTTCGCTGCCGTTGCCGCGCACCACCAGCTCCCCGCCCAGCACGCTGTTGGAGGCACCCTTGCTCACGCGCAGGTGTCGCGTCGTCACCTGGGCCCCGTCCAGCACCGAGAAGCGCCCGCGCTGCACGTTCACGTTCGTGCTGGCCTTGAAGCCGGCGCCAGCCCCGACGCCGGACACCTCAATGGCATGACCGAGAGACGGTGTGCCGAGTACGGTGAGGAATCCGTCCACCTCGCTCAGGTCCAGGCTCCCCCCTGCATGCAGCACCAGCGTGCCGTTGGTCAGCTGCGTCGAGCTCGGCCGCAGCACGGCCCCCTTGCCGACGGTCAAACGACCGCCCGCCTGCAGAAACTCGCCCGTCACGTGAAGGCCCTGCGGACCGCCCTCCCAGCGCTGGTTGGCGTGCACCTTGAGTTGCGCGCTGATGGTCTGGCGGCGCAGGCTGTGGTTCACGATGTCGCCGTAGCTGTTGACCATGCCACCGCTGATGTCGAAGCTGGCCGCACCGGCGGCAAAGCTGATGCTTTGCGCGCTGAAGCCCACCATGTCCACCACCGGGCGCGTGCGCAGGAAGCCGTCAAACACGAGGTGGGCCGGCACGTTGCGCTCCGGCAGGTCAAAGCCCCAGTTGGTGAGCCCGGTCACCGGATCGCGGTCGGCCACGCCGTTGGTGGTGCCCCGGCCGCTCCACACCAGGGTGGGCGCGGCCTGGCTTGGGGGTGTGAGGGCGGCGCCAGCGAGTGCGGCGAGGCAGGCCAGGGCGAGAGGACGGATGGCAAGTCGGTGCATGGTGGACTCCGTGGGTGAGCGGGCCAGATGGCCCTCTTGGTGCTCAACGGAGTTCGGGGCCGCGACCTATCAAGGGCGGCGCGGGGCCTTGCAAAGGCCCCGCAACCGCCCCTGCGGGGGGGGGTGCCGCTCAGCCCAGGCGCTCGATGCGATGGCGCAGCGGGTGCGCCGCCGGCAGCCGCCGGGCGTATTCGCGCAGACGCTCGAGCAGCGGAACCGATTCATCCTCTGCCTGGGCCAATACCCGA
>JAFLDE010000080.1 GCA_017302655.1 Burkholderiales bacterium
TGGCGCGCCTGTTCAGGCGGCGGGACCAGTCGCAGGGGTGCCGGGAGCGTGCTCATGAGAATCCTTGTTTGGCTGAGTCTGGCGCTGCCGCTGATGGCGGCGGCGGCCCCGCGCCCGATCGAACGCTTGCAGATCGAGGGCAACCGCGCACTGCCCACGGCATTGCTGGAAGCCGTGGCGGCGCCTTGGCTGGGGAGAGAGTTGGACGAAGCGCAGATCGAACTGCTGCGCCAGGCGCTCACGCGTGCTTATGTGGAGCGCGGCTACCTGAACTCCGGCGTGCTGCTGCAGCCCGAGCAAAACCTGTCCGGCGCGCTGCGCGTTCGCGTGGTCGAGGGCCGACTGGTCGGCATGGAGCTACGCGGGCTCGGCGGTCTCAGCGAGCGCTATGTGCGGGCGCGGCTCGACCCGCAGCCTGGCGAGGTGCTCAACATGGATCGTTTGCGAGAGCGATTCCAGCTGCTGCTGGCCGACCCGCTGGTGAAGCGCGCCAATGCCCGCCTGCTGCCCGCTGAACAACTGGGTGAGGCGGTGCTCGACGTCGAACTGGAGCGCGCGCGCCCTTGGCAAGCCAGCGCGACGTTGAACAACCACCGGCCAGTCTCCGTGGGCGAATGGCAAGTGGGTGTGCGCGCCAGCCTGTCGAACCTGAGCGGCCATGGCGACACCGTGGACTTGAACCTGCAACAGGCCCTGGAGAAGGGCGACCAGCGGCAAGCCAGCCTGCATGGACGCCTGCCGTGGCCAGGCGCGCCGGCCACGCAGCTTCAGCTCGGCCTGGAACACAGCGACGCCGCCGTGGTGGAGGAGCCTGTGGCGCGCCTGGATATCGAGAGCCGGGTGCGCGGTTTCGAGCTCGGGGTGGCGCATGCGCTGCACGAGACGCCGCGCGAGCGTATCGCCGTCGGCCTGCAGCACCAATGGCGCCGCCAGCGCAGCACCTTGCTAGGAGAGCCTTTTTCCTTCGTGCCCAATCTGCCCGATGGACGGGAGCTGAAGGCAGGTCTTTGGCGTTTCTGGCAGGAGGCCAGTTGGCGCAGTGAAACGCAGGTGCTGGCGCTGCGCTCCAGCCTGAACGGCGGGCGCAGCAATGTGCTGGCGGAGGCGGCCATGGTCGGCGTGGAGGCCGCCCCGGCCCCGCGCACCCTGTTCTGGACCGGCCAGGCGCAATGGGTGCGCAAGCTGGGCGAGAACTTGCAAGGCACGGTGCGCGGCACGGTGCAGGTCGCGCGCGACCGCCTGCTCGCGCACGACGGCCTGGCGGCCGGCGGCGTGCGCAGCGTGCGTGGCCAGCGCGAAAACGCCCTGGTGCGCGACGAAGGCGGGCTGTTGAGCCTGGAGCTGGAATGGACCCTGCACCCAGAAGGCTGGGACGACGCACGCTTCACGCTCACACCGTTCGTCGACGCCGCTCGACTGCGCAACCGAGGCCAGCCCTGGGCATCGCTCAGCTCCCTCGGCCTCGGTTTGGCAGCGCACTGGCGAGGCTGGAGTCTGGAGCTGGTGGCCGCCAAGCGCCTGCAGGACGGCCCGCCAGTGGCCGAGGACGTTTCGCTGCAAGACCAAGGCGTGCACCTGCAGATCAGCCACCGCTGGTGAGTTGACATCCTACCGTCAGGACCACGAAACTCGTGGTCCACGAAGTTCGTGTAGGAGAATGCGGCCATGCGCAACGTCACCATCACCATGGAAGAGTCGGTCGCCGACTGGGCGCGCATGGAGGCCGCGCGGCGCAACACCAGCGTGTCGCGGCTGGTCGGCGAACTGCTGGCGGAAAAGATGCGCCACGACGACGCCTACGAGCGGGCGATGCGTGAGGCGCTGGAGTTCAAGAGCTTTGGCGAGTCAACCGGCCGCTACCTGAGCCGCGACGAAATCTACGACCGCAGCGTGCGATGAGCGCCACCACGCCCTGCTTCGTCGACACGAATGTGCTGCTCTACGCATTCGACGACCGTGTGCCTGCCAAGCGCGATGCCGCCCGGGCGTGGCTCAGCGGCTTGTGGACCCGGCGCTGCGGTCGGTTGAGCAATCAGGTGCTGCACGAGTTCTACTGGAATGCGCGCAAGAAGTTCCCCACCGCGTTGTCGGCGGGCGATGCGCGCGCCGAGGTGCGCCGTTACCAACTCTGGCAGCCCTGGCTGACCGATCACACGACGGTGGAGTCGGCTTGGGCGATCGAGAGCCGTTGGGGGCTCAGCTACTGGGATGCGCTGATGGTCGCTGCCGCTCAGCAACTAGGCTGCACGCATCTGCTCACCGAAGACCTCCAGCACGACCAGCAGATCGACAGCCTGCGCATCGTCAATCCCTTCCTGACCGGCCCCGAGATCCTTGATGTCCCCGCTTGAAAGGGTGCTGAGCCGGGTGCGCCCGGACGTCCGTGCCCTGCACCCCTACACCGTCCAGCCTTCAGAGGGCTTCATCAAGCTCGACGTGATGGAGAACCCGCACCGCTTGCCGCCGGCGCTGCAGCGAGAGCTGGGCGAACGCCTGGGCCAAGTGGCGCTGAACCGCTACCCGGCCGAGCGCACCCTGCTGCTGAAGGCGGCGCTGGCCCGCCACGCTGCCATGCCGGAAGGCTGCGACCTGGTGCTGGGCAATGGTTCGGACGAACTCATCAGCCTCCTCACCCAGGCCTTGGCGCGGCCCGGCGCCACGGTGATGGCGCCGCTGCCCAGCTTCGTGATGTACGCCTACTCGGCGAACCTGCTGGGCGTGCGCTTCGTGGGCGTGGACCTGCGCGCGGACTTCCAGTTGGACCTGCCGGCCATGCTGGCTGCGATCGAGCGCGAACGCCCGTCACTGCTCTGGCTGGCCTGCCCCAACAACCCCACCGCCACGCTGTGGCCGCAGGACGATCTGGACGCCCTGGTGGAGGCCATGGCGCCCCATGGGCTGGTGGTCTTCGACGAGGCCTACGCCCCGTTTGCCTCTCGCGACGCGCGGCACCGCCTCGCCCGGCAGCCGCATGTGGCGGTGATGCGCACCCTGTCAAAATTTGGCCTCGCGGGCGTGCGCATCGGCTATCTGCTCGCACCCGCACCGCTAGCGGCTGAGTTGGAGAAGCTTCGCCCGCCCTTCAACGTCAGCGTGCTCAACACCGAGGCGGCGTTGTTCGCGCTGGAGCACGAGGCGGTGTACGAGATCCAGGCGCTCAGCATCCGTGCCGAACGCGAGCGCCTGTTCCAAGCCCTGAAAGCCCTGCCAGGGGCGACGCCTTTCCCCAGCGAGGCGAACATGGTGCTGGCCCGCTTTCCCGATGCCGCAGCCACTTTCCAGCACCTGAAGGCGCGCGGCATCCTGGTGAAGAACGTCTCCGCCATGCATCGCTTGTTGACCAACTGTCTGCGCCTCACCGTGGGCACACCGCTCGAAAACACTCAGCTCATCGAAGCCCTGTCATGAACCGCATCGCTTCCGTTCACCGCAAGACGGCCGAAACCGACATCCGTGTCGAACTGAACCTCGATGGCAGTGGCCGCGCCCAGCTGGCCACGGGCATCGGCTTCTTCGACCACATGCTCGATCAGATTGCGCGGCACGGCCTAGTCGACCTCACCATCGAGGCGAAGGGCGACCTGCACATCGACGGTCACCACACCGTGGAGGACGTGGGCATCACCCTGGGGCAGGCCTTCGCGCAGGCCCTGGGCGACAAGCGGGGCATCACCCGCTACGGCCACGCCTACGTGCCGCTGGATGAAGCGCTGAGCCGCGTCGTGCTCGACTGCTCCGGCCGCCCCGGCCTGCACATGGACGTGCGCTTCACCGCCGGCAGCATCGGTCAGCTTGACACCCAACTCGTGTTCGAGTTCTTCCAAGGTTTCGTCAACCACGCCGGCGTCAGCCTGCACATCGACAACCTCAAGGGCGTCAACGCACACCACCAGTGCGAGACGATCTTCAAGGCCTTCGCCCGCGCGCTGCGCATGGCCATCACGATGGATCCGCGCGCCGCCGGCAGCATTCCCTCGACGAAGGGCAGCCTTTGAGCAAGGTTCTCGTCGTCGACTACGGCATGGGCAACCTGCGCTCCGTGGCGCAGGCGGTGATGCATGCGGCCTCTGGCACCGGAGTCGAGGTGGTGGTGGGCCACGATCCTCAGCAGGTGCGCGACTGCGACCGCATCGTGCTGCCCGGCCAGGGCGCCATGCGCGATTGCATGGCCCACTTCGCCGCCAGCGGCGCTCGCGAGGCCGTGCTGGCCGAAGTGGCCTCCGGCAAGCCCTTGCTTGGCGTCTGCGTGGGCATGCAAATGCTGCTCGAGCACTCCGAGGAGCAGGACACCCCGGGCCTCGGGCTGATCCCCGGCAACGTACGGCGCTTCCGCCTGGAAGGACTGAACCAGCCGGATGGCAGCCGCTACAAGGTGCCGCAGATGGGCTGGAACCGGGTCGACTTCAGCCGCTCGCATCCGCTTTGGGACGGCATCGCCAGCGGCAGCCACTTCTACTTCGTGCACAGCTACCACGCCTCACCCGCTGACTCCCACGATGTGGCCGCCACCACCGATTACGGGGCGCCCTTCGCCTGCGCGCTGGCGCGGGCTAACATTTTTGCCACCCAGTTCCACCCCGAGAAAAGCGCGGCCGACGGCCTGCGTCTCTATCGGAACTTCCTGTTTTGGAATCCCTGACTCCCCCATGCTGCTGATCCCAGCCATCGACCTCAAGGACGGTCACTGCGTGCGCCTGCAACAAGGCGACATGAACGCCTCCACCACCTTCGGTGAAGACCCGGCAGCCATGGCCCGGCGCTGGCTGGACGCCGGCGCGCGCCGCCTGCACCTCGTGGATCTGAACGGCGCGTTCGCCGGCAAGCCAGTCAACGAAGCGGCGGTGAAGGCCATCCTGGCCGAGGTGGGCGACGAAATCCCCGTGCAACTGGGCGGCGGCATCCGCGACCTCGACACCATCGAGCGCTATCTCGACGACGGCATCTCCGCCGTCATCGTCGGCACCGCCGCGGTGAAGAACCCGGGGTTCATCCGCGATGCCTGCAGTGCCTTCGGCGGTCACATCTGGGTGGGGCTCGACGCCAAGGACGGCAAGGTGGCCACCGACGGCTGGAGCAAGCTCAGCGGCCACGAGGTGGCCGATCTGGCCAAGAAGTTCGAGGACTACGGCATCGAGGGCGTGATCTACACCGACATCGGTCGCGACGGCATGCTCAGCGGCATCAATGTGGAAGCCACCGTGCGCCTCGCGCAGCAACTGTCCATCCCCGTGGTGGCCAGCGGCGGGCTGGCCGGATGGGCCGACATCGAGGCCCTGTGCAGGGTGGAGAGCGAAGGCGTCAGCGGCGTCATCTGCGGCAAGGCCATCTACACCGGCGCGCTCGACCTGGCCGACGCCCAGGTCCGTGCCGACGCGCTGTGCCCGCCCTGAACCGACGATCGGCTGCCGCCCTCGGCCGGCTGCTCGCTGTTCTGCTCGGCTTGAGTGGCCTGAATGGCTGCGCTGTGATGGACGCGGACGATTGCGCGCGGGCCGATTGGCAACGCCTCGGCGAGCAGGACGCTGGCCAGGGTCATAGCCTGGACCGCCTCGACGATCGCGCGAAAGCCTGCCGAGAACACGGCCATGGCGCTGACCGCGCCGCTTACGAAGCCGGGCACCGCATCGGCCAGCGCGCCTACTGCAGCGCGGCGCGCGGTGAGCGGCACGCCCTTCGAGGCGAGACCCCGGCCCGGCTGTGTCTGGAACCGCAGCAGGCCGATTACGAGCGTGGTTTCTCAGCAGGCCTGCAAACCTTCTGCCGCGCGCGCAAGGCCTACGAGCACGGCCGCGCCGGCGGCGACGATCCGCGCACCTGCCCAGAGAGCTGGCGCCTGGACTTCGAAACCGGCTGGCGGCTGGGCCGCGAGGTGCGCGACTTCGAGCAGCGCCGTCAGCGGGCGCTTGCCGAGGCCGAGGAGCAGCGTCGCCGCGCCGAGAACACGCAACTCAAACCCGAGGACCGGGAACTGGCGCGCCGCCGTGCCGCCGAGGCCCTGGCGCAGGCCGACCGCCTGCGCGAGCGGCAGCGCAACCTGGAGATCCAGGCCTTGACGCTGCCGCGCTGAAACGAGAACCCCATGCTGGCCAAACGCATCATTCCCTGCCTGGACGTGAAGGACGGCCGCGTCGTCAAGGGCGTCAACTTCGTCGGCCTGCGCGATGCCGGGGACCCGGTCGAGGCTGCCGCCCGCTACAACGAGCAGGGCGCTGACGAACTCACCTTCCTCGACATCACCGCGACCCACGAGGGCCGCGATCTCATCCTTCCAATCATCGAAGCGGTGGCCGCGCAGGTCTTCATTCCGCTCACCGTGGGCGGAGGCGTGCGCGAGGTCGCCGACGTGCGCCGGTTGCTCAACGCGGGTGCCGACAAGGTCAGCTTCAACTCCGCGGCCGTGGCGCGGCCGGAGCTCATCCGCGAGGCCAGCGATCGCTATGGCTCTCAGTGCATCGTGGTGGCCATCGACGCCAAGCAGAACCCGGCGGGCGAGGGCTGGCATGTGTTCACGCATGGCGGCCGCAAGGACACCGGACTGGATGCCGTGGCCTGGGCGCGGCAGATGGAGGCCATGGGTGCCGGCGAAATCCTGCTCACCAGCATGGACCGCGATGGCACGCGGGCCGGCTTCAACCTCGGGCTGACGCGGGCGGTGAGCGACGCAGTGGGCATCCCGGTGATCGCCAGTGGCGGTGTGGGCAGCCTGCAGCACTTGGTGGACGGCGTGCTGCAGGGCGGTGCCGACGCCGTGCTGGCGGCCAGCATCTTTCACGACGGCCAACACACGGTCGGCGAGGCCAAGGCCTTCATGCGCGCGGCCGGCATCGAGGTCCGCCTCTGATGAAGGCCCCCAGTTTTCAGCGATTCGCGCCTTCGCCACCCCTCAAGCGGGCACGCCCGGCTTGGGGCGGCCCGGCGCCGGGCTGACCGTGGGCCAGGTCCGCATCATCGGCGGCCAGTGGCGCCGCAGCCTGCTCACCGTGCCCGAATTGCCCGGTCTGCGCCCCACCGGCGACCGCGTGCGCGAGACCCTGTTCAACTGGCTCGGCCAGGACCTCACCGGCTGGCGCGTGCTCGACGCCTTTGCCGGCAGCGGCGCGCTCGGCTTCGAAGCTGCCTCGCGCGGCGCGCAGGTGCGGCTGGTGGAGTCGAACGCCAAGGCCGTGGCCGCGCTGCGGCACACGCTGGCCAAGCTGCAGGGCGCCGCCGAACGGGTCACGGTGCATCAGGGCGACGGCTTCGCGGCCTTGGCCGCCGGCGGCTACGACCTCGCATTCATCGACCCGCCCTTCGGCACCGACGGCTTCGAGCGCGCCATGGCCGCCGTGCGCGATGCGAACTGGCTCTACCTGGAAGCGCCGCGTGAGATCGCCGCGCCCGAGGGTTGGCGCTCGCACCGCCACCTGAAAGCCGGTGCAGTGCACGCCCATCTGTTCGCCAGGGAGAATTGATGCCCCCGGTCTCACTTCGATCGCCACACTCCGAGGGGGCCGCAGCCCGCTTGGGACGGCCCTGCGCGGCCTGACACCATGAAAGCCCTCTATCCCGGCACCTTTGATCCGCTCACCCTGGGCCACGAGGACATCCTGCGTCGTGCGGCGCGGCTGTTCCCGAAGGTGGTGCTGGCGGTGGCCGTGGCCCACCACAAGAAGACCCTTTTCACGCTGGACGAGCGCCTCACCATGGCCCGCGAGGCGCTGGCTGACCTGCCGGGCGTCGAGGTCCTCGCCTTCGACGGCCTGCTGGCCGACTTCGCCCGCGCGCAGGGCGCCCAGGTGCTGGTGCGCGGCGTGCGCAGCATGACGGACTTCGACTACGAGGCGCAGATGGCCGGCATCAACCAGCATTTGCTGCCCGGCGTGGAGACCGTCATCCTGACCCCCAGCGAAGCGGTGCGCCCGATTAGCGGCAGCTTCGTGCGCGAGATCGCCCGCCTGGGTGGTGACGTGAGCTGGATGGTCAGTCCCACGGTGCTGCCCAAGCTGGCGGCGAAGCGAGGGGGCTGAGGTGGCGCTGAAGATCACGGACACGGGAGCCGGGACGAGGGCGGGCATGCCCGCCCCCGGCGAGCGCGGCGCGCGCATGCAGGCGCGTGCCGCATTCGTCCGTGTGTCGGCAAGGAGCACGCTGTGGCGCTGAAGATCACGGACACGGGAGCCGGAAAGAGGGCGGGCATGCCCGCCCCCGGCGAGCGCGGCGCGCGCATGCGGGCGCGTGCCGCATTCGTCCGTGTGTCGGCAAGGAGCAAGCTGTGGCGCTGAAGATCACGGACGAATGCATCAACTGCGACGTCTGCGAGCCCGCCTGCCCGAACCAAGCCATCTCCATGGGCCCGGACTTCTACGTCATCGATCCGCAGCGTTGCACCGAATGCGTCGGCCATTTCGACGAACCGCAATGTGCGCTGCTGTGCCCCGTCGCCTGCATTCCGAAGGACCCGGCGCATGCCGAGACCCGCGAGGACTTGGAGCGCAAGTACCTGATGCTTACAGCGCGCTTGTCTGCGTGAGCGGTCCACGTTCGTCAGGGAAGCGCTCGTAGATGGCGCGCACGGCGTCGAGCCGGTTCGTGAGCAGGCGCACCAGGCGCGGGTCGAAGTGCAGACCTTCCTGGCTCTCGATGTAATCAATGGCCGTCTCGAAATCCCAGCGCTGCTTGTAGACGCGGTCTGAAAGCAGCGAGTCGAGCACATCGGCCAAGCCGACGATGCGCGCCGGCAGCGAGATGGCCTCGCCGGCCAGGCCCTGCGGGTAGCCCTGACCGTCCCAGCGTTCGTGATGCTCGTGCGCAATTTGTGCACCCAGGCGCAGGATGTTGCGGTCGCTGTGCGACAGCAACTCGTAGCCGATGCGCGCATGGGTCTGCATCTGCGTCCATTCGGCGGCGTCCAACTTGCCGGGCTTGGCCAGGATGCCGTCCGGGATGCCGATCTTGCCCACGTCGTGCAGCGGTGCAGCCAGTCGCAGGTTGTCCACGTCTTCCTCGTCCATGCCCCAGGCGGTGCCGAGCAGGGCCGAGAGCTCGGCGATGCGGCGCACATGGGCGCCGCCTTCCTGACTGCGCCGCTCCACCGCCTCGGTGAGCAGCAACAAGGTGGCTCGCTGCGTCTCGTGCACTTCCTCGCGCAGCAGAAGCCGTTCGTAGCTGATGGCCACGTTGGCGCAGAACACCTCGAGCAACTCATGCATCTCGGCATCCACCTTGCCGCTGAAGGCCATGTAGAGCAGGCTCACGCTGCCACGACCGGTGCGGTAGTAACCGACATGGTGGGTGGCGTCGAAATGGCCTCGCTGCTCGCGCTCGGCCCGGTCCAGCGCCGTTTGCACTTCAGAGGGAATCTGCGACAGGCCGGCCTCGTCGAGCAAACCGGCGTATTGCGGCGTGGCGGCCAGTACGTGCAGCCTGCCGCCCACATGCGAGGCCGCGTAAGCGCGGTTGGCGCACAGGCCATGCGCCTCGTCGCCCAGCAGGTGAGCCACCTGATCCAGCACTGAGGAGGCGAACACCTTCAGGTCCTGGCTGTCGTAGAGACGCTGGATGGCACCGATGGAGCGGCGCAACGCGGCCTTGCTCTGCTCGATGGTCAGGATGTCGCGGTAGGCGCGCAGCGAGGCGTAGAAGACCGTGGTGAGCTTGCGCTTGGTCAGCTCGGTCTTCTCCTTGTAATCGTTGATGTCGTACTCGCGAATGACCGTCTCTTCGGGTGCCTGACCGGGCTGCCCGGTGCGCAGCACGATGCGCGAGCGGTGGTTGTTCAACTGCTCGCGTATTTCGCGCGCCAAGTCCAGTCCGGCGTGCTCGGTCTCCATCACCACGTCGAGCAGGATCAGCGCCACGTCGTCACGGCTGCGCAGGATCTCGCGGCCCTCCGTGGCGCTATAGGCGTGCAGGAACAGCAGGTGGCGGCCGGAGAAGGAAAAGTCCGACATCACCAGCTCGGTGACCTCGTGCACCGCCGGCTCGTCGTCCACGATGAGCACCACCCACGGCGCTTTGGGTGCATCCGCCAGCGAGCTTCCCAGCTCCGATTCAGGCGCAAACATGAGGTCGTCGTCATTCATGGCGGCAGGCGGGCGATGGCTGGCGGGGTGGCCGGCCATCATGCCAGAGCCACCTCGTAAGATGCACGCGTTGGTGCTCGCGGCGCAAGCCGCAGTTCAACGGGAATCAGGAAGGCCTCGCCGCAATCGGGCGGCATGGCCCAACCTGAGCTGCCCCCGCAACGGTAAGCGGACGAGGATCCTCGCGGTCCTCAGCCTCGGTCGAAGCCACTTGGTCCTTTCGGGCCTGGGAAGGACACCGGGGTCGTCTCCGTCAGCCCGGATACCGGCCAACAAGGCGGCCGCCAGGTGCAAGCCCGGCGGTCATCCGGCAGCTGCTGCGGTGGGTCAGCGGGCTGCGGTCTTGTCTGCACTTCCTTCATGTCCAAGCTCCTTCCCTTCCGCTGCGCCACCGTGGCCGCTGCCTGCCTGTCCGTTTGTCTTTCCAACGGCAGCGCCTGGGCGCAGAACTCGCTCGATCCGGTGCTCGTCACCGGCACCCGCTCCCCCCTCCAGCTCAGCCGTGCGCTGGCCGACGTCACCGTGCTCGACCGCGCCGACATCGAGCGCCAGGGCTTCGGCAACTTGGCCGACCTGTTGAGTCGCCAGGCCTGCATCGAGATCGTGCGCAATGGCAATCCAGGCGCCAGCACCAGTCTCTTCCTGCGAGGTGCCAACACCCAGCACACCCTGCTCCTGGTCGATGGCGTTCGCGTCGACGCTCAGGGCGGCTCGGGCGGCGCGCCCTGGGAAGCGATCCCGCTGGCGCAGATCGAGCGCGTGGAGATCGTGCGCGGCGCAGCCAGCGCGCTCTACGGCTCCGATGCGATGGCTGGCGTCATCCAGGTCTTCACCCGCCGGGCCGAGGGCGCCCCAAGCGTGCAAATGGGCGCTGCCGTGGGCAGCATGGGCCTGACCAAGGGCGATCTCACTCTCAGCGGCCGTCACGGCGCACTCGACTACGCGCTGAGCGCGGCTGCCGAAGTCTCGGACGGCTTCAACGCCCGCCCGGTGGCGAACGACCCTGCCTACACTCCCGATCTCGACGACTGGCGCCAACACAGCCTGCAAGGTCGTCTGGGCTGGCAGGCTGCCGCCGGCCAGCGCCTGGAGGGCCTGTTCACGGTCAGCGAGGTGGATGCCGGCTACGACGCCGCCGCCAAGCCGCGCCCCGGCGTCAACGACCGCAACCTCAGCGACACCCGCGCCGCGCGCCTGTTGTGGGCCTCCACCTGGAGCGCTGATGTTCGCAGCGAGCTCAGCACCGGCCGTTCGCGCCAGCGCTACGAAACCACCACCGATGGTCGCAGCACCTACCTGACGGAGACCGAGGTCAGCCAGTGGGCGGCCCAGGGCAGCTGGCGCCTGGGCGCGAACCAGCTGAACGCCCTGCTGGAGCGGCGTGAAGACCGCCTCGTCAACAACGGCCTGCGCCCGGCCACCGGTGGGCGGGCCGATCGCAGCCAGAACGCGCTGGGCCTGAGCTGGCTGTTCAGCCAGAACGGCTGGGACGCGCAACTGCACGCGCGGCGCGATGACGACAGCGAGTTCGGCGGCGTGAGCACGGGCAGCGCCGCGCTGGGCTGGCGCTTCGCGAACGGCTGGCGCGCCTGGGCCAGCGCGGGCAGCGCGTTCCGCGCGCCCACGCTCTACCAGGTGTTCAGTGAGTTCGGTCCGAAGAGCGGTCAGGCAGCTCTGGCCCCCGAGCGCGGCCGCAACCGCGAGTTGGGCCTGCGTTGGCAGGGCAAGGACAGCGAGCTCAGCCTCAGCACCTACGACAACCGCATCCGCGACCTCATCAGCTGGGACACCAGCTTCATCGGCCGCTGCGATTCCGCCTGGGGCTGCTACGGCAACCTGGCCAAGGTGCGCCTGCGCGGCCTCAGCCTGCAAGGCCAGACGGTGATCGCCGGCTGGCGCTTGCAGGCCGGCGTCGAGCGGCAGGACCCGACTGACCAGCTCACCGGCAAGCGCCTGGGTCGGCGCGCCGAACAACTCGGCCGAATCGGCGTGGAACGCGACTGGCAGGGACTCACCGCCGGCGCCCAGGTGCAAGCGCAAGGCGCACGTTTCGACGACCACGCCAACACCCGGCCGCTGGGCGGCTACGCGCTGCTCAACCTGCACCTTGGCTATCGCATCAACGCCCAGGCGCGCCTGCAGGTCAATCTGGACAACGCCCTGGACAAGGACTACGAGACCGCCAAGGGCTACGCCCAGGCGGGGCGCAGTTTGCAGGTCGGGGTTCGACTGAGTCTGTGATGAGCCGGGTATCGCGTCTGCTGCTCGTCGCCCTGCTGGGAGGCTGGACGTGGGCTGCCCAGGCGCTCAGCCTGCGCGACGACAGCGGGCGCGAGCTCAAGCTGGCTGCGCCTGCCCAGCGCATCGTCAGCCTGTTGCCCTCGCTCACCGAGTCGGTGTGCGCGCTGGGCGGTTGCGCGCGCCTCGTCGGGGTGGATCGCTACTCGAACTGGCCGCCCGAGGTGAAGAAGCTGCCGCAGCTCGGCGGGCTGGAGGATGCGCAGATCGAGACCATCGTGGCGCTGCGGCCCGACGTGGTGCTGGCCTCGGTTTCGGCGCGCGCGCTGGAACGGCTGGAAGCCCTGGGAATCCAGGTGCTGCGCCTGCGCAGCGAGCGTCATGCCGACGTGCAGCGCAGCCTGCAGCGCCTGGCCGAGCTGCTGGGCATGCCGGAGCGTGCGGCGCCCGTGTGGGCCCGGATTCAGCAACAGCTCCAGACGGCCAGCGCGCGCGTGCCCGCCCATCTGCGCGGTCAGCGTGTGTACTTCGAAATCGGCAGTCAGTACGCGGCCGGGCAAAGCTCCTTCATCGGCGAGACCCTCTCGCAGATGGGCCTGCGCAACATCGTGCCGGCCGAGCTTGGGCCCTTTCCGCAGCTCAATCCGGAATTCGTGGTGCGCGAACGGCCTGGCCTGCTGATGGGTCCGGCCCGAGAGCGCGAGGGCATGGCCCGCCGCCCGGGATGGTCGACGCTCCCCGCTCTTCAGCAAGGGCGGCTGTGCAGCTTCGCGGCCGAACCCTACGAGGTGCTGGTGCGCCCCGGCCCGCGCTTGGGCGAGGCAGCGTCCCTGCTGGCCGATTGCCTGGAAAAGTTGCCGTGAGCCGGCTCGGCGCGGTGCTGCTGCTGCTGGTGCTGCTGGGTCTGATGGCCGGGCTGGCGGTGGGACCGCAAGGGCTGGCGCCGCTGGCGTTCTGGACCGATGTGCAGGGCGATCAGGCCGGGCTCATCCTCGGCCAGATCCGCGCGCCGCGAACGCTGGGGGCCCTGTTCGTGGGGGCATTGCTCGGTCTGGGCGGCGCGCTGGCCCAAGGGCTCTTCCGCAATCCGTTGGCCGATCCCTACTTGCTCGGCACCGCGGCGGGAGCCGGCCTGGCGGTGGTGCTGATACTGGCCGGCGCCAGCGCCGGAGGCTGGGCGCTCAGCCTGAGCACCCTGGCCTGGGTGGAGCGGGCGGGCTTGGTGGGTGCGGCCTTTGTCGGGGCACTGGCCGGCTTGGGCCTGACGCTGCTGCTCGCCGCTGGCGCCGTCAACACCTTGCGCCTGCTATTGGCCGGCGTGGTGGTGGCGGTGGTTCTCGGTGCGGCCAGCGACCTCGTCACCACCTTTTCTCCCGAGGCACTGCGCGGCAAACAGGCCTTCATGTTGGGCAGCACCAGCTTCCTGGGCTGGGACGCGGTGGCCCTGCTCGCCCTGGGGCTGGCGCTGCTGCTGCCGCTGGCGGCCCGCTTGGCGCGGGTGCTCGATGCCCTGACCTTGGGCGAAGACAGCGCCGCCAGCTTGGGCCTGCACCTGCCACGCCTGCGACTGCTGCTGGTGCTGCTGTTGGCTGCCGGAACGGCGCTCGCGGTGTCGCAGGTCGGCCTCGTCGGTTTTGTCGGGCTGGTGGCGCCGCATCTCGTCAAGCGCCTGGCACCGGGCCCGAATCGGCCACTGCTCCTGCTCTCGGCCGCCACGGGCGGGGCGCTGCTGCTGTGGGCCGACGTGCTCGCCCGGGCCTTGATCGCACCGCAGGAGCTGCCGGTTGGCGTGCTCACCGCGGTGCTGGGTGGAGGCTACTTGTTCGTGCTGCTTCGCCAGCGGGGGCTGCGTTGAGGGTCGAGGCGCGTGACCTGCACCTGCAGCTCGGCGGGCGGCCGGTGTTGCAGGGGCTGAGTCTGGAGCTGGGCGTTGGCTGGACGGCCATCGTCGGCCCCAATGGCGCGGGCAAGTCCAGCCTGCTGCGTTGCCTGGCCGGCCTGCTGGCGCCGCAGCGGGGCGAGCTGCTGCTGGCCGGTCGTCCCTTGCGCGAGCTGCCACCCGCAGCGCGCGCGCGGCACCTGGCTTGGATGGCGCAACAGGGCGAGACCAGCGGCGAGCTGAATGTCCGGCAAACCGTGCAACTGGGGCGCCTGCCCCACCTCGGACTGGTGGGCATGCCAGGGGTTCACGACGAGGCTGTGGTGCAGGCTGCGATGGCTCGCACCGAATGCAACGCTTGGGCGGATCGGCGCCTGCATGAGCTCAGTGGTGGCGAGCGCCAGCGCGTGTTGCTGGCCCGCGTGCTGGCCACCGAAGCGCCGCTGCTGTTGCTCGATGAGCCCACCACCCATCTCGATGCACCGCACCAGGTTGCACTGGCCCGCCTGTTTCGCGACCTGGCGCGCGAGGGGCGAGGTGTGGTCACCGTGCTGCACGATTTGGCCATCGCCCTGCACGCCGATCGCGTGCTGGTGATGCGCCAGGGCCGCTTGCTTGCCGACGGTCCGCCGCGCAGCGCGGTCTTGCAGCAGGCGCTGGAAGAAGTTTTCGAGCGCGCCATCCGCGTGCGACGAGACGCCGCAGGCCGGCTCTACCCGAGCCTCCAACTGGACGAGCCCGAGGGCGGCTGACGTGGCCCGCACGCTGATCGTCTGGGGCTGCAGCAGCGGCGCGGGCAAGAGCCTGCTGGCCACCGCCATTTGCCGCTGGGCGGCGAACCAGGGCCTGCGCGTTGCCCCGTTCAAGGCGCAGAACATGAGCAACAACGCGCGCCTGGTGCCCACGCGCGATGGCGGCTGTGGCGAGATCGGCAGCGCACAGTACTTCCAGGCCCTGGCAGCACGTGCACCGGCGCAGGTGGACTTCAACCCCGTGCTGCTCAAGCCCGAGAGCGACACCGCCAGCCAGGTGCTGGTGCATGGCCGCGTGCGCGCCGACCTGGGGCGCATGCCCTGGCGCGAGCGCAGCCACCAGCTGGCCCAGGCGGCGCGCGAGAGCTTCGAACGCGTGGCCTCCGCCCATGAGCTGGTGGTGGTGGAGGGGGCAGGATCGCCGGCCGAGATCAACCTCGCTGAACACGACTTCGTGAACCTGGGCGTGGCACGGTGGGCGCGCGAGCTCGGGCCAACGCAGGCTCTGCTGGTCGCCGACATCGACCGGGGGGGCGCCTTCGCCCACCTGCACGGCAGCTGGGCGCTGCTGCCGCCCGATCTGCGCCCCTTGCTGGTGGGCTTCATCCTGAACAAGTTCCGGGGCGACGCCGCGTTGCTGGCACCCGGACCGCAGCAGTTGCAGCAGCTCACCGGGGTGCCCTTGCTCGGCGTGTTGCCCATGTTGCGCGCGCATGGCCTGCCCGAAGAGGACGGCGTGCAGGCCTTGCCACCGGTGCGGGGCGCAGCCACCCGCCGCGTGGCCGTGCTGGCCCCTCCCGCTCTCAGCAACCTGGACGAGTTCCAGCCCTTGCAGCAGCTCGCAAGCGTTCAATTGGTGTGGGTTCGCGAGCCCGGGCAACTCGCCGGGGCCGACTGGATCGTGCTGCCCGGCTCCAAGCAAGTTCGTGCCGACCTCGCCTGGCTGCGCGCGCGGGGCCTGGAGGCGCCGATCCGCGAGCACGCGCGGTTGGGCCGCCCACTGCTCGGCCTGTGTGGCGGCCTGCAGATGCTGGGCGAGTGGCTGGACGACCCGCTGGGACTGGAGGGCAGCGCACCGGGGCGCGATCCGGGCCTGGGTCTGCTGCCGCTGCGCACCCACTACGCCCTACCCAAGCGCCTGCTGCCCGGCCAGCTGAGATTCGGCTGCGCCCTGGGGGCCTGGCAAGCGCTGACGGGTCTGGCCTTCGAGGGCTACGAGATCCGCTGCGGTCACAGCGAAAGTGCGGCCTGCGCCGTACTGCATGCCGCTGACGGTCAGGCCACTGGCTGGCAGCGAGGGAACGTGCTGGGCGTTTACGGCCATGGCCTGTTCGAGGCTGCGGCGGTGCAACAGGCGCTTTTCGGCGAAACCATCCCACCGGTGGATCTGCGGTTCGATGAGCTGGCGCGTTCGCTTGAGGCGGCGCTGGGCTCGGACACCCTGCATCGGCTGACGGCCATCTGAACCCGATGGCTCTACCGCTGGGCGTCCGAATCGCCCTTTCGCTGCGGCTTCGTGCGCTTGGGTTTGGGCTTGGAGGTTCCCGCCCGTCGCTCAGCCGGCGCCGACGCAGCGGGAGCCGCGGCCGGGGGCGCCGCATTCAGGCGCTGGGGGGCGGGTGCGG
>JAFLDE010000081.1 GCA_017302655.1 Burkholderiales bacterium
GTGCTCGACGCCATGCAGCGCGACGCCGGCCCGCTCGCCGAACTGCGCGTGGACGGTGGTGCCACGGCCAACCGCTTGCTGATGCAGCTGCAGGCCGACGCCCTGCAACGCCCGCTGCTGCGCTCGGCCCAGCCCGAAGCCACCGCATGGGGCGCCGCGGCCTTGGCCGGCATGCAGGCCGGCCTGTGGGCGCACCCGCCCGAACAGGGCTTGGCCGAACGCTACGAACCCGGCCCCCTGCTCGACCGCAGCGCCTGGCGCGAGGCGCTGGGTCGCGTCAGCTGATCAGGCCCGGCACGATGCGCGCGGCCTCGGCTTCCAGCAAGGCCTGCAGCGCCTGCAGCTTGCGCTCGGTGTTCACCGCCTGCCAGGGATCGCGGAAGCCCGGCGGCGTGTCGATCACCGACGAGGCCACGCTGACTTCGTACTTGACGAGTTTGTGCGTGGCCAAGTCCACCAGGCTGAAGCGCGTGTGCGCGTAGGGCGCCAGCAGACCCGAGCTCTCGTACTTGAGGTTGCCGCGCATCTCGCGCCAGCCGGCATCGAGGTAAAAGCCCAGACCTTCAAGCGTGCGCGCGCCGCTGGAGGTGGTGCGCACGCCCTTGAGGCCGCCCGAACTGCGAAAGCGCGTCACAAGGATCAGGTGCGTGGCCGGCAGCTGCTTGAACGCGACGTCGAGCGCGGCATTGGGGCGGAAGTCCTCGCCATCGAAGAACTTGCTCTGGTTCGCGTAATGCGCCGGGCCGCCGGGCACGATGAGCTGCGGCTGGCTGCCGGGGTGGGCCTTGAGCAGCTCTTTCTCGATGGCCAGCACGAGGGCTTCGTCCAGGCTCGTGTCGGGCAGCGCGATGACCTCGCGCTCGTTGGCATCCATGTGGCTGCCGGTCTGCGGCTTGAAGCTCACCACGGTCATGTGCTCGCCGGCCAGCGAAAGCACCGCGTACTTGCGCGCGGCCTGCGCACGCGCACCGAGCGCGCTGCAGGCCAACAAGGCCAGGCCGGCCTGGCGACGGTTGATCCCGTTCATTTGGGCTTCCTCCCTGTGGATGGCCAAGAAAAAAGGCCCCGCTTGCGCGGGGCCCCGAGACTAGCCGAGGCATCCAGGGGATGCCGAAAGCCAATCACTTGAAGCGGTAGCTGGCCGTTGCGTACCAGATGCGGGTGCGCGGGTCGGCGAACGACCCGGCAAAGCCCGCGGCGTGCGAGCCGTAGCTCGACGAGGCCACGAAGGGCGGTTCCTCGTTGGTCACGTTGCGCGCGCCCAGGGTCAGCTTCAGGTTCTTGATGCCCTTGTAGCTGAGGGCCAGGTTCCAGCGGCTGGTGTCCTTCACGTTGTACGGCGCATCGACGCCCAGGTTGGTGTTGACCACGGCGGCCGACTCGGTCCAGCCCTTGGTGAACACGTTTTCCAGCGCCACGTTGAACGAGCCCATCTCCCAGTCGAAGGCCAGGGTGTGCTGCCACTCAGGCACCGGGGCGTTGCCGCCCAGGCTCTTGCCCACGTAGTCGGTGAAGGGCGTGCCCTTGCCGTTCTGCAGGTCGTACTTCATGACGCGGGTGCCCGAGAACTGCAGGCCCAGCTTACCCATGCCACCCAGCCCGAAACTGGTGCGCACGTCGAAGTCGATGCCCGAGGTCTTCAGCTCGCCCAGGTTCTCCACAGGCGTCTCGATGTACGAAATGAAGCCACCGGAGGTGCGCTTCACGCGGCTCTTGTAGCGTTGGTAGAGACCGGGTTCGGCCATCAACGTGTCGCCCGAGATCAAGCCGATCTGGTCACGCTTCTGGATGTTCCAGTAGTCCAGCGACAGCACCACGTCGCGCATCGGCTCGAACAGGATACCGGCCGTGAACTGGCGGCTCTTCTCGGGCTTGATGTTGGGGTCGCTCGAGAGCTGCACGTTGAACTGCGTGTTGCACAGCGGGCTGTCGGCCTGACCGGCCGGGCAATCCGGGTCGACCTGCGGATCGGCGGTGTTGGTGTTCGACACCGGGCTGTTCACGTCCCACAAGGTCGGCGCGCGGAAGCCGGTACCGGCGCTGGCACGCAGGGCCAACTGCTTGGAAGGCTGGTACTTCACGCGCAGCATCGGGTTGAAGGTGTTGCCGAAGTCGCTGTAGCCGTCGAAGCGCGCCGCAGCGGTCACTTCCAGGGCCTTGCTGAACGGCATGACCAGCTCACCGTGGAAAGCCACCACGTTGCGGCTGGCCACGGTCTTGGGCACCGAGCCTTCGCCACCGATGTGCGAGCCCTTCGAATACTCGATGTTGGTCGGACGGTCCTCGGCTTCGTCGCGGCGCAGGTCGGCGCCCAGCGCCAGCTGCATCGGGCCACCGTCCAGCGTACCGATCTCGCGGCTGGCCTTGATGTCGGCCACGAGGGTGGTGGCCTTGGACTTGCGCACATTGCCCTTGAGCTGGGCGCCATCGAGCAGCGCGACGCCGGCGGCATCGTTCGGGCCGAAGGGGTTCACGTTGCCGGTGCGCAGGGCGGCCAGGTAGGGTTCCTGCAGCAGGTAGCCCTCGTAATCCAGGCTGCCACGGGCCTGCGCGTAGTTGATGGCGGTGTCCACGTCCCAGCCAGCGGCCGAGGTGCTGGCACCGACGACCAGGCGGTACTGCTCGTTGGTGTTGTCGCTGACGCGTGGACCGCGATCCAGCGAGCGCGTCGCCACTTCGGTGTACTTGACGCCGTTCTCCACGAGCGAGACGTAGTCGGCCTCGGTGTAGCCCAGACGGTCGAGCAGCGCCTTCGGGAAGTAGCGGCTGCTGATCGGCATGACCATGCGCGGGTAGTTGCCGTCGGCGCCGACCTTCATGGCGGTCCCGTCCAGCGGCGAGGGAGCGGCACGGCCGGTCGTGTGGTTGCGGCCGATCGAGCCCTCAAAGAACCACGAGGTGTCGGGGCTCAGCTTGAAGGTGCCGCGCGCAAAGATGTCCGTCTTCGTGCTGTCGGGCAGGTTGTCCAGCATGGCCGCGTAGATGGCGCGGCAGCGCTTGGCGTTGTCGCTGCCATTGGGCGTCGGGCCTGCCACCTGGATGACGGTGTTGGCCGGGTCGCAAGCCGCCATGTTGGCGCCCGGATTGGCGTAGGCGCCAGGGCTCACCCCGATGTCCATCAGACGGCCCGGGTAGGCACGGAAGGAGGTCGGGGGAATGGACCCCGGCACTTCGGCCTCGTGGCGCCAGTACCAACCTTGCTCAGCTGCCTCCAGGCGAGTCTGTTCCTTGATGTTGGCGGTGATCAGCAGGTTGTAGCCGTCGGCGCTGTAGTCGCCCATGCCGAAGGCCAGCGAACCGCCGTGCTCCTTGCCGCCCTTGGTCTCGTCGGGCTCGGCGTAGCGAACGGTCAGCTCGCCCCGGTTGTAGTCGCGCCGGGTGATGAAGTTCACCACACCGCCCACGGCGTCGGCGCCGTACACGGCCGAGGCGCCGTCACGCAGCACTTCGATGCGATCGATGGCGGCGAAGGGGATGCTGTTCAGGTCCACCGCGACCGAGCCGCCAATGGAGCCGAAGGGGTGGCCGGCCAGGCGACGGCCGTTCAGCAGCACCAGGGTGCTGTTCGCGCCAAGACCGCGCATGTTGGCGTTGCTGGTGGCGTAGCCCGCGCCTTGGGTGGAGTCGGACAGCATGCCGGACATGGCCGTCACGCGGCGCAGCACGTCCTCGACATTGGTGGCACCGCTCTTTTCGATCTGGTCACGCGTGAAGACGGTGACGGGCATCGCGGTCTCGGCGGCGATGCGCTTGATCGACGAGCCGGTGACGACGACGCGCTCGAGTTGCTGGCCGCCGGCCTGGGCCCAGGCGGCTTGGCTGCACAGCCCGGCGCAGGCCAGGGCCAGCGCCAGACGGGTGGTGCGATGGTGCATGAGGGTGGACTCCTAGGGTCTTGCGCGAGGGTGCTGTTCGAGGACTTCGTGGGTCCCGGCCGCGGCGCGGCCCGGTTCCTCGCGTGGGCGCCCACTGTAGGAACGAATGCGAACCGGTACCCCTGTCAAGAGTCAGGGTTTGTGGCGCCTTAGCTGCATAACCCGGGGTAATCCCTTGTCAGCCTCGCCTCATGGCTATCGGGGCGCGGACGCGCCGGGCGCCAGGCTCGCGGCCTGTTCCAGGAAGCGCAGCACCGTGGCCAGCGCGGGCCGGCGCAGACGGTCGGCCTCGACCAGCAGCGCATGGCGCGCCTCGGGCAGGGTGTAGGCGGTGCAGCGCTCGCCGCCAGCGCTGTTCACCTGGCTGCAGAAGGCTTGCTGCGCGTCGGCTTCCACCACGGTGTCCTGCCCGCCGTTGAGCAACAGTACGGGGCGTGCGATGCGCGCAGCCCCCGGGCCCCGGGCCTCGCGGGCGCCGCTGCAGGCCTGTGCCACCCAGCGCAGGGTGGGGCCGGCGACGCGTGCGTCGCCGTGGCCGCAGTGCTCTCCCCGGCAGGTGGTGCGACGGTCCTCCCAGCGGCGCAGCAGGCGCTCGACGCTGTGCGACATGTCGTTGTCCCGCTTGTCCTTCTGGGCCAGGAAGGCGGCGCGCTCGGCCTCGAAGCCCAGACCCGCCACCTGCACTTCCGACAGCAGCGGCACCTCCACCGGCAATTGCACCGACAGATCGTCGCACCAGCGTTTGAGCGCCCGGTGCGAACCCGGCTCGGCCACGCGGGGTTCGTGCATCGGCGTGACCAGGGCCGCCGCCGCGAAGGGCGTGGCCGCGCCCTGCCGGGCCAGATGCAAGGACACCACCGCGCCGCCCATGGAGTGCGCCAGCACGACGAGCGGGCGCGTTCGCCCCGCCTGCTGCCGCTGCTGCTGCACCAGGGCGAGGTGCTGCTCCAGGTCGCTCACCAGATGGTCGAACTGGTCCATATGCCCCAGGCTGGCGGCCTCGGGCTTGCCGATCAGCCGGGTGGAGAAGCCCTGGCCGCGGTGGTCGTGGATGTAGACCGACCAGCCGTTGCGCACCAGGTCATGGATGACTTCCTGGTACATGCTCAGGCCTTCGGTGAAGCCCGGCACCACCATCACCCCGCCGCGCGCCTCGCGCCGGTGCGTATAGCTGCGGTGGTGGATGCGCACCGGCGCCTTGGCCAAGCCGCTCGGCGCTCCCAGAAAGGAGCCGATGCGCAGCTCGGCATGGCGCTGCGTGGCCTGCTCAATGGCCTGCCAGCTCTTGCCCTTGAAGCGCGCCTCGTTCGACAGGCGGTAGGGCGTCGAGTCCAGGGCGGGCAAGGGGGCGAAGCCGGTGTCTGCCAGCGCAAGGCGCGGGGCACCGAGCCCCAGGCAAGCAAGGAGGAGAGACAGGAAGGCGTGTCGCACCGCTGGCATCCGAAGACTGCAGAGCTGCGAGTGGATCACAAGGCTGCGGCCGCCTCCGTGCCCTGGCGGATGGCGCGCTTGGCGTCCAGCTCGCCAGCCTCCAGCGCACCGCCGATCAAGGTCACCGCAATGCCGGCCGCGCGCAGCGGCGCCTCCAGCTCGCGCACCGGTTCCTGACCGGTGCACAGCACGATGTGATCGGCCTCGATCAGCTCGCCGCCCTCGCGCTTCTCGCCCCAGGTGACGAACAGGCCCTCGGGCGTGATGCGCTCGTAGTTGGCGCCGCCGCGTTGCTCGACGTGGCCCATCTTCAGCATGGCGCGATGGATCCAGCCCGTGGTCTTGCCCAGGGTGCTGCCAGGGCGGCCGCTCTTGCGCTGCAGCAAGGTGAGCTTGCGGCGCGGCGCGGCGGGCTGCGGCTTGGTGAGGCCACCCGCGTGCTCGGCCGGGTCTGCCACGCCCCAGTGGCGACGCCAGGCGGCTTCGTCCAGCGTGAGGCTGTGGCCGGCTTCGAGCAGGTACTCGGCCACGTCGAAGCCGATGCCGCCCGCGCCGACGATGACGACGCGCTCACCCACCGTCTTGGCGCCCGACAGCAGCTCGGCGTAGCTCAGCACATGGGGAAGCTCCTGGCCGGGGATCTTCGGGATGCGCGGGGTCACGCCGCTGGCCAGCAGCACGGCGTCGAAGCCCTGGAGGTTCTCGGCCGTGGCGCGGGTGTCGAGCTGCAGGTCCACGCCCGCGGCCCACAGCCGGTGCGTGAAGTAGCGGATGGTCTCGGTGAACTCTTCTTTGCCGGGGATCTTGGAGGCCAGCTTGAACTGACCGCCGATGCTGCTGCTGGCCTCGAACAGGGTGACGGCATGGCCGCGCTCGGCGGCGGTGCAGGCCGCGGCCAGGCCCGCCGGGCCGGCGCCCACCACGGCGACCTTCTTGCGCGCCGGCGCGGGATCGATACGCAGCAGGGTCTCGTGCGCGGCGCGCGGGTTGACCAGGCAGGTGGCGATCTTCTGCTCGAACACATGATCCAGGCAGGCCTGGTTGCAGGCGATGCAGGTGTTGATCGACTCGGGACGGCCCAGGCGCGCCTTCTTCACCCAGTCGGCATCGGCCAGGAAGGGCCGCGCCATGCTGACCATGTCGGCCGCGCCGTCCATCAAGACCTGTTCGGCGGTCTCGGGCATGTTGATGCGGTTGCTGGTGATGACCGGCGTCTCGATGCCGTCGGCGCGCAGCGCGTCGCGCAGCTTCTTCGTCACCCAGGCGAAGCCGGCGCGCGGCACGCTGGTGGCGATGGTGGGGATGCGCGCCTCGTGCCAGCCGATGCCGCTGTTGATCAGCGTGGCGCCGGCCTTGGAGATGGCGCGGGCGAGCTGGAGCACTTCGTCCCAGCTCTGACCTTGCGGCACGAGGTCGAGCAGGCTGAGGCGGTAGATGAGGATGAAGTCGGGACCGACGGCCTCGCGCACTCGGCGCACGATCTCCACCGGCAGGCGCATGCGGTTTTCGTACGCGCCACCCCAGCCGTCCTCGCGGCGGTTGGTGGCCAGCGAGAGGAACTGGTTGATGAAGTAGCCCTCGGAGCCCATCACCTCCACGCCGTCGTAACCGGCCTCGCGGGCCAGCTGCGCGCAGCGGACGAAGGCGGCGATCTGCCGTTCGATGCCGCGTTCGCTCAGCGCCCAGGGGGTGAAGGGCGAGATCGGCGACTTGATGCGCGAGGGCGCGACGGCGAAGGGGTGGTAGCCGTAGCGGCCGGTGTGCAGGATCTGCAGCGCGATCTTGCCGCCCTCGGCATGCACGGCATCGGTGATGGGTTTGTGCCGCGCCGCAGCGCCGCGCGTGCTCAGCGTGCCGGCGAATGGCTTGGTCCAGCCCGCCACATTGGGCGCGTAGCCACCGGTGACGATGAGCCCCACCTCGCCTCGCGCCCGCTCGGCGAAGTAGGCGGCCAGGCGCTCGGTGTGCGCCTTGCTGTCTTCCAGCCCCGTGTGCATGGAACCCATGAGCACGCGGTTGCGCAGCTGGGTGAAGCCGAGGTCAAGGGGGGCGAGGAGTCGGGAGTAGGCGCTCATGGGCACGGATGCTAGAAGCTCCCGCCTGGAGATCCCGCTCCAAAGTGGGTTGGAGGAATCCAGCAGCCCGGCACCTCGCCACATGCCGTACGCGGCGTCACAACGCCGCAGGGCTCGCGTTCAGTCCTCGATCAACGCGCCTTCCGTGGCCACCACCAGCCGACCGTTGGGGCGCACCAGCAAGGCCTTGGGCCGGTTGATGGCCCCACCGGGAATGTTCGGTCTCAACACGCGTTCTCCAGTACCCATCACGCTGGTCACGAAGCCGTCGGGGTGAATGCGTCGGATCAGCGCGTTGTCCGCGTCACTCACATAGACGTTGCCTTCGGCGTCCGCGGCCACGCCATTGGGATGGGCAAAGCGCGACACATAGCCGTTGCTCAGGCCGCGGCCGTTGGGGGTGCCGGCCAGCGTTTGCGTGACGCCGTTTGCATCGATGCGACGGATGGTGTGCGTCTGCGAGTCGGCCACCAGCACGCGACCCTCGGCGTCAACGGCGAGGCCGATGGGCGTGCACAACAGAGACTCCGCCTTGCCCCCATCCTTGTGGCCACAGCGGCCGACCTGCCCGGCCAGGGTGCTGACCTGCCCTTGTGCAATGCGGCGAATCAGGTGGTTGCTCTGGTCGGAGAGCAGCAAGGCGCCGTCAGGGGCGAGGGCAAGGGCGACCAAATTGCCAAAGCGAGCGTCAAGCAAGGTGCCGTCGCGGTACTCGGGTTCGCCGAACTGCTTGGTGCCGGCAAAGGTCTCGGCCACGCCCGTCGGGCTGATGCGCACCACGCGCCGGTAGCAGCGGTCGAGCATGTACACGGTCCCCCCGGGGTCGCGGACGGCCGGGCCAGCGCAACCGATGTCGGCGCCAGGCGCCAGGGTCATGACCGTGGCCAGTCCGCTGGAACCCACGCGCAACAGGGCCAGGTCCGACCAGCTGGTGGCGACCAGCACCTCGCCGTCAGCGCCCAGCGCGATCGAACTCAGCTCGCCAAACGCAGCCTGGGCACCCTGGCCGCCTTGGGCAAGCACCGCTCCTCCCAGGGCCCCGGCCAGCGTGCGCACGTTGCCGCTGGGGCTGGACTCACGCACTGCGGCGGCGTTGGCGGAACCCCAAACGATGCGCTGGCCGTCGGGCGACACCGCCAGACCGCGCGTGCTGAAGAATCCCGCAGCGGACCCCTGACCGTCGCGTTCGCCGTAGAACTGGCCGGACCCCGCCAAGGTGTAGGTGCTGCCATCCGGATCGACGCGACGCAGATAGCCCCACTGGGTCACTGCATAGAGCCGCTGCTGCCCATCGATCGCCAGACTCTCGATGCCGCCGAAGCGGGCCTGCAAGCGTTGGCCGTCGCGTTCCTCGTAGTCGTCTGCGTTGGTGCCGGCGTACAGGCTGACACGCCCCGTGAGGTCCACCAGGCGGATCGCCGGTCCGTCGGCCACATAGAGCTGTCCATCCGAACGCAGGGCCATGGCCGCCGGGTACTTGAAGCTGGCGTCTGCCCCCTGGCCGTCGCGGCGCGGACGGTCGTAGCCGTTGTTGCCGGAGCCTGCCAAGGTGCTGACCTCCCCCGCGGCATTGACGCGACGCACGGCGCCGTTCTGGCCGCCGTCGAGCACCCAGAGCACGCCCTGCGGGTCGGCGGCCAGAGCCAGGATCTGACTGAAGCGCGCAGTGCTGGCCGGTCCATCGGCGAAACCCGTCTCAAAGCTGCCGGCCAGGGTGCTGACCACGCCATCCCGGGTGATGCGGCGGATGCGCGCATGCTCGGCCACGTAGACGGTGCCAGCCGCGTCGACCGTGAGCTTCTGCGGATAGAACAGCATCGCGCGATCCACCGGACCATCCACCACGCCCGGCTGCTGCGGCTGGCCGGCCCAGGTGCTGACCTCACCGCTCGCACTGATGCGGCGCACCACCTGGTTGGTGGTGTCGACCAGGAACAGATGGCCTTGGGCGTCGAAGTCGCCGACGTGTGGATCTTCGAAGCGCGCTCCCGCACCCGTGCCGTCGACGTAGCCTCGTCCACCGACACGTCCGGCAAGGAAGCGGTTGGCGGCCTGCAGTTTCAGCGCCACCGGACTGCTGGCCACCGAGCCGGCGACGTTGCTCACCACCACGCGCAGGCGCACGTCGTGCCAGGCCAGAGTGGGTTCGGTCACCGCGTACTCGGTGTCGGTGGCGTGGGGGATGGCCTTCCAACTGGAGCCTGCGTCGTTGCTTCGCTCCCACTGGTAGCGCAGCGGTGCGGTACCGCCTGCGGACACGCTGAGGCGTGCCGATTGGCCGACGGCCAGCGTCAGTTCCTGCGGCGCGCGCGAAACGGCAGGCGCCAGAGGGGTGACGCTGAGCAACGCGGCTGCGCTGATCTCCTGACCCCAGGGGTTGCTGACCTGCACGCTGTAACGGCGGCCGTTGGCGGCGTAGTCGGCGGTGAGGCTGTAGCTGGATGCGTTGGCGCCGGGGATGGGCTGCCCGTTCAGCAGCCACTGGTAAGCCAATGGCGCACTGCCCTTGGCACTGGCGCGGAAGCTGGCCAGCTCGCCGTCCTTCACGGTCACGGCCTCGGGGGCCGAATCCAGCCTGGCAGCGACCGGCGTCACACTCAGCGCAACTGATGCGCTGCTGATCTCGCCGCCGGCATTGCGCACCGTCACGGTGTAACTGGCGCCGTGATCGGACAGGCTGGTGGCAGCCAAGCTCAGGGAGGCCTCCGTGGCGCCAGCCACCACCTGGCCGTTGCGGAGCCACTGGTAGCTGAGCGGTGCGGAGCCCTTGGCCTGCACGGAAAAGCCCGCCGCCTGGCCATCGACCACGGTGACCGCAACCGGCGCCGTGGTGATGCTCGGCGCGACGGGCCGAACGCTCAGCGATGCTGCCGCGCTGCTGACGCTGCCACCTGCGTTGCTGACGATGACCTTGTAGCTCGCGCCATGGTCGGCCAAGCCGAGAACTGGCGTGGTGTAGCTGCTGCCGGTGGCACCCGCAATCGCCTGGTCGTTGCGCGACCACTGGTAGCTGAGCGTGCCGCCACCGGAGGCGGTGACACTGAACTGCGCGCTGGCGCCGTCATCCACCGTCGCCGCCTGCGGTTGCGTCGCGATGACCGGAGGCGCGGGCGGTGGCGGTGGCGGCGGTGGGTTGCCGCTGCTTCCGCCCCCGCCTCCGCCGCAGGCGACCAGACAGGCTGTCGCCGCGGCGACCAGCCATCCCTGCCATCTTTTCATCACGCGCTCCCTGGGGGCCCTTGGGGCCCTTCATGCAAAGCGCGCGATTCTGGCGGCGACCGCAGCCCGCGGGTCCCGGCGGGCATCCCCCCGAATCAGTGCTTGTAGCGCAGCTCCAGGTAGTACTGGCGGCCGCTGCTGTCCACCTTCTGCGGCTCCAGTTCGCTGTAACGGTACTGGGCGCGCGCCGGGTTGGTCAGGTTGGTGCCGCTGAAGCTCAGTTGCAGGGCCTTGGTGATGTTCCAGTTGGCATGCAGGGCCACATTGGTCACCGGCGCCTGGATGGTCGGGGCGGTGGGCATGGCCACGCCGTTGATGACCGACAGGCCCTGGCTGTTCGCCGTCGGCGCCGGCGCGGTGGTGCTCATCACGTAGTCGCCGCGGTAATTGCCCAGCACCCGCACACTGAAGAGGTCGTTCTCGAAGTAGACGCCGAGGTTGGCGGCCTTGCGGCTGGCGCCTGCCATCGGACGACCGTCCTCGACGGCGGTGTCCGCCAGGCTCGCGTTGGCGGTGAAGCCGAACCCGCCCCACAGCGGCTGCTCCCAGCCCAGCTCCCAGCCCTGGATGCGCGCGCGCTGCTGGCTGGAGGTGTTGATGAAGTAGGTGTTGACCTGCTGCGTGGTCGGGTCGGTGAGCTGGATGGTCTCGCCCTGGCGCACCGTGCCGGTCTTGGCGTAGCCGCGCAGCAGGCTGTCGAAGAAGCTCAGCTGCAGCAGCGATCGCTTGGCATAGAACCAGGCCACCGAGACGTCGGTGTTGTGCGCGGTCATGGGCTTCAAGCCAGGGTTGGGGCCGTTGACCGTGCAACCCTGCGCATTGCAGGTCTGGCCGGTGAAGCCGGCGCCGTACAGGTTGTAGTTCTGCCGGCCGACGGTCTTGCTGATGCCCAGGCGGACGATGAGGTCCTCGATGGGCTCCCAGCGCAGGTTCATGCTGGGCAGCACGTGGTCGAACTGGCGCTGCGTGGGCACCTTGTAATAGGTGGTGCCCTGGGCGGGGTTGAAGGCGACGTTCTCCAGGTAGCTGGTGCCATCGCCGGCGGTGTTGATGGCGGTGGGGAAGCGCGCACAGGGCACGACCGGCTTGCCCGGTTCGATCTTGTTGCAGATGCTCGCCGCCACCGGCGTGGCGATCATGGCGTCCACCTCGGTTCGCACCAGGCGCAAGCCGACGTTGCCGCTCCAGCGCCCGGCGTCCAGGTTCTGCTGCACGTAGAAGGCGGTCTGGCGCTCCTTCATCTCGATCTCGCCGGCGACGCGGCGGTCGAACTCGGGCGAGACGTTGCGGAACTGCGTGCCGATGTAATTGATGACCGCCTGGCGCGGGTAGTAGAAGCCGGTGTTGTCGAAGCTGCCGCCGAGCCCGCTGCCAAAGTCGGCCGGGAAACCGACGGCTTGGCTGGGGTCTGGCCCCGTGAGCGTGGTGGTGCGCAACGAGGGCGCCCAGCGCCACAGATTGCGCCGGTGATCGGCCCGGCGGGCGCCGAAGTCCACGCTTTGCAGCGGGCCAGCATCCTGCTGGTAACTGGCGTCCAGCGCCACGCTGGTCTCGCCATCCACCGTCTTGGCACTGCTGGCACCTCGGCTGATGAGCCGGTAGCCGCTGCCGTCGGCGTTCAGCACCGGTACGTTGGCGCCGGCGCCGAAGTACTGCATGAAGGGCGCCTGGTCCACGTCGCGAAGCTGGTAGCTGACGCCGGTGCCGTAACGCGCATACGTGATGCCCTGGTCGAGATTGGTGCGCCCGATGCCCTTGGTGGTCGACAGCAGGGCCTTGACCTGCAGCTTGTCGTTGGGTCGCCAGGTGGCATCCAGGTCAAAGAAGCCGCTGCTGGCGCTGGCGCCGTCGCGCACGAAGCCCTCGTTGTTGCCGATGTACTGCGGCGTCGTGCCATTCGGGAACACGATGTCGGCCGCGCGCAGCACCTTCAGGGTGTGGCCGTAGATCGTGGTCTCCTCGGCGATCACCGGGTTCTTGATCTGCGCGTAGACGCGCTGGCCGTTGCTGTTGGTGTTGGCGGCGGCGGCGGTGGTGGCGCCGAACGGCTCGGCCTTGCCGAGCAGCATCGAATACATGGCGCCCGAGTACAGACGGCCGTAGTTGTTCGAGTTCATGCGCGAATAGAAGCCGGTGGCTCCGACTTCCAGCGTCGGGTTGACCCGCAGCTGCACCGCCATCATGGTGCCCTCGCGGTCGCGCACGCCTTCGACGAACTCGGTGGACATCGAGCCCGGCATGCGCACGCCGTTCAGGTCGGCGGCCTTCAGCCCGGTGCCGGCCAGCGAAGCGTCGGTGATGCCCAGCATGGTGCTGGTGTTGATGACGTCCCAGCCGCTGCTGGTGCCGTAGGCGAAACGCGAAGCCGAGTCGCGTCGCACGTAGCGCTTCTCCTTGAACACCTGGGCGATCACGCCGAGCGAGTTGTCGGCGTTCTTCCAGTTGAAGCTGGCGTTCAGCTGCGGGCTGGTCTTGTCGGGCAGGGTGGCGTGCACCAGGCCGACGCTGGCGAAGGCTCCAAAGGCCTGGCGCTGCTCGAGCGGCTTGCGCGTCGTCACGTTGATGGTGCCGGCCAGCCCGCCGTCGGCGATGTTCGCCTGCGAAGTCTTGTACACGGTGGCGCGGTTGAGCACCGAGCTGGGCATCAGGCTCAAGGAGGTGGAGCGGCTGCTGGACAGCTGGTCAGAGATGTACCAGTCGCCACCGCTGACCGTGTGGCCGTTGAAGAGGATCAGCGACATGTCCGGATTGGTGCCGCGCATGGACACCTTCTCGGCCTCGTCGTAGTCGGTGCGCACGGCCACGCCCGGCACGCGCTGCAGGCTGTCGGCGAGGTTCTTGTCGGGCATCTTGCCCACCTCGAGTGCGGTGATCACGTCCACGTTGGCGCCCGCCTGGCGCTTGTCCAGCAACGAGCGCTCCAGCGTGGCGCGGATGCCGGTGACCACGACCTTGTCCAGCTCGGCCTTCTTTGGATCGACCGTCGCCTGCTGCGCTGCAGCCTGCAGGGTGAACAGTGCGGCGGCCAGGGCCACAGGGGTGATGGCACGTGAAGGAGAGGCTCGCATGTTCAGGGCTCCGATGGACAAGGGATCGAGCATTGGAGTGCGCGCGCACCCGTGCGTCCCCTCCGCGTTGCGCGTTCTTCACATGCCGTTCTGGCGCAGACCCATGCCGACCGGTTATGCGCTCTGCCCCTACAGTGGCGTCCATGCCCTCCCGCGTCGGCTGGCTGCCCGCGGCGGCCTTCATCCTCATCTGGTCCAGCGGCTACCTGGCAGCCAAGGCGGCCGCACCGCACGCCGACCCGCTCACTTTCCTGAGCTGGCGCTACGCCGGCGTGGTGCTGCTGATGGGCCTGCTCGCGCTGGCTTTTCGCGCGCCCTGGCCGAGCCGACGCGACGCGCTGCTGCTGGCGCTCACCGGCCTGGGCATCCAGGCCCTCTACCTCGGCGGCGTGTGGGTGGCGGTGCGCCAGGGCATGGCGGCCTCGGTGGTGGCGCTCATCGTCAACCTGCAGCCGGTGTTGATCGCGCTGGCCTCGCCCTGGCTTGGCGAGCGTCTGGCGCCGCGGCAGTGGCTGGGCGTGCTGCTGGGTTTTGCCGGCGTGGCCCTGGTGGTGGGTCACAAACTCGGTGGTGCGGAGCTGGCGCCGCTCCCGGTGCTGCTCGCCGTGCTGGCGCTGCTGGGCATCACGGTCGGCACCCTGGTGCAGAAGCGCTTCGTACCGCACTTCGACCTGCGCAGCGGCCAGGTCATCCAGTTCAGCGCCGCGCTGCTGCTCACGCTGCCGCTGGCCGCCTGGCTGGAGCCGATGCGCGTCGACTGGAACGCCGCCACCCTCGGCACCATGGCCTGGAGCATCGTCGTGCTCACCGGCTGCGGCATCAGCCTGATGTTCTGGATGCTGCGCCACGGGCAGGCCGCCGCCGTCACCTCCACCATGTACCTGGTGCCTTCGGTGACGGCTCTGCTGGCCTGGTCGATGTTCGGCGAGACGCTCGGGGCCACGGCCATCGTGGGCATGGGGGTCTCGCTGCTGGGCGTTTACCTCGTGGTGGCCAAACCCTCATGAAGCTCATCGACACCCTGCGCATCCAGGCCCACGCCAACCGGCTCATCAACCAGCGCCTGCACGCGGCCATGGCCTCGCTCAGCCAGGCCGAGTTCGAGGCGCCGCGCGTCGGCTTCTTCCCTAGTTTGAAAGCGACGCTGAACCACATCCTGGACGTCGACGGCTTTTACGTCGGCGCGCTGCTGGGCGAGCCCGATCTCGACTCTTTCTGGGACCGCTTCGTGCCGGCCGCCACCTTGGCTGAGCTGACGCAGCGGCAGGCCGAGGAAGACCGGCGGCTGATCCGCGCCGCCGCGCTGGACCCGGCGCGCGAGGTGGCCATGCCGCGCGGTGGTGGCCGGATTCAGCGCGACAGCGCCGCCGCCGTGCTCATGCACCTCTTCATGCACCAGCACCACCACCGCGGCCAGCTGCACGCCATGCTGAGCAGCACCGCCGTCCGGCCGCCGCAGCTCGACGAGTTCATGATGCCCAGCGAGGCCCACCTGCGCGCCACCGACATGGCCGCGGCTGGCTTCGGCGAGCAGGCGGTTTATGGCGCACGCAGCTGAAGCCACAGCGCCGCGAGCAGCAAGGGCAGCAGCGCCACGTCCACCCAGAACACGCGCGCCAACGCCGCGCTGAGTGCCCCCGGAGCGCCGGCCAGCAGCAAGAAGCCGCCCACCGAGCCCAGCGCCAGCAACAAGGCCGGCAGCCGCCACGGCAGGTGCCAGGCCGCTGCCACGCAGAACAGGGCGAGCAGGCCGAAGCCCAGGGCGCGGTGGCGCAGCAGCAGCGCCAGGCCGGGTTCGGCCGCCGCCGGGCCGTAGAGCGCCACCAGCTGTACGCCGCCCACCACACCACTCGCAGGCAGCAGGTGCACCAGGGCACACAGCAAGAGCACGGCGCCGATCACGGCTTGCGATCGCATCGTCCGGCCTCAGCGGCGCACGGGCCAGAGCAGGTACAACAGCGCGCCGATCGAACCCAGCGCCAGCACGGCCAGCAGCCAGGGCCAGAAGGCGCGGCCAGCCGTTCGGCAATCGCGTGCGATGTAGCCCAGCAGCAGCGTGCAGGCCACGATCAAGTCCAGCGTGATCTGCGTGCCACCGATCGTGGCAAAACCACCCTGCCAGATGCCCAGGTAGCCGACCTGGAGCAGCGCCCAGAGTGAGAAGGCGCCGAAGGCGAGCAGCACGAGGCCGAGCAGGGGTCGGGGAAGGGGGGGGTTCATGCAAGTCCTGGGGCAGTGAAAGAAGGCGCCCATGCTGGCCGTGCAGGCGCCTCGCGGCAATGACCTGGCAGGTCATCGCCCCCGCACACCGCGGCCCGCTACGCTCGGCCCCCATGTCCGCCCTGCACCCCGCGGCCGCGCCGCACCCGCTCACCACCCTGCGCCGCGCGCGGCGCGTCAGCCAGCTCGAACTCAGCCTGCGCGCCGGTGTGAGCCAGCGTCACCTCAGCTGCATCGAGACCGGCCGCGCGCGACCCACGCGCGCCACCTTGCTCGCCTTGCTGGACGCACTGGACGCGCCGCTGGCGGAGCGCAATGCCGCGCTGCTCGCCGCCGGCCTGGCGCCCCAGTACAGCCAGCACGGCCTGCAGGACGCCGCGCTGGCGCCAGCCCGCCAGGCTTTGGACGCCATGCTCCAAGCCCCCGGCGCCGCCCCCGCGCTGGTGCTGGACGCCGACTGGAACCTGTTGAGTCGGCCCTGCGAAATTCATCCGTCGGCCCTGCGAAATTCATCCCGCACCGCAGGTCAGCTGATCCGCGCCACCGACCGCGAGACGGTCTGAGCACCGGGGCCGGTCGGTGAGCGTCGCCCACAGCGACCAAGCTCCGCGGCCCGCTGCCGCCAGCAAACGCAAAAGGGCCGCCCTCAGCCCC
>JAFLDE010000082.1 GCA_017302655.1 Burkholderiales bacterium
GGGCGCCTGGGCCGGCGGCACGCAGGTCGGCCCGCAGACCCGGCTCAACCCCGCCCTCACCTTCGACACCCTCGTGCCGGGCCGCGCCAACCAGATGGCCCGCACCGCCGCGCTGCACGTCGCCGGCGCGCCGGGGGTCATGTACAACCCCTTGTTCATCTACGGCGGCGTGGGCCTGGGCAAGACGCACTTGATCCACGCGGTGGGCAACGCGCTCCTGAAGGACCGCCCCGACGCCCGCGTGCTGTACCTGCACGCCGAGCAATTCATCTCCGACGTGGTCTACAACTACCAGCGCAAGACCTTCGACGCGCTGAAGGCCAAGTACCACGCGCTCGACCTGCTGCTCATCGACGACGTGCAGTTCTTCGCCGGCAAGGACCGCACGCAGGAGGAGTTCTTCAACGCCTTCGAGGCCCTGCTGGCCAAGAAGGCGCACATCATCATGACCAGCGACACCTACCCCAAGGGTCTCGCCAACATCGATGAGCGCCTGACCAGCCGCTTCGACGCCGGCCTCACGGTGGCCATCGAGCCGCCGGAACTCGAGATGCGCGTCGCCATCCTGATGAAGAAGGCCGAGCAGGAGGGCATGCCCATGCCCGAGGACGTCGCCTTCTTCGTGGCCAAGAACGTGCGCGCCAACGTGCGCGAGCTCGAAGGCGCGCTGCGCAAGGTGCTGGCCTTCGCCAAGTTCTCGCACAAGGAAATCAGCATCAATCTGGCGCGCGAGGCGCTGAAAGACCTGCTGAGCATCCAGAACCGCCAGATCGGCGTCGAGAACATCCAGAAGACGGTGGCCGACTTCTACAAGATCAAGGTCGCCGACATGTATTCCAAGAAGCGCCCGGCCTCGATCGCCCGGCCGCGCCAGATCGCCATGTACCTGGCCAAGGAGCTGACGCAGAAGAGCCTGCCCGAGATCGGCGAGCTCTTTGGCGGCCGCGACCACACCACGGTGCTGCACGCGGTGCGCAAGATCGGTGGCGAGCGCCAGAAGAACACCGAGCTGAACCAGCAGCTCCACGTCCTCGAACAGACCCTTAAGGGCTGAGTTCGTAGCTGCGGCGAGAATCGCGCGCGACCCCCAGAACCCCCCGCTCGGAGACGGACTCGATGATCGTGCTCAAAGGCCCTCAGGACCAACTGCTCGCCGCCCTGCAATCGGTGGCCGGCATTGTCGAGAAGCGCCACACCCTGCCCATCCTGGCCAATGTGCTGCTTCGCCGTGAGGGGGAGGAGGTCGAGCTGATCACCTCCGACCTGGAAATCCAGGTGCGCACCCGCGCCAAGTTCGACGGCGCCGCCGAGGCGTTTTCCACCACGGTGCAGGCCAAGAAGCTGATCGACATCCTGCGCAGCCTGCCCTCTGACCAGATCTGCAGCCTCTCCGCCGCCAGCGGCAAGCTGACCCTGCAGGCGGGAAAAAGCCGCTTCACGCTGCAGACCCTCCCCAGCGAGGACTTCCCGCTCGTGCAGGAAGCCGCCGACTTCGGGCCCGCCTTCAGCGTGCCCCAAGCCACGCTTCGCGGGCTGATCAACCAGGTGCACTTCGCGATGGCGGTGCACGACATCCGCTTCTACCTGAACGGCATCCTCTTCGTGGCCGAGGGCAAGACCCTCACGCTGGTGGCCACCGACGGCCACCGCCTGGCCCTGGCCCAGGCCACGTTGGATGTGGAAATGCCCAAGCAGGAGGTGATCCTGCCGCGCAAGACCGTGCTGGAGCTGCAGCGCCTCTTGAAGGACAAGGATGCCGAAGCGGCGATCGAGATGCGCTTCTCCAGCAACCAGGCGCGCTTCGCCTTCAGCGGCATGGAGTTCGTCACCAAGCTGGTCGAGGGCAAGTTCCCCGACTACAACCGCGTCATTCCCAAGGGCCACAAGCACAAGCTGGTGCTGGGCCGCGCCCCGCTGCTGGCCAGCCTGCAGCGCGCCGCCATCCTGACCAGCGAGAAGTTCAAGGCCGTGCGCCTCACCTTCCACGAAAACCTGCTCACCATTGCCGCCAGCAATGCCGAGCAGGAAGAGGCCAAGGAAGAGATCGAGATCGACTACGAGGGCGACAAGATCGAGACCGGCTTCAACGTCACCTACCTCACCGAGGTGCTGGCCAACATGCCCCAGGAGATGGTGGGCCTGGACCTGAACGACTCGGCCTCCAGCGCGCTGTTCTCCATCCCCGAGCGCAGCGACTTCAAGTACGTCGTCATGCCAATGAGGATCTGACGATCCTCATTGGCTGTGCCCTCACGTGGGCACCCCCTGCCCCCGCCAGGCGGGGGTTCTAGCAAGTTGGTTGTTTTGGGCCGCTTTGCGGCCCTGAGTTTTGAGTACCTGCCATGAGCGATAGCAACACCCCCGAGAACCAACCCGCGGCGCCGCAACCCGGCTACGGCGCGGACTCCATCCAGATCCTCGAGGGCCTCGAAGCGGTGCGCAAGCGCCCCGGCATGTACATCGGCGACACCTCCGACGGCACCGGCCTGCACCACCTCGTCTTCGAAGTGGTCGACAACTCCATCGACGAAGCCCTGGCCGGCCATTGCGACGACATCACCGTCACCATCCACTCCGACAACAGCATCTCCGTCATCGACAACGGCCGCGGCATCCCCACCGGCGTGAAGATGGACGACAAGCACGAGCCCAAGCGCTCGGCGGCGGAAATTGCGCTGACCGAGCTGCACGCCGGCGGCAAGTTCAACCAGAACAGCTACAAGGTCTCGGGCGGCCTGCACGGCGTGGGCGTGAGCTGCGTGAACGGCCTGAGCAAGTGGCTGCGCCTGACCGTGCGCCGCGACGGCAAGGTGCACCAGATCGAGTTCAAGCAGGGCGTGCCGCAGGACCGCGTCATCGAGGTGGTGGACGGCTTCGAGACCAGCCCCATGAAGGTCATCGGCGAGACCGACAAGCGTGGCACCGAAGTCCACTTCCTGCCCGACACCGAGATCTTCACGCAGAACAACGAGTACCACTACGAGATCCTGGCCAAGCGCCTGCGGGAACTGAGCTTCCTGAACAACGGCGTGAAGATCCGCCTGGTCGACGAGCGCAACCAGAAGGAAGACCTGTTCGCCTATGCCGGCGGCGTGAAGGGCTTTGTTGAGTTCATCAACCAGAGCAAGAAGACCCTGCACCCGAACATCTTCCACGCCATGGGCGAGAAGCAGAGCGAGAACAACACCACCGTCGGTGTCGAGGTCGCGATGCAGTGGAACGACGGCTACAACGAGTCGGTGCTCTGCTTCACCAACAACATCCCGCAGCGCGACGGCGGCACCCACCTCACCGGTCTGCGCGCCGCGATGACCCGCGTCATCAACAAGTACATCGACGACAACGAACTCGCCAAGAAGGCCAAGGTTGAGATCAGCGGCGACGACATGCGCGAAGGCCTGGCCTGCGTGGTGTCCGTCAAGGTGCCCGAGCCCAAGTTCAGCAGCCAGACCAAGGACAAGCTGGTCTCCAGCGAAGTGCGCGCCCCGGTGGAAGACATCGTCGGCCGCCTGCTGAACGACTGGCTGCTCGAGAACCCCATCGACGCCAAGGCCGTCTGCAGCAAGATCGTCGAAGCCGCCCGCGCCCGCGACGCCGCCCGCAAGGCCCGCGAAATGACCCGCCGCAAGGGCGTGCTCGACGGCTTCGGCCTGCCCGGCAAGCTGGCCGACTGCCAGGAAAAGAACCCCGAGCTCTGCGAGATCTACATCGTGGAGGGCGATTCCGCCGGCGGCTCCGCCAAGCAAGGCCGCGACCGCAAGTTCCAGGCCATCCTGCCGCTGCGCGGCAAGATCCTCAACGTGGAGAAGGCGCGCTACGAAAAGCTGCTCAGCTCCAACGAAATCATCACCCTCATCACCGCCCTGGGCACCGGCATCGGCCGCACCGGCGGCAACGACGACTTCAACCCCGACAAGCTGCGCTACCACCGCATCATCGTCATGACCGACGCCGACGTGGACGGCGCGCACATCCGCACCCTGCTGCTCACCTTCTTCTACCGGCAGATGCCCGAGATCGTGGAGCGCGGCCACATCTACATCGCCCAGCCGCCGCTCTACAAGGTCAAGCAAGGCAAGCACGAGCAGTACCTGAAGGACGGCCACGAGCTGGACGCCTACCTGCTCAAGGTGGCCCTGCAGGACGCCAGCCTGGACACCGGCACCGGCACCACCCTGAAGGGCGAGACCCTCGACACCCTGGCCCGCAAGTACGTGGCCGCGCAGTCCGTCATCACCCGCCTCTCCAACTGGATGGACGCCGAAGCCCTGCACATCCTGGCCGGCGGCCTGGCCGTCAACCTCGACACCCGTGAAGCCGCGGAACAAAGCGCCGCCGCCCTCAAAGGCCTGCTGCACACCGCCGAAGTCACCGCCGAGACCGACCCGCGTACCGACAAGTTCTTCCTCAAGATCGCCCGCATGCACCACGGCAACGTGCGCGCCTCGGTCATCCACGCCGACTTCGTGCACGGCGCCGACTACGAAGTGCTCGCCGACGCCGGCAAGAGCTTCGAAGGCCTCATCCAGGCCGGCGCCCTGGTGCGCAAGGGCGAAGGCGACAAGGCCAAGGAAGCCAAGGTCGAGGACTTCCGCGCCGCCATGGCCTGGCTCATGCAGCAGGCCGAAAACAGCGTGGGCCGCCAGCGCTACAAGGGCCTGGGCGAGATGAACCCCGAGCAGCTCTGGGAGACGACGATGGACCCGACCGTGCGCCGCCTGCTGCGCGTGCAGATCGAAGACGCCATCGAAGCCGACCGCGTGTTCACCATGCTGATGGGCGACGAGGTGGAGCCGCGGCGGGAGTTCATTGAGGCGAATGCGCTGAGGGCGGCGAACATCGACGCCTGATCCGCTTCAACCCTGGCAAGACCCCGGCTCTTCAACGAAGATCGCGCCATGACCAGCCCGAACAGCCCCAAAGCCGCAGCAGCCAGCAAACGCGAACCTTTGCGCGGCACGCCCGTGGCCCAACTGGGCGCCGAGTTTGTGCTGGTTCGCACCAAGAAGGCCAAGCCTGCGGGGCACGCCCTGCCCGCTGACCGCGCCAGCCACTTGGTGAGCAAGGCCGGCAAGGCACTGGGCAAGCCGGGATTGCCCAAGGAAGCGGTGTTCACCGGCTCCAAGCGCATTTACGCCTTCTCCATCGACACCAGCGACCCCACGCGCCTCATTCGCGAAGCACCGGATGGCAAGCGCCAAACGGGTCGCATGGTGAACGGGCGCTTTCAGCCGACCAAGGCCTGAAGCCAACGCATGGCGGCGGTGTGGCGCCCTCCCAGCCTGGAGCGGCTGCTGGCGCAGGCCATGGCCCACGAAGACCGCCCTGCGGCGTTCGTCCTGGCGGGCCACAACGGCAGCCCTCAAGAGGCGCGGCACATTCCTCACCAGAGGAAGCGCTTGGATAAAAGTCTTGTCTAAAGGCGCCCACTAAAACCGCCGTAGAAAACAGGCAAATCAATGAGTTGCCGCACTTTCTACGAATAAGCAGCGTTCTGGTACCGCCCTCAATCCAAGGACGGTGAGGGCGCCTCCGGGCCCGCCAGCCACTGCGCATGCGCCCGCGGCCCCTTGGTGTGGACCAGCCCGTCGCGCCGCATGGCTTGCAGCAGGTTCTTCAGCTTGTTGGCCTTTTGCTCGGCGGTGAGCACGTCGGGCAGTTTGGGCAGCAACAGCGCGTCCAGGTCGGCACGGGTCGCCTTGCCGTACTGGCCCAGGTAGTCCAACACCAGACGCTGGTAGTAGCCGTCGTCCAAACCTCGGTTGTGGATGTAGCGAGCCTTCTGCCCCGTGATCTCGGCCAACTTGGCCGATATGAAGAGGCGCGGCGAACGCCCCTCGATAAGGCCAAGTTCCCGCAGCTCACGGATTTCATCCGCGTTGAGTGGCCTCCCTTTCTGCACCCGGTCAAGCAGCAGCACCTGAGCCAGCGTGAGCTCGCTGCGTGCCATTAGCGCGCGTGCAAATCGCACATCCAGCATCTGGCCGCGCAGCGTCAATTCCACGCGAGGGTGGCCCTGCGGTGAGACGCCAAACTCATAGTCCGGCATCGGGAACAAGCGCTCCCGCTGCGTGCGGAACATGCGCTGAATACCACTGCCTGCCTGGTCGATCATCCGCAGCCGAATCATCCCGTCGATCAGCCACTGATTGCGGTAGTGCTCGGGCGGCGACTGATGCTCCAGCATCCATTCCACGCTCCCCGGAATGAACTGCCCCAGGTTGCTCAGGACCAGCCGATCGGGGTGCTCCACCAAGTTGATCTTCCCGCCCAGCTGGTAGTCCTGGTGGGCCACCGCGTTGTGCAGGGCTTCGCGCATCACCCAGTTGTCGTACTGCGGCACGGGGGTCGGAAACAGCGTGCCGTCGGGGAAATGGTCCAGCGTGAGGTTGCGGATGCGCGCAAAGGCCTTCTCCGTCGCCAGCAAGAACGGCGGCCCGAAGTGCTGCGAGGTCAAGGTGGCGTTGTTGGCGTCACGCGGAATCCAGCTGATCTTGGCGTCCACCGGGGCGAGGAAGTGCGCCGACTCATCGCGCCCCAACAACAGCAGGGCCGCGCGCGTGATGCGCCCCTGCTTCGTGATCCGCGCCTTGTTCAGCAGCGTCTCGTCGCTCCAGGTCATCGCTTCCGAGCGGATCGCCTCATGCCGCTGCACGTCGGCCTCACTGCGCAGCAGGTACTCCAGGAAACGCTGGCGCGCGGCAGTGATCGCTTCGGGGTCCAGGTCCGCCAGGCTGGCCTCGGGCACCACCTCGCCGGACCAATCCTCCTTGACGCCCAAGCGTTCCCAAAGCCGCGCCTCCTTGTCCGGGTGATCCGAGAGCTTGGTCTTGTGGCTGCCCACCCGGATGTGGCGCACATGCTGAAAAGCCACCGGCGCGCTGCGCGCGGGGTGAATCTCCAGCATCACCACCCGACCTGCCGGGTGCGTCAACTCGTGAAACTCGAAGTCGGCCTTGGGCTGCGTCATTGTCTGCAGCCACATGGTCAGCGCCTGGTTCCCACCCACCTTGCACGAGAAGGGATCGAAGGCCGTTCCCTTGACCGCATGCGAACCGTCTTCAACGCCCCACACCAGCCACGCGCGCTCGTGGCCTTGCAGCGCAGCCGCATTCGCCAACGCCGACAGGTACTCGCCGATCTCCTTCGGGTCGGCCAGGTTCGACTTGAACTCCACCGTGCCCTGCTCGCGCGGCAACTGCCGCAGCGTGTCCAGGGTGGCAAGTAATGTGAGCGAACTCATGCTGTCAACGCTTGGGCCTGAAGCGATCCACCGTGCTTCGCCAAAAGGTCTTGCACCTGCGCCGGTTCAAACGCCACATCCCAGCACCAAGTCCCGAAACCGCCTTTGGCATTCACGGCGTCGACCCAAAGCTTCAACGCATCGCGTTTGGCCCGGTTCTGTGGCGAGTCCTCTCCTTTGATCTCCAGCACCAGCGTCTTTCCGTTGGCCAGGCGGACGATGAAGTCAGGCAGGAAGCGGCGGCGCGAGCCACCCCACAGGTAGACGATCTGGAAGCCAAGGTGATCGTTCTTCGCGTAGGCCGAGACCAAGTCACTCTTGTCGAAGATGTTGGCGGCGTAGATCTCCCATGAGCTGTCGCCAACGACGTGGCTGATCTGGGACTTCTTGGTCGGCTGGTTGCCCTTGGTCGTGTACCAAGTGCGCATGGCACGCGTCGAGCCAATCGGCTGCTCGGGATCAAACACCGGCTCGATGCTGGCCACGTTCTGCTGCTCGACGTACTTGACCAAGTGCTGCACCACGAGATCGGCATTCAATGCGATCAAGATTCGGCGGCGCAGGCCGTCGCTGTGGAACAAGCTAGGGATCTCCAGCTTGCTGGCCGCGGGGCTGATGAACTGCTCGACCAGTCGAATCAGCTGGAAGACCAGGTACTCGCGGTTGCCCTTGAACTTGCCAGCCATCTGGTCGAAGGCCTTCCGCGCGGCCTGAAAGATGATGCGTTGCGCACGGAAGTCCTCGGGCAGTTGCTCCAGGTCGATGCTGGTCGTGTTCCCCAAGTCGGTCGCTCCGCCTACCGCTGGAGCCAGCTCGGCGCTGATCGGCGTGGCCGCAGGGTCCAGGCGCAGCGCAGGTACACGGGTCCACGCGACCGCCAAGGTCGGCTTGACCACAACGTCGACCCGCAAAAGGTTCGGCCACCGCACCTCCAACTCGTTGCGCGCCGGCAGCGATTCGATCTGCGTGCTGGGCTTCGGTGGCGGCGGGGTCTCGCCGCCTTCGCCGGCATCAACGAACACCGACAGCGGCACGCCGAAGACGTTGACGTACTCGGGCACGAACAGACCGTTTTCGTCGCGGTCGTAGCCCACGCGGCGCAGGCCGCGACCGATCACCTGCTCGCACAGCAGCTGGCTGGTGAAGGCCCGCAGGCCCATGATGTGGGTGACGTTCTTCGCGTCCCAGCCCTCAGACAGCATCGCCACCGAGATGACACTCTGCAGCCCCTGGCCGGCCTGGCCCTGCTTGCCCACGCTGTCCACGATGGCGCGCAGCAGGTCTTCCTTGTCGAGCGCCAGCAGCCGCTCCTCGCGGTCCTTGGGTAGCCCGGCAGCCTTCACGATCTCGCGGAGGCGGTTGACGTACTCGGTTGCGCCCAGCAGGTAGTCCTTCACCGCGGCGTCGATCGGCGAGGCCTGGATCAAGGTCACCAGCTGATCGTCCGGCTGCTGCTCGTCGAAGCGCTTGCGCGCCTCGGGCTTGAGGCTGATGTGGCCCGCCAGCAGCTTGAGCTTGTCGCCGTCCTTCTTCGCGGCATCGAGCTTCGCTGTCAGATCGTCCGGAAGCTGCAGCACCTTCAGCAACGACGACAGGCGCGCCTTGAACACGCTCTCGCCGGATGCCTTCTCGCCGATCTCCGCCTTCTCCAGCACCTTGGAATCGACGCGCAGCGTGCGCTCCGGCGCCTTCAGCTCGGTCCAGTGCGCATCGCCATGATTCAGGTAGTGCTCGATGCGCGCGGCCGTCTCCACGCGATTGCAAACGGTCAGCATCACCGGGGGGGACGCGTGACCGGCCTTCTGCCATTCCAGCAGCGCAGCACGCCAATCGGCGCCCAGCAGCGTGTACGCATCCTGCACCAGCTTGGGCAACGCCTCGTGCGGCTCGGCGCCGCGGCGGTTCAAGTCCTCCTGCACCTCGGGCTCGCGGTACAGGTGGTAGAGCTTGGAGCGATAGGTCTGCGCATTCGGCAGCGCGTCATCGCGCACCACCACCCGCGGCGTCTTGACCAGACCGGCTTCGATGGCGTCGTTCAGGCCGAAGTCGCTCACCACCCAGGTGAACAGACCTTCCTCGGCATTGGCCTTGCCGGTAGGGGCGAAAGGAGTCGCCGACAGGTCAAAGCAGCGCTGGATACGGCGCGTTTTGTGGATCCGGTCCAGCCCCTCGATCCAGCGGGTGGCCTCGTCCAGGTCGATGCCCAGTTCGGCAGCCTGCGCCTTGCTGATCTTGATGTCGGCCGGCTTGCGGTAAGCGTGGTGGGCCTCGTCATTGATGACGACGATGTCCTTGAACTGGGCGAGCTTGCCCAGCACCCGCTTGGTGAACACCTCGTCGGGCTCCTTGCCTTTTTTCACGACCGAGCGGTCTGGCTCCTTCAGCGGCATCAGCGTGTGCCAGTTCTCCACCAGGATCTCGGCCTGGTTGAGCTTGCTGCGCAGCGCATCCGATGGGCAGGTGGCGAACTCGTCGTAAGCGTTGCCCGGCTCGCCCGGGTAGAGCACCTTCAACCGGCCCTTGACGGTCAGGCCCGGCGCCACGATGAAGATGGCGCGAGAGAAGTCCTTGAGGCGTTTCGGGTAGGTGACGGCGTTGAGCACCTGCCAGGTGATGAGCATGGCCATCACCGCGGTCTTGCCCGAGCCGGTGGCCATCTTGTTGCAGACCCGCTCGAACGGGCCACCATCGCCCTGCAAGAACACGCCCTGCCGGTACGAGGCCGCAGCCTCCACCCACCAGATCTGCGTCTCAACAGCCTCCAGCTGGCAGAAGTAGAAGGAATTGGTCCGCACGCCGGCCGTCTGGTCACGCCAGTGCTCCAGCAACTGCCGTGTCACTGCCGTAACACCGGGGTAGTCATCGGCGCGCCAGGCATCGACGCGGCTGCGAATTTCGTTGACCTGCTCCAGCACCTCCACGCGCCGCGTGTTGTTGCGAACGTCGTAGATCTCGTAGCTGGCCGGCCGGCGGCCCTCGACCAACGCCAGAGTTCCATCGTTCTGCTGCTGCCAGTGGCGCTGCGGAACGACGAAGGGCGAGTTGATGATGACGTTGCCGGGGCGCTTCATGCGGCGGCGCCCGTCACCAGCGGCAGGATCTTCAGCGACTCAATGCCCCGGTCATCGACGATCTTGACCGCCGCCTTTGCGTGCTTGCCGGCCTCGAAGGGCAGCGACACGGTGCCGTGGAATTGGTCCAGCATGGACTCATCCAGCTCGGCGCGGATGGTCTTCTTCAGCTTCTTCCAGCCATCGTCCTTGCCGGCCATGGGGAAGAACACCTGATGCGGGAACAGGCTGCGTCCGTCGTAGTCGGTGTCCAGGCTCCACATGGCGATCTTGCCCTTGCCGCCGGAAATCAGCTCGCCCTTCACGGTGTCGAAGTAGTCAAAGCCGTTCACTTCCACCTGCCACAGTCCGTCGGCGGTCTGCGTCAACGCAACGTCGGGCTGGCCCATCAGCCAGAAGCTCTGATTGCTGCTGCGGGCCTTCTTCAGGTCCTCGGTCAGCAGGTCGGTGTTCATCTGCGCCTTCAGCGCGGTGATGCCCTTCAGTGCGTCGATGTCCTTGGCTGCTTCCGGGTCGAAGGTGAAGGCGCAGAACACGATCATCTTCGGCCGCGGGAACAGCTCGCCCGCCTCGTTCAGCGCGTGCTCCACCTGGCGCTGCTCCAGCGCGCCATGCTCGGGGCCAAAGCTCACCACCACCCTCTCGCCCGTCTCGGCCAGCGTACCGGTGGCATGCAGGCAAGTGGTGCCGGCCATCACCTCCAGTTCGGCGAATTCCAGCTTCTGCCCGCCCTTGCCGCGAATGCCGGTCTTCAGCAGTTCATCGCGCCACTGCTGCTGGCGGTTGCTCTCGCCGCTGCGGGCGATGCTGGTCTGGTAGGCCTGGTCTTCGGTAGGCGTGCTTGACGCGCCGCCCTCGGCGGCTTCAAGGCTCAGCACCGTCGGAAAAGGCACAGCCTCCACCGTGAACGGGCCGGTGATGCGCAGCTTGGTTCTGCTCTTCTCGGGCTGGTCGTACAGCGTCTCGTTCTCGGCGTTGGCCGCGATGGAGCGATCCATCTCGGCCTGCATGCGCTGGCGGGCGGCGTGGAAGGCCTCGAAGGGCTCGCGCAGAGCGGGCGGCCAACCCGAGGGCAGCGCGCCGTCGTCGCCCGGGAACGGTACTTCCCATTCGTGCAGCGCCACACCCTTCGTGCCGAGCTTGAGCTTCTGCCCCTTGCGCACACCATCGGCCACGGTCAGCGGGTCCAGTGGTGCGCACTTCGAGAACGCGGTGTTCAGCGCCGCCAGGGCCTCTTCGATGGCGGGGTGCAGCCGCTCGTAGATCGAATCGATGTCTGCGTTGTTGGCGATCGACTTCAACGTGATGTGCGGCACCGCCTTGTAGATGAAACCGCCCTTCAGGCCTTCGTGCGGATACGCCAGTTCGTAGTAGTCGTAGCTGGCCGTCATCAGGCGCTGCTTGGCCAGGGTGACGGCGACGCGGGAGGTGTCGCAGGTGATCCAACGGCGGCCCCAACGCTCCGCAACAAACGCAGTGGTTCCCGATCCGCAAGTCGGATCGAGCACGAGATCTCCGGGGTCGGTCGTCATCAGCATGCACCGCTCGATGATCTTCGGGGCAGTCTGCACGACGTAGAACTTGTCCTGCGCACCTGCCACGCTTCCCCAAACGTTATTCACCGGAAACGCGGGAAAGTCGTCAACAAATCGAGCGTAGGCCGGACTATTTCCTGAAGCCTGTAGCCGTTCAGCTCGCGTGAGTCTCCGAATCCCTTCTTGGTGCGTTTTCCATTCGCCCTTGCGTGGCAGAAACTCAACGCCTCCCAAATTAATTTCAAAGAAGCCCGTCCTTCCATCTCGTACGCGCGGCGAGGTTATGTCGCTGAGGCGAAATGGTCGCGCGCCTACGGGCAGGAGGGAGGGATCCCCTCTCTCCTGAATCGTCATTCGGCGACGGGCTCGATTCGGCAGTTCGACGTTAAAGTACATCGAACCTCCGTCTCCTCCGAGCTCCTTGTTGTGGTACAGCTGCCGGTACGTTGCCGATGCCTTTTCTTTGGCATAAAAGAGAAGGTAGTCCGCCGTCCCAGCCAAGTAGTCGCCGGTAGTTCCAGTCGTTTTCGAGAAGGTGATGAGCGAAATAAAGTTGCTAGAGCCAAAGACCTCGTCAAGCACCTCCCGCACGTGATGCAGATTTTCATCGGAGATCTGAACAAACACACAGCCGGTCTCGCTCAATAGCTGGTGGGCAAGCAGCAATCTATCTCGCAGATAACTAAGGTACGAGTGAATCCCCAGTTCCCACGTATCCCGAAACGCCTTGATCATTTCGGGCTCTTGGGTGAGGTCGGTATCCTTCCCGTCGCTGACTTCACGCTTGCCCACAAAAGGCTGGAAGTTGCTCCCGTACTTGATGCCGTAAGGCGGGTCGATAAAGACCATCTGCACCTGACCGGCCATGCCCTCTTTCACCAGCAGGCTGTTCATCACCTGCAGGCTGTCGCCGCTGACCAGTCGGTTGGCCCAGCCCTTGTCGTGGCGGTAGAAGTCCACCGCATCACGTAGCGGTAGGTTCTCGAACGGCGCCTCGAACAGGCTGGCCTGGCGCAGCTTGGCCTCATCGGCCGGCTTCGCGCTCTTCTCGCCGGGGCCGCCCTTGCGCACCGCCGAGAGGATGCTCATCGGGTCGATGCGCTCGTGCACGTGCAGGCTGACGGTGTCCACCTCGAAGCTGGTGCGCTCGGCCTTGCCGGCCCACTGCAAGTAGGGCGCGCCACGGCGCTGGATTTCTTCCAGCGCGGCCTTCATCGCCGCCGCGTCGCCGCTGGCCAGCGCGTCGGCCACCTGGCTCTCCAACTCGGCCCGGCTGGAATCGAAGTTCAGGACCGGGTCCAGGTGCGGGCTGTAGGCCCATTCCTTCTTCGGCTGCTGCGGGTCGCTGGCCTCGCTGACAAGACCAACTTCGGGGTTGTTCTTGCGCTTGTCGCCGTGGCGGTAGCTCAGCACCTCAGGGCCGCCAGGGGCTGCAACGGTCTTGGTTGGCTTGGCTAGCGGGGCTTTGGTTTTGGGCGCCGCGGGTTGGTCGTCCACCAGCGGCGGCGCGGCATCGCCCAACGCGAACTCGTCGGCTGCTGCGGCTGCAGCCGCAGCGCGACCCGTGGCGCCACCTCGCCCCTTGCCCTTGACCACGAGCCCCGCCCCCAGCAGTCGCTCCCGCGCCGCGGTGAAGTCCTCAGGCTGCGGGCTCAAGCCCGCTTCTGTTGCCGAGCTGGCGAAGCGAGCCGACAAGGCGCCATTCCCCACGGGGGTTCCGTCGGCGGGCAGGAGCTCGAGCAAGAGGGCGTCCAGCTGCGACTCACGGGTTGTTTCGGGCTTGGGCATGCGCAGGGTCAAGTCAAGAGTTGGCAGCGAAAGCTGCTTGGTGCTCGCGGCAGTACTGCAGCCCGCCAAAGCGCTTCGGGTTGTTCCAGCAGAACTTGCCCTCGGGGTAGCTGATCTTCGCGCCGCAGGTGGCGCAAACAAGCCGTTTGGCAGGGGCTCCTGCTGCCGCAGTGGGTTCTGCGCTGGCGGCCGGGGCAGCAGCGAGTGCAGGTACAACCGTTGGCACCTGAAAAGGCGCGGCTTCCTTCGGACGCTTCAACCCAGGCAAGGCCTGCGGGTCGGCAGGTCGGTGCTGTCGGGCGATCTTTTCAGCCCACTCGCGGAGCGTGTCGCTGGAGCGCATGTTGAGTACGCCCGTCACGGCGCTGAGCCCCTTGGCCGATTCGTCGACGAAGCGCTCGCGCCACTGGGCGAACTGGTCGGCCTTGATGACATTGCTGGTGTCGAACTGTTCGGCGGCGGGGCGCTGGATGATGGCCTTCGGGTGCAGCAACACAAGGTGGTGCACCGCTGGCTTGATGCCCAAACGTCCACCTATCTCCAACTGCTCAAGCAGTTTGAGCAGCACGCGCCCGTGCCGTTCGCTCTGAGCGAGAGGCGAATCGATGCCAAAGCGCTTGCCAGATCCGTAGTCGGCGGTGAACTCGCCTTGTGCATTGATCTCCAAACTGCAGCCAAAGCACTTGGTCTCTACAAGGATCAGGTCGAGGAATCGGTTCAGGATCAGGTGGTCAATCTGCGCCTCGTCTTCGCCGACCCGGATGCGCAGGTCGTGAAGCACTGCCCAGTTCTTGCTATCACGCAGCACGCTGTCGATGTGGAACGCTGCATCGCGCTCGCCTTGGATGCCCTTCGTCTCTCGGCTACGCGCGTCTCTTAGCCAGTGGCGCTGACGCCCGTCCAGCACGGGCGAGGCCTGCAGGTCCTCCAGCAGGCGCAGTCGTTTGCTCTTGTCGTCGGCTGATTTGATCAGCATGGGTCTCCCTCCCTCGATGCCGGCCGGATTCTCTCCACGGAATCTGCGCTTGCCGCCCGGGCGGCGCATGAACTCCATGCTTCGAGCTGAAGCCCGGCCCTCCACCCTCTCCCCACCCAAGCCCCCCAGCAGGCGGACCTTTCCGAGCCCGGGTTAGAGTGCTCGCCACCCCAGGCCGCCCGTCGTCAGGTTCCCATGGAGCCCTCCCCTCCACCTCAGCCCGCCGACCCAGCCGCGCACGACGCCGTGCGGGCGCGGGAGTCGGTTCCGGAAGACGGTGACATCACGCAGTGGCTCAGGTTCTGGCAAGCCGGCGACGCCCAGGCGTTCGGGCGCGTGGTGCAGTGCCTGCACCAGGATTTCCTGCGCATGGCGGCGAGCCGCTTGGGCGGCTACGACGACCTGTCGCTCAGCCGGGGGGACGTGCTGAACGAGGCCATCCTTCGGCTCATGAAGGCGGACACGAGCTGGCAGAACCGCGCCCACTTCTTTGCCACGGTGTCGCTCACCATGCGCAGCGTGCTGCGCGAGCACGCGCGGGCGCGGCTGACCGACAAGCGGGGCGGGGGGCGGGTCGCCATCACCCTGTCCGCCATCGAGTCGGGCGAGGACACCATGGCCGCCGACCTGCTCACGCTGGACCGCCTGATGGACGAGCTGGGCCGGCGCGACCCGCGGGCGGCGCAGGTGCTGGAGATGACCTACTTCGCGGGGCTGAAGCGGGCCGACATCGCGCTGGTGCTGGATGTGTCCGTGCCCACCGTCGACCGCGAGCTGCGCTTTGCGCGCGCCTGGTTGAGCGAGCAACTCGGTCGCGATGTCGGAGCCTGACCACGCGCGGCTGAAGGCGCTGTTCGGCGAAGTCTGCGACTTGCCGGACCGCGCGCAGGTGCGGGCCCGCTTGGCCGAGCTCGGGGCCCTGCCCGAGGAATGCGCGGCCGTGCTGCGCCTGCTCGCCCACGACGACGGCCACACCGCACACCTCTCGGGCCCGGTGTCGCAGATGCTGGCCAGCGCCGCGGGCGGCGAGTTGGCACCCGGCGACCGGCTGGGCGCGTGGACGCTGGTGCGCGAGCTGGGCGAGGGCGGCATGGGCCGGGTGTTCGAAGCCCGGCGCAGCGACGGGCACTACGAGCAGCGCAGCGCCATCAAGGTGCTGCGGGGCTTCTCCAGCCCCCTGGCCTTGGCCCAGCTGGCCCAGGAGCGGCAGGTGCTGGCCTCGCTGAACCATCCGCACATCGCGCGCCTGCTCGATGGCGGCACCACGCCCGCGGGGAACCCGTACCTTGTGATGGAGCATGTCGACGGCCAGCGCATCGACGAGCATGTGCGGCAGCGGGGCACCAGCCTCGCCGGGGTGCTCGCGCTGTTCCTCATGGTGTGCGACGCGGTGGCCCATGCCCACCGCCGGCTCATCGTGCACTGCGACATCAAGCCCGGCAACGTGCTGGTGGACGAGCAGGGCTGCGCCAAGCTGCTCGACTTCGGCATCGCCCAGCTCGAAGGGCGCGGCAACTCGGAGCTGCAGGCCCTGACGCCGCGCTACGCCAGCCCCGAGCAACGCGCCGGCGCGCCGGCCACGGCCAGCACCGACATCTTCAGCCTCGGCCGCACCCTGGGCGCCATGCTCGAGCCGCTGCGCCAGTCGCCCCAAGGCCTGCCGCGTGCCGGGGAACTGGACGCCCTCATCGCCAAGGCCACGGCCGACGAGCCGGCGCAGCGCTACGCCGAGGTGAGCGCGCTGGTGGCCGATGTGGAGCGCTTCCGCCGCCACGAGCCGCTGCAGGCCATGAGCCAGCGCCGGCCGCAGGCGCCCTACCGCCTGCGCAAGTACGTGCGCAGGCACT
>JAFLDE010000083.1 GCA_017302655.1 Burkholderiales bacterium
GCGCCGCCATGCAGGAACTGGGCATGGCGGGAGGGCGACTGGAGCTGGCGCTGGTGCGCCAGCCCGAAGTGCAGAGCTTCGGCCTGGAGAGCGCCGAACTTCTCGTGGCCGGCCATGCCGGCAGCCCGCCACGCCCGCTGGCCAAGGTGGCCTCGGGGGGCGAGCTCAGCCGCATCGCGCTGGCCATCGCCGTCTGCACGGCGCAGGCGGATCGCCATGGCGCGCCGACCTTGATCTTTGACGAGATCGACGCCGGTGTGGGCGGCGCGGTGGCCCACACCGTGGGCCGCCTCATGCAGAAGCTGGGCGGCGAGCGCCAGGTGCTGGCGGTCACCCACCTGGCCCAGGTGGCGGCCCGTGCCGATGCGCACTGGGTGGTGGCCAAGCACAGTGGCAAGGCGGGGGTGAGCAGCAGCGTGCAGCGCGTGGACGGCGACGAACGTCTGGCGGAGCTGGCACGCATGCTGGGCGGCTCGCCCACCGACGCGTCGCTGGCGCACGCACGAGAATTGCTGGCATGAGCTCCGCGGACACCCATCACGGCATCCCCGACCTGGTGCTGGTCACCGGCGTCAGTGGCGGTGGCAAGAGCATTGCCATGCACGCGCTGGAAGACGCCGGCTTCTTCTGCGTGGACAACCTGCCGCCCGAACTGGTGCAGGACTTCCTGCGCGTCGAGCACCAGCGCGGCGAGCGGCGCGTGGCCATTGCCGTGGACGTGCGCTCCAAGGGCTCGCTGCCGCATCTGCTGCCGCTCATCAAGCAGCTGCGCAAGGACGGCCAGCCGCTGCGCTCCATCTTCTTGGACGCCAGCACCGACGCGCTGATGCGGCGCTTTTCCGAGACGCGCCGCCCGCACCCGCTGCGCGATGTCAGCGGCGAGGAGCTCGAACGCGGCGCCGCCGGCAGCGCTCGTGCGCTCATCGACGCCATCGAGATCGAGCGCGAGTTGCTCGCTGCCATTCGCGTCGAGAGCACCGTCATCGACACCAGCCTGCTGCGCCCGGCGCAGCTGCGCGCCTGGGTGCGCGACCTCGTCAGTGTGCGCGGCAGCTCGCTGACCCTGGTGTTCGAGAGCTTCGCCTTCAAGCACGGCGTGCCCACCGACGCCGACTTCGTGTTCGACGTGCGCGTGCTGCCCAATCCCTACTACGTGCACGAGTTGCGCGCGCTCACCGGCCGCGACGAACCGGTGGCGCAATACCTGGACGTGCAGCCCGAGGTCACGCTGATGCGCAGCCAGATCGCTGCCTTTCTGAGCCAATGGCTGCCCGCCTTCGGTGCCGACCAGCGCAGCTACCTCACCGTGGCCATCGGCTGCACGGGCGGTCAGCACCGTTCGGTGTACCTGGTCGAACAACTCGCTCTGCAGTTCGCCCACCACGGCCAGGTGCTGCGCCGGCACCGCGAACTGGACGCGCGCTGAGCAACTATCGGTTCAGCGCCCTCAGCCGGTCCTGCGCCGCAGTGCCGCCAGCAATCCCAAGGCGACCAGCGGCAGGCTCGCTGGCGCAGGCACCGCGTTCAGCTCGGTGATGGTGTAGCTGCCCTGGTAGGGACCGCCCCCGCACCAGTCCCCCTGGGTGCACGGGGACAGGGCCCAACCCCCGTAGAACTTGAAGCCGCCCTGCCCGTCGCCGATGCCGAACGAGTCCATCTGCAGCACGGTCACCGTGTCGCCCGGACCGGCGAACGCCTCGTCGAACACGAAGCCCCGGATCCAGCCGATGGGCCAGAAAGCTGACGGCTCGGTGTACTTCGGGGCGCCTGGGAAGGCAGATGTATCCAGCAGGTCATAGCGTTCGGATCCGATCGTGACGTCGAAGGACGTGACACTGCCCGCCGTGTCTGAGGTGAAGAGGCCGCTGTAGTCGACGATGCCGTCGCCATCCCAGTCTGAGGTATCGACGCTGCCGGTCATCGCCCCGACGTAGAAGTCGATGCGGAACGCGGCTGCCGCCGCATGGCTGCTCCAAAGGGCGCAAGCGGACAAGGCCAAGGCGCATCGAGCCACGGCGGCCAAGGAAGACGTGCGAAAGATGGGCTGGTTCATGGGGACTCCGCTGCAAGAAAGAAGGGGATGAGCCATTCTTGAAGCGGCCCGCCCGGGCCTTGACTTGCGCAAGGGACAAGGCGGGGACAGAAGGCTCCAGTGCGGCGACGCGAACCCCTCAACCAAGGGCCTCGAAGGGCGGCAACGAAAAGCGGCCCCGAAGGGCCGCCGTTGAGTCTGGCCTGGAACCGCTGTCCAGCCTGCTCGCGCGCGCTCAGGCCTGGCGGCGGCGCTTGACGGCGCCAACCAAACCCAGGCCTGCCAGCAGCAGCAAGCCCGACATGGGCTCGGGCACGGCCGAGGTGATGCCTTGGATCCAGGCTGCATGGCTGAACACGGCGGTCGAGCCGCTCAGGTCGCCCCAGCTGGCCGAGTTGTCCTTGCTGATGTCGCAGCCCCAGGACGCCGGGCAAATCTGCCAGCCCCAGCTGTGCACGCCGCTGATCAACCAATCGCTGCCGTTCCAGACGAAGTCGCCGCCGCCCGAGTCACCGCCGGCGATGATGGCCTCGCTGTTGCCCAGACCTTCGCCGCTCGTCCAGGCGTCGGTCTCGACGATGTCAGCGATCATCTGCAGGGTGTTGTGCTGGGCGCCGTTCACCAGGCCGTCGTAGTCGGCGATGTATTCCTCGCCCCAGGGGCTTGCGGGGTCGCCCCAGATCGTCTGGTTGAAGGTGTTGCCCAGCACGTCGACGGTGTTCATGCCCCAGTGGCCGTAGCCCCAGTCGCCCCAGTTGCTGTCGACGCTGGATGAGCCCACGGTGGTCGTGCCGTAGCCCATGATGAGGAAGTTCTTGCCCAGGTCGTTCGTGGTGCTGATGCGAAAGCCCTGGATGTCCAGCACCGGGGCGTCGAGCTTGAGCAAGGCGATGTCGGCACCCATGCCCAGAGCGCCGGTCCAGCCCGGGTGCAGATGGGTCTGCGCCACGCCGCGCGTGGCCTTGGCCACGTCTCCATAGACGCCGAACTGCACGGTCATCGTGCTGAAGTTATCGGCGCAGTGTGCGGCGGTCAGCACATGGGTGCCACCGGCCAGCAGAGTGCCCGAGCAGACCATGCCGCCCTGCGGCGTCTGGAACAACAGGCGGGCCACACCGTCGAAGCCCATCTCGGGCGTCAGCCGCCAGTCGGAGGGCTGGCTGTTGTTGCCGGTGAGCGCCTGGCGTCCGTCTGCAATCGGCTGCATCGACGGCGTCTGCGCCTGCGCTGCGCTGGCCAACAGCACGGCAGTGATGGCTAGGACAAAGGTCTTCATGGCTTGAGGCAAAGCGAGAGAGGCGGCACCAGTGCAATGTGCAGCGAGCTTCGCCGAGCCTCCACCCCTCTCCACGGGGGTTGCAGGGGTCATCCCGCCACTTCTGAGCACGCAACGGGCAGAAGGCACCGTGAAGCGAGGAATTTGCACGGTCGAAGGAGCGTGGCGGCGATGGCCATGTGCTGCTTGCAGCCGCACCTGCACCGGCCCCTGCCGGCTTGATCAGGTGTCGACGCTAGGGCTGAGAAGACGCACACCAGCTTGCCGCAAACCATCGTGCAGGCGCGCGGCAAGCTGGGCGGCGTCTTGGCTGTCACCGTGCAGGCAGAAGCTGTCGGCCTGCAAGGGCCAGCGCCGGCCTTGGTGGTCGATGAGCACCTGCTGGCGCAGCGCGCGCAGCACCTGAGCAATGGCGGCCTCGGGCTCGTGCAGCAGGCTGCCCGGCTGGCTGCGCGGCAAGAGGCTAAGGCCGTCCTGGTAAGCACGGTCGGCAAAGGCCTCCTGCACCGCGCGCAAGCCAGCCTGCCGCGCCGCCGCGGTCAGGGCGCTGCCGGCCAGGCCGTAGAGCGCCAGCTGAGGGTCCAGGCGACGCACCGTGCGGGCGATCAGCGCCGCCAGCTCGGGCTCACGTGCAGCCTGGTTGTACAGCGCGCCGTGAGGCTTCACGTGGCGCAGCGTCACGCCCTCTTCGCGAGCCAGGGCCTGCAGGTTTTCAATCTGCGCCGCCATCTGCTCGGCCACTGGCAGTCCGCGCCAGTCCAGCTCACGCCGACCGAAATGCTCGGGGTCCAAGTAGGACGGGTGCGCGCCTGCCGCCACGCCGTGCAGCCGGCACAGGCGCAGCGCCTCGCGCATGCTGGCCTCGCCGCCCGCGTGCCCCCCGCAGGCGATGGAGGCCGAACTCACCCAGCGCAGCAGCGCAGCGTCGTCGCCGCAGCCTTCACCGACGTCGGCATTCAGGTCGATGTGCATCCCAGCTTCTTTCTGAGCCACGCCAGCTCCTGCTGCCGCTGAAGCGCCAGTTCGCGGGCGCTGTCCAGATCCAGCGGTGCGAATCGCAGGGGACTGCCCGCGCGCAAGTGCGCGAGCTTCCAAAGGTCGACCGCGGCCACCTGGCCGATGCGCGGGTAACCGCCAGTGGCCGCTGCGCCAGCCGCCAGCACGATGGGTTGTCCGTCGGGCGGCAACTGCACCAGGCCGGGTTGGACGGCGTGCGAGAGCAGCTCGGGCAGGGCGCCGCGCAGCGCCGGCCCCTGCAGTCGCAGGCCCATGCGGCTGGAATTAGGTGCAACGCGCCACTCGGCCTGCCAAAGCGCTGCGCGGCTGGCCTCGTCCAGCCTTTCGTACTCCGGGCCGGGCAGCAGCGCCAACGGCGGCTGCGCATTCGGGGGGCGAAGACCGCGCTGCCGCAACGCTGCCACGCCCGCGCGCACGGGAAGGCGCTCATGCGCGCCCAGCTCGGAAGCGCCGAGCGGCCGAGGGGTCAGGCCTCCTTGCACGCACAGGAGACCGTACTGCCCCTGTAGCGGGCCTTGCACCTGGAGTTCCTGGCCCTCACGCAGACGCCGCACCAGATGGGGCGGCTGGAGCTGGCCATCGATGCGCATCTCAAAAAACGCGCCGACCTGCATGACCCGTAGCTCTGCCAGGCCATGAAGGCGCAGGCGCAGCGGGCCGGACACGAGCTCCAACGCGGCCGCTCCCGCTTCGTTGCCCAGCAAGGCATTGGCCTGCTGCAGGGCATAGGCGTCCATCACGCCGCCCTCGGCCACCCCAAGGTGCGCCAGCCCGTGCCGCGCCAGGCCTCGCACGGCCGCCAACGGCGGGCATTGCAGCAGCTCCAGGCAGGGCGTCATGCGGGCTCGAAGCGCAAGGCATCGCCAGGCAACAGCCAGGCCGGTGGGTCGGCGGCAGGGTCGAACAGGGGCTGCACCTGCACATCCACCCGGCCGATGAGCTTCCAGCCCCCAGGGCTGGCTTGCGGGTAGACGCCGGTCTGCTGGCCGCCGATGGCCACCGCGCCCGCCGGCACCAGCGAGCGCGGGGTGGCCAGGCGCGGCTGGGCCAACTCCGTCGGAAGGCCCAGCAAGTAGGCAAAGCCCGGCAAAAAGCCCAGGCAGGCCACCTCGTAGCGCGGTGCGGCATGGGCCTCGACGAAACGCGCCGGGCTCAAGCCCGCGTGCGCTGCAGCCTGCGCAAGATCGGGGCCGTCGTAATGCACGCGCAGGCGACGCTCGCGCAGCGCCTCTCGCCAGGGCCGGGCGCGGCGCCAAGCGGCGCGGGCCAGGGCCTCCAACTCGGCCGGTGGCAGGCGGGCGGGGTCGGCGAACAGGGTCAGGTTGTGCAAGCCGGGCACCAGTTCGAGCAAGCCCACCGTGCCGCGCAGCTCGGCGGCCATGGCCAGCAGGCGCCGCTGGGTCAGGGCATTGGGCGGCGGCGGCAGGCTCAGGCAGAGCGAGGTCTCGCTGGGCCAATGCCAATGCGCGTTCATGCGAGGTCCAGCAGCTTTTTCAGCGGCGCCGGCAGGCCGTACTGCACGAGTTCCTCGGCCACCACCCATCGCCCCTCTGGCAGCGGTGCGCCTTGCCATGCGGCGCGGCGTGGGTGCAGCACCCAATCGAGATGGGTGAGCGCGTGTTCGATGCGCGGCAGAGGCTCCATGGCCGCACCTTGACCCGCCTGCTGCAGCTCGGCCTCGCTGTTGTAGAGCGGCAAAGTCCACAGCCCGGCCCAGACACCGCGTGGCGGACGCTGCTGCAGCCACAGCGCGCCATCGGCACGCTGCCACCACAGCCACCAGTTCTCACGGCGGCTGCGCTTGAGCTTGCGGCTGGCACGGGGCAGTTCAGCCACGCGGCCCTGCGCTTGCGCGGCGCAGAGCGGCTGAACGGGGCAAGCCTCGCAGCGCGGCTGGCGCGGCGTGCAAACGAGGGCGCCGAGATCCATCAGGCCCTGGGTGTAGGCGGGCATGTCGCCGCCCTGCTCGGGCACCAGGGCGTCGGCCAGGCTCCACAGCCGGCGCTGCGCGGCGCTGCTGGCCAGGTCTTCCTCGAACGCCAGCAGGCGGGCCAGCACGCGGCGCACATTGCCGTCGAGGATGGAGCGACGCTCGCCGAAGCAGAACGCGGCGATGGCGCAGGCCGTGCTACGGCCGATGCCGGGCAGCGCTTCAAGCTCGGCGCTGCTGCATGGCCAGCCACCGCGCTGCACCACCGCCTGTGCGCAGGCGTGCAGGTTGCGCGCACGGCTGTAGTAGCCCAGGCCGGCCCACAAGGCCAGCACCTCGTCGAGGGAGGCTGCAGCCAGGGCCTCGACGCTGCCGAAGCGCTCCAGGAAGCGCCGGTAGTAGGCGCGCACCGTGGCCACCTGCGTCTGCTGCAGCATGATTTCGCTGAGCCAGACGCGATAGGGGTCGCGACTGCCTGACCAGGGCAGTTCATGCCGGCCGGCGCGGCGCTGCCAGTCCAGCAGCAAGGGGGCGAAGGCCTTCAACGCTTCTGGCATGCCGGACAGAAATAGGTGGAACGCTGCGCCTGCACGATGCGCCGCACCGCGCCCCCGCATTGCGGGCAGGCTTGCCCTTCGCGCCCGTAGACCAAGGCTTCACCCTGGTAGTTGCCATTCACGCCATGGGCGCTGCGGAAGTCGCGCAGCGTGCTGCCGCCCAGCTCCAAGGCTCGTCCGAGCACCTGGCGCAGCGCGGCCAGCAGACGGGTGCAACGCGCCTTGGAGAGCCGGCCAGCGGGCAGGGCGGGGTGGATGCCGGCCAGGAAGAGCGCTTCGCAGGCGTAGATGTTGCCGGCGCCGACGACGGCGTCTCCGGCCAGCAGCGCCTGCTTCACCGCCACGCGCCGGCCGCGCCAGGCGGCATGCAGGGTATCGCCGCTGAGTTGGGGATCGAAAGGCTCAGCACCAAGGCCGACGAGCAGTTTGCGCGCAGGGTTCTCGTCGAGCGAGGGCGACCAGACCACGGCGCCAAAGCGCCGCGGGTCGTGCAGACGCAGGCTGCCACCCGTGGTGTGCAGTGCGAAGTGGTCGTGCACCCCGAGTGGGACCCGGGATTGGTCCAGCGACAAAGATCCGCTCATGCCCAGGTGCAGCAGCAGGCCGCCTCGATCCGCCAGCGGCAGCCAGATGTACTTGCCGCGCCGCTCGGCCAGTCCCAGTTGGGCGCCGACCAGCGAGGCGGGCTCGACACCCAGGGGCCAGCGCAGGGGCTTGCCTAGCTCCACGGCCTTGACCTGCGCACCGGCGAGCGGCTGCGCAAAACCCTGACGGGTGATCTCGACTTCGGGCAGCTCGGGCATGGGGCGCGAATGATAGGGATGACAATCAAAGTGCCTGAAGCCCCGCACCCGCAGGGCCATGCCTCTTCTGCAGCTCACCGCATGCCGCTTCGCAAGACCCTTCTCGCGCTCTGCCTGTTTGCCGCCCAGGCCCAGGCGGCTCCGACGCCGCCGCAGCCCTCCGCGCTGGACGCACCGCTGTTCTACCAGTTGCTGATCGGCGAGTTGGAAGCGCAGCGCGGTGAACTGGGCACGGCCTACCAGGTGTTGCTCGATGCCGCCCGCCGCACGGGCGACGAAGGTCTGTACCGTCGCGTCATCGCCCTGGCCCTGCAGGCTCGCGCGGGTACCGAGGCTTACGCCGGTGCACGCGCCTGGCGGCAACAGACCGGCTCGCTGGCAGCCCAGCAGCATGTGGTGCAGTTGGCGGTCGCGCTCGGCAGGCTGGAGGAAGCTGGCGAGCCGCTGATTGACTGGATGGAGCAGTTGGGCGACTCCGCCCAGCGCGCCGGCTTGCTCACCGCGCTGCCGCAGCTTCTGCGCAATGTCAATGAGCGCGAACGACCGCTCAATGCCATGGAGCCCAGGCTTGCCGAGATTCGCGATGCGCATGAAGCCAGCAAGCCGCGACGCCAACTGGCTGCCTGCCTGATCGCTGCGCTGGCATTGCACGCCGACAACGAAGCGCTGGCCCTGAACCAGCTTCGGCAAGCCGACCGCGAGTTGCCGCAGGACGCGCTGCCGGCCTGGATGGCGCTCGACCTGATGCGTCGCAACCCCGATGCAGAAGCGATCGTGCCGCCGCGCCTGGCCGGGAACATTCCGCTGCACACGGCCTATGCGCGCGCGCTGTCCCGTGATCAGCGAACGCTGGAGGCCTTGGAGCAGTTCGAAGCCTTGGTTCGACTCGAGCCCGAGCAGCCCGCGCACCGCTACGCGCTGGCCATGCTTCAGCTGGACATTCGACAACCACAGGCTGCGCTGTCGAACGCCGAGCTCTACCTCGCTGCCCTGCCCGAGGCCGGGCACGATGAGCAGCGCGCGCTGGCGCAGCTGCTCAAGGTGCAGGCACTCACACAGCTGCAGCGCTGGGATGCGGCCTTGGCCTTGCTGGACGCCATGCCCGCCGGAACGCGCGACGCCGACCTGGTCTTTCGCCGCGCCAGCATCGAAGCGCGTCAGGGCCAGCTCGCCAAGGCCCGGGAGCGCCTGCGCGCCCTGCCGCGCGAAAGCAGCGAGCAAGCCGAACGCGCGCTGTTGTTGGAGGTGCAGGTGCTGCGCGACGCCAACCAGTGGTCGGCCGCTCACCAAGTTCTTGAAGAGGCCTTGAGAGACGACCCGACCGACACCGATCTTCTGTACGAGCACGCGCTGAGTGCCGAGCGCCTTGGCCGGTTCGATCTGATGGAACAACAATTGCGCCGTGTGCTGGAGCTCAACCCCCGCCACCACCACGCCATGAACGCGCTGGGCTACTCGCTGGCCGATCGCAACACCCGGCTGGCCGAAGCGCGCGAGCTCATCGAGCGTGCCATGGCATTGGGCGGCCATGAGCCCGCGGTGATCGACAGCCTGGGCTGGGTGGCCTTCCGCGAGGGCCGCCTGGATGAGGCCGAACGCTGGCTGCGGCGTGCACACCGCGCGCGCCCCGATGCCGAAATCGCCGCCCATTTGGCTGAACTGCTTTACAGCCAAGGCAAGTCCGACGAAGCGCGCCAGCTGGCCCGCGAGGCCCAGAGCCGCGAACCGGAGAACGCGGTGTTGAAGGCCCTGCGCAAGCGACTCGGGCTGTGAAGGCTTGGCTTCTGGGGCTGGCGGTGCTTGCCGGCTGCGCCACCCTTCCCTCTCCAGTCACCGGCGGCTGGAGCGGCAAGCTGGGCTACCGCGTGGACGCCAGCAGCACACAGCGCGCCCAGGCCGGCTCGGCTTTGTTTGAGTTGCAGGGAGACGCGAGGTCGGGTCGCATGCTGCTCACCAGTCCTCTGGGCACCGCACTGGCCGAGGCGCAGTGGAACGAGCACATCGCACGCCTGCACGATGGCCAGACCTGGCGCGATTTCCCCTCGCTGGCTGCCTTGGGCGAAGCGCTGGGCGTGGCGCTTCAGGGCCCGCCCGTGCCGCTGCACGCGCTCTTCGACTGGCTGCAAGGCCGGCCAACGCCCGGTGAAGCCCATGAGCCTTTGCCCGAGGGCGGTTTCATGCAGGCCGGGTGGCGAGTTCTGCGGCAAGGCGACACGCAGTGGCGCATCGAGCGCAGCCGCGCTGACGGTGGCCGCTTCCTGCTCACGCTGGTGCTGACTCCCTCCCCATGAAGGCCCTGTACGAACTGCCGGCTCCGGCCAAGTTGAATCTGTTCCTGCATGTGGTGGGCAAGCGGGCCGACGGCTACCACCTGCTCCAGTCCTTGTTCGTGCCCATCGACTGGATGGACACCCTGCACCTGGAGCGACGCGGGGACGGCCGTTTGCAGCGGCACGACCTCCGCTCGCCACTGCCCGAGGACGACCTTTGCCTGCGGGCCGCGCGGCTGCTGCGCGAAGCCAGCGGCTGCGAGTGGGGCGCCGACATCCATATCGACAAGCGCATTCCCAGCGGCGCCGGCATGGGGGGCGGTTCCTCGGACGCTGCCACCGTGCTCATCGGTCTCAATCGCTTGTGGGGCCTCAACTGGTCTCTCGCAAGGCTCGCGCCGCTGGCCCTTCGTCTGGGGGCGGACGTCCCCTTTTTCCTGGGCTCCGGGCCTGCCTTTGCCGAGGGCGTGGGCGAGTTGCTGCAGCCGACCCAATTCTCCGGCCGGCGTTTTGCCGTGATCAAACCCACGGCCGGCCTGCCGACTCAAGCCATCTTTCAAAGCCCGCACTTGATGCGGTCAGAAAGCCTTGCTATAGTCGCGGGCTCTTTCGCAGGCACCTATTTGGATTGTCGGAACGACTTGCAAGCAGCGGCTGAAGCCGCCAGCGAGGAGGTCGGTCAGGCACTTCGGCTACTCAGGGCACGTTTCGGCAACAGCCGCATGACGGGCTCGGGCAGTGCGGTGTTCGCGGAAGTGGCAGAGTTGGTTGAGTCGGCCTCCCCGCAGGCGACAAGGTTGGAAGACTGCTTGCAGCTCCCTGACCGCTGGGAAGGCCGAATCTGCCGCAGCCTGGAGTCCTTGCCCCTTGCGGGCTGGATACCCGGCTGAGATGGTTTCAAGGGTGTCGGCGTCCAGCCGGCGTCCTGTGTAGGGGAGTCGCCAAGTTGGTTAAGGCATCGGATTTTGATTCCGACATGCGAGGGTTCGAGTCCTTCCTCCCCTGCCAAATACACACCGAGCGCTAGGAAGCTTCACCGTGCTGAACAACACCGTGCTGTTCACCGGCAACGCCAATCCGGCGCTGTCGCAGGAAATCGCCACGCATCTGGGTGCCGAACTCGGCAAGGCGTCGGTGGGGCGCTTCTCCGATGGGGAAGTGACCGTCGAGATCCAGCAAAACGTTCGCGCCCGAGATGTCTTCATCATCCAGCCGACCTGCGCGCCGACGAACGAAAACCTGATGGAGTTGCTCATCATGGTGGACGCGATGAAGCGTGCCAGCGCACGTCGCGTCACCGCGGTGATCCCCTACTTCGGCTACGCCCGCCAGGATCGCCGTCCGCGCTCCACCCGCGTGCCCATCTCGGCCAAGGTGGTGGCCAACCTACTGGAGACCGTCGGCGTCGAGCGCGTGCTCACGATGGACCTGCACGCCGACCAGATTCAGGGCTTCTTCGACATCCCGGTCGACAACATCTACGCCAGCCCGGTGTTGCTGTCTGACCTGAAGAGCAAGGCCTACAGCGACCTGGTGGTGGTCAGTCCCGACGTCGGCGGCGTGGTCCGCGCCCGCGCGCTGGCCAAGCAACTGGGCTGTGACCTGGCCATCATCGACAAGCGTCGCCCGGCCGCCAATGTCTCCGAAGTGATGCACGTGATCGGCGAAATCGAAGGCCGCAACTGCGTGATCATGGACGACATGATCGACACCGCCGGCACGCTCGTGAAGGCAGCCGAGGTGCTGAAGGATCGCGGCGCCAAGTCGGTCTACGCCTACTGCACCCACCCCATCCTGAGCGGCCCGGCCATCGAGCGAATTGCCAACTCGCACCTAGATGAAGCGGTGGTGACCAACACCATCCCGCTGAACGCGGCGGCCAAGGCGAATCCGAAGATCCGCCAGCTGTCCGTTGCCTTCCTGTTTGCCGAAACGATCCGCCGCATCAGCGATGGCGAGTCGGTGACCAGCCTGTTCTCGGAGCAAAACAACAATTTCTGAGGCTCGGCAGCCGCCGGGCTTCTTTTCGTCGGGGCCGGCAACGGCCCTTTTGCCACACGGGAGCTTGGTCGCGAGCGCCCGACTCATTCGGAGTGAATCATGAAATTTGTCGCTTTCGAGCGCAGCCTGCAGGGGACTGGTGCGAGCCGCCGCCTGCGCAACACCGGGCGCGTGCCTGGCATCGTCTTCGGTGCCGGCGAGCCTGCCAAGATCGAACTCGATCACAACGCCCTCTGGCATGCCCTGAAGAAGGAAGCCTTCCACAGCTCCATCCTCGATATGGAGCTGGCCGGCAAGGAATCCAAGGTGCTGCTGCGCGACGTGCAGATGCACCCCTGGAAGCAGCAGATCCTGCACGTGGACTTCCAGCGCGTGGACAACACGACCAAGATCACCAAGAAGGTGCCGTTGCACTTCGTGAAGGAAGCCGAGTCGGTGGCCGTGAAGACCGACAAGTGCACCGTCAGCCACATCCTCAACGAACTCGAGATCACCTGTGTGGCGGTCGAGTTGCCCGAGTTCATCGAAGTGGATCTGAGCGGCCTGACCAAGGGCCACAGCGTGCATGTCAATGACATCAAGCTGCCGGCCGGCGTGAAGGTGGTGACGCACGGCAAGCCGAACCCGGTGGTCGCGACCCCGGTCGAACCCAAGGTCGAGGAGATCGTTGTGGCCGCTGCGCCGGCTGCTCCGGCCAAGGGCGGCAAGGACGCCAAGAAGAAGAAGTAAGCAGTTCCGCCGGCGCTTCGTGCGTCAGCGCTACATCAAGGCCCCGCCTGCTTCGGCACGCGGGGCTTTTCCACGTCTGGCCCTAGGCCTTCGTTCAGGGGCAGGCCGTGCCAGTGCTGGTGATGCAGTCGCTCACTGTCACGCGGCGCAGGCGTTCGACATATTGCGGTGCCGTGGCGTCGCCGGGACAGGCTGCGGCGTTGCAGGCCAGCGCCTCGAGTTGGTAGACGCGCACGGTCAGCGGCAAGCCACCCCCGTCCGCGCCCTCCTGATAGCTGCTCATGCTGCAGCTCACCGTGGCGCGCATGCCGGTGTCCGCCCTCAGATCCAGGGTCTCGTTGCGCGCCGGGCTGCAGCCCGCCCAGTCCCCCTTGAGCAGCTTGTGCAGCCCCCATTCGACACCGCTGCGCGCCGCCTGCGTGGCGCGCGCCGCCTGCACCGACTGGGCCGCACTGCTCTGCCCGCCCCAGGCCATGCGCACCACCGCCGCCGCCAGCACCGCCAGCAGTACCAGCACCACGATGGCCGCGATGGCCCCCAATCCCTTCTGCGTCGTCCGCGTCATGGCACGTTGCTCACCATGCTGGAGATCTGCAGCGAGACGGTCTCGCCATCGCGCGTCAGTTGCAGGCGCATTTGCAGCAGGCCGTACTCGGCCAGCGCTCCGGGGTCGTACTGGAAGCTGCAACTGCTCACGCGGGAGACCAGCAACTCGGCACCGGCCACCGCCGGGCAACTGGCCGGGTAGGCCGATTGAAAACCGCGCACCACCCGGTAAAGGCTTCCCGTGCCCTGGCCATTGGCCAGCCCGGCGCCACTGCACACAAAGAACAGCGAAGGCTCGGCCTGCGGCACCACGAAAAAGCGCCCACCCGAATAGCCCTGTGGGAACTGGCGCGACTCGTGAGCGATGCGACGCGAGCCCAGCGCGGCGTCCACCGCCTGGTTGGGATCGGTGATGAGGGCGCGGTTCAGGCCATCGGTGTAAGCGTCGTTCACAGACTGATTGCCGACGACCACCCAGTCGCCCGCAACCGGCGCCCGGCTTTGATTCAGCGGACCAAGCACATCGAACGCGGTGGTGGCCTGTGTCGGATCCAGCACCGTCTCGCCCACCCGTGTCACATCGGCGTCCCGTCGGTAGCGTCCACCGGCAATGGTCGGAATCAGCTCGAAACAGGCTCCCCCTGGCGTGCGCAGGCTGTTGGGTAGCGCGCGCCGAACGTCGCGCTGCAGCACCTGAAGCGCCGCCTCGGCGGCACTGTGCAATTCGCCGCGCGCTCGCTGGGCGGTGAAGCTTTCCACGGCCGGGCGCAGGAACACCACCAGCATGCCGGCCATCACGCCAACGATCACCAGCACCAACACCAACTCGACCAAGGTGAAGCCCCGCTGTGCCCGCCGGACTGCCCGAGTCATGATCCGTATCCGCTGCGATGCCCCACCAACTGCAGGCTGTCGCTGCCGCGCGTGACCGTCACCTGGATGCGCTTGGTGGCCACGCCGGAGAGCGTGGCGGCCGACACCTGCACGCCCACCGCGTAGGCGCTCAGCCCAGGCACCGCGCTGCCATTGATCTCGCAGACGCCGCTTGCGGCATAGCCGTGGTAGTCGTCCACATCGTTGAAGCCATCGCGCGCGCAACCACCCGCACCACCCCCAGCTTGCGGCGTGTAGGGTTTGCTCAGCGCTTCTTCCAGCAGGCCCTCGGCCACGGCCTGCAGTTGGCGCTGAACCAGCGGGTCGGCCGAGCCTTTCACCGTGACCTGAAAGGCGAGCAAGACGCCGGCCAGCCCGACGCCGATGACGACGATGGCGATGAGCATCTCCGCCAGCGTGAAGCCGGCGCAGCGGCGGACGCTACTCGACATGGCCGCTTTGCCCCGCCACGCGGATGCTGCTCGCACCGCTCACCGAAATCTCGCGCCCGGCCACGCTGTTGCCGGCAGCATCGAGCGTCACCTGGCCGCTGGGCTGGAAGTACAGGGAACCGTTCGGCACCACGCTCACCGCAGCGCCTGGCGGCGTGTCACCGAAGCGGTCGGACCCATCCGGGCCGCGCAGCGCCGCGCTGCAGTCGCCAGCTGGGTTGGCAGCAGCCACGCGCAGCTGCAGCAGGCCGCTGCCATCAAAGCTGGCGCAGACGAGGCGCCGGTGGCCGATGGCGGTGGCCTGCGCCCATCGCAGTCCGGCCACGGTCTGCTCGCGCCAGCCCTCGGCGCCGAATTGGCCGACCACGTCCAGTTTGGGCAGGGCCACCGCCGCCAACACCCCGGCCAGGACGAGCACGACCAAGAGCTCGGCCACGGTGAAGCCGCGCGCGCAATGCTCAGTCGATGACACGCTCGTGCACCTTGTTGGCCTGGCCGGCCGGGGCGCCGAAGCTGGCCCGGCCGCTGGGGTCGCTGTCCTCGCGCGTGCCGCAGCCGTGCACGCTACCCTGACGTGAGCGCAGCCAGGGCAGGCCAAGGCCCGTGGTGGTCGGCCGCGGACCGGCCAAGCAGGCACGGTCGCTGGCACTGCTGCCGAGATTCAGCGCCAGGTCCACCGCACCGCTGGCGTTGGGCGCCGCCAGCACCACACTGCCCACGCCCGCGCTCAGGCTGATGGATTGCACCGGGCTGCTCCAGCCGGCCGGCGCGCCGCCTGCGCCGACGCGGCCCGACTGCGCCACACCCGAATGCCAGGCCCCGCTGGGTACGGTGCAAGTGTCATCGCTGGTCACCACCCAGGCGCCATTGCGCCAATGTTCAAGCCGCATCGGCAGGCTCAAGTTGCGCTGTGCGCTGCCCAAGGCAGACTGCAGCACCAAGCGGCCGCTTCGAAGCGACATGCTGTCGTCGGCGCCCGCCTGAGCTGAAGAGCTGACGCCGTCGCTGTCGGTCGCACGAAGCAACAGACTGCCTGGACCACTTGCCTTGCTGGTGAATACATAGGCCAGTTGGGTACTGGCCTCGCCGGCACTGAAAGCGCTGGCCGGCAGCGCGGCTGGGCTGATGCTGCCTAGGCCAAGCGCCGGCGCGCCAGCGTCGGTGAAGGACAGGTCGCGTGCGTGACCCCCGCCGCTGAAGTAGTTCAGGGTCACCGCCTCGCTGGCATTGCGCGCACTCACGGTCACGCCGAAGGGCTGGCCAGCGTAGCTGTAGCCACCGCAGGCCTCGGTGGCCCCCACGCGCAGATGGTGGGGGCGGAAAGGCCCGATGGCGCCGGCCACACCGGTGTTGCCCAGCACGTTCATGCCACTGCCCAGGTAGCTACCGCCGACGAGGCTGGCGCTCAGGTCGATGCGGCCGACCTCGCTCCAGCGCAACTCGGCGTAGCGAAAGGTCCCGGCACTCAGTGTGGAGGCTCCCGTGCTCAGGCTGCCATCGACCGCGCCAGCGCCAGTCGGGCTGCGCCGCTGGTGGCTCAGTTGCACGGTCTCGCCTTCCAGACCAAAGTTTGGCGTCACGGCACCCGCTGCATTGCGCGCGCGCAGCAGCGCGCCAAATGGCATGCCGGCGCGCTGGGCACCAGCAGGCAGATCCGTCCATTCGAAGTCCTGCGGCGCCACCACCGCGGACACGCTGCCGGTCAAGCTCAGACCGGCGTTGCCCTCGGCCCCGCTGCCGCTGTAGCTGGCATCCACTGCGATCCGGCCTGCGTCGGCGTACAGCAAGCTCAAACTTGCCCGGCCGCCGCC
>JAFLDE010000084.1 GCA_017302655.1 Burkholderiales bacterium
ACGAAAAACGGCCCCGCGGGGCCGTTTTGCTTGCTGGCGCCAAAGGCTGGATCAGAAGCTGAACTTCAGGCCCAGCGAGAGGGTGCGCGTGTCGCTGGCGGGCTTCTGGTACTCGGCACGCAGGGCCACGTTCTTGCTGAAGTCGTACTCCAGGCCCAGGCCGAACAGCGCCTTGGTGTCGGACTCGCTGGCCACGCCGCCCGGGCCGCTGGCCTTGGCCTTCAGCTTGCCGGCGCCGAGGCGGCCGAACAGGCTGAAATCGCTGCCCAGCGGCAGATAGCCCAGCACCGAGGCCTGGAAGGTAGTGCCGGTGATCTTCACCGATTGCCCGGCGAAGCGCACGGTGTCGCTGAGCAGGCGGCGGTAGCCGGCCTCGAGCGCGAGGCTGTCGCTGAAACGGTAGCCGCCATAGACGCCGGCACCCGAACCGCTGGCCTTCAGGCCGTCGTCTTCGAGCTTGGTGTTGCCGTAGTCGAACCCGAACACGGCGCCTTCGGCGGCCATGGCGGGGGCGGCGAGCAGGGCGGCCAGCGCCAGCACGGTCATTTGCTTCTTCATGAGGATCGTTCCTGTTGTGAGAGTCGCTATCACCGGTCCCCAACTCCCTGTCAGGGAACCAGCCCCTGCGGGGCTCGCCCGCGAGAGGGGCCGCAATGTAGGCGGCGGCTCTGAGGGAACGTCGCGGTCGCGCCACTTCCGCCCCCCGCATCGGCGGGGTGCCAAATGTCACCGCCAAGCCAGCAGCGCCACGCCCCCTGCGATGCACAGCGCCCCCAGCAGGCGGGCCGTGCGGTCACCTTCACGCAGCAGATGCCCGCCGATGAGCGCCGCAAACAACATCGAACACTCGCGCGCAGGAGCGACGCTGGAAAGCGGCGCGGTCTGCAGCGCCCACAGCACCAGGATGTAGGCCAGCGGCGAGCAGGCGCCGACGATGAGCACCGCACGCCCATCCTGCTGCCAGCCCTGGCGCAGCTGCGCGGCGGTGCACAGGCGCCAGGCCAGCGGCAGCAGCAAGGGTACGCGCAGCAGGTTGCACCAGTAGTCGTAGACCAGCGGGTGCAGGCCCAGGCGCTTGATGGCCCAGGCGTCGATGACAGTGTAGGCGGCAATCAAAGCACCGGTGAGCAGCCCCCAGCGCAGGCCGGCGGCCACGGCGGGAGTGAGCGGCTTGCGCCGCAGCAGGCCGGACACGAGCAGCACGCCCAGCACGATGGTGGCGATGCCCGCCCAGCCCAGGATGCCCGGCCGCTCGCCCAGCAGCAGCACGGCAGCCAGGGCCGACACCAGCGGCGCGCTGCCACGCGCGAGCGGGTAGACGACGGTCAGGTCGGCCTTGGCGTAGCCACTGAGCAAGGCGCTGAAGTAGGCCAGATGCACCGCCGCCGACAGCAGGGTGATGGCCCAGGCCGCGAGGCCCCAGCGCGGCAACTCGGTCACGCTGAGCGCCAGGCCGGGCGGCGCCCACAGAACCGCCACCGCCAGCGCGCACAGCAACTGGAAGGCGATCTGTTCGGACTGGCCGCCCTCGCTGCCATGCCGCGCCCGCTTGGCGGCGACGTTCCACAGCGCGTGCAGCAGGGCCGCGCTGAGCACCAGAGCCAGGGCTTGAGCGCTCATGGCGCGGCGCTGGGCCACCCCAAGCCGCGCGCGCCGCTCGCGTCCTTCGCCAGGCATCGAGAGCCCACGGGGCTCTCGCCGTCCGGGCTCAGCCCACCTTGGGGGGTGGCGCAGGCGCGCAGCGCCGCAGGCTGGGGGCCTTGCCTCATCCTCCGGTGCGCATCCAGTACTCGGCCTTGGCGTAATGCTTGCGCAGGTGCTCCACCCACAGGCGCACCCGCAGAGGCTGCAGCGAGCGCTCGGGCGTCACGGCGTAGATGCCGTTGGGCGGCGCGGCGAAGGCGTCAAGCACGCTCACCAGGCGACCGGCCTGCAGGTCGCTGGCCACCTCCCAGTGGCTGCGCCAGGCCAGGCCCAGGCCCGTCAGGCACCACTCGTGCAGCACCTGGCCGTCGCTGCAATCCAGGCGCCCACCCTGACGGTGGAAATGCGCCTGGCCGTCCACGAGGAAGGCCCAGCCGCGGGTCTGGCTGCTTTCGCTGCTGAGCATCAGGCATTCGTGCTGCAGCAGCTCGCGTGGGTGCTGGGGCGTGCCGGCCCGGCGCAGGTAGGCGGGGGCGGCCACCACCAGGCGGCGGTTGTCGGCCAGGCGCTGGTGGATGAGGCTGGAGTCGGGCAGGTCGCCCACGCGCACCGCGCAGTCATAGCCCTCGTGGACGAGGTCGATGACGCGGTCGGCCAGGTTCAGGCTGATGCGCAGCTCGGGGTGCTGCGCGAGAAAGCTGGCCACCAGCGGCGCCACGTGCCGGCGCCCGAAGCCGGCCGGGGCGGTCAGACGCAGATGCCCTTTGGCCTGCGCACTGCCGGCGCTCACGGCCGCTTCGGCGCCGTGCAACTCGGCCAGCACGCGCTGGCAGTCCTCCAGGAAGGCCTGCCCTTCGGGCGTGAGCGTGAGCTTGCGCGTGGTGCGGTGCATCAGGCGCACCGCGAGCCGGGCCTCCAGCGCGTCGATGCGCCGACCGATGACCGCTGGCGCCACGCCTTCGAGCAGCGCCGCGGCGGTCAGGCTGCCCTTGGTCGCCACGGCCACGAAGGTTTCGACTTGCTTGAAGCGATCCATCTACCTTTGCGTTTTTGTCATGAATGAAGCGCAGGACTGGGTGGGAATCATGCCTTCAAACAGCTCTAAATTGCCGCCATTGCTTCAGGAGCCTCGCATGACCCCCATCCATCGCCTGCATGTCGCCCCCGTTCTCCAGCGCTTCATCGACGAGGAAGTGCTGCCCGGCACGGGCCTGTCCCGTGAGGCCTACTGGGCCGGCTTCGACGCCATCGCCCACGAACTCGCGCCCAAGAACGCCGCCCTGCTGGCCGAGCGTGACCGCCTGCAAACCGCGATGGACGCCTGGCACCTCGCGCACCCCGGCCCCATCCAGGACATGGCCGCCTACCGCGCGCACCTGACATCCATTGGCTACCTGGTGCCCGAGCCCGCCTCGGTGCAGGCCAGCACCGCCAACGTGGACGACGAACTCGCCCTGCAAGCCGGCCCGCAGCTGGTGGTGCCGGTGATGAACGCCCGCTACGCGCTGAACGCGGCCAACGCGCGTTGGGGCAGCCTGTACGACGCGCTCTACGGCACCGACGCCATTCCCGAAACCGAAGGTCGCGAGAAGGGTGCCTCGGGCTACAACCCGGCGCGCGGCGCGGCGGTCATCGCCTTCGCCCGCCAGTTCCTTGACGAGGTGGCGCCGTTGGACGGCGGCAGCCACGCGCAGGCCAGCGGTTACCGGGTGCAGGACGGGCGCCTGCTCGCCTCCGGTGCCGGCGGCCTGAAGGACCCGTCGCAACTCGTGGGCTACCGCGGCGATGCGGCCTTCCCCAGCAGCCTGCTGCTCAAGCACCACGGCCTGCACCTGGAGATCGTCATCGACCGCGGGCACCCCATCGGCAAGACGGACAACGCCGGCGTGGCCGATGTGGTGCTGGAAGCGGCGCTGTCCACCATCCTCGACCTGGAAGACTCCATCGCCGCGGTCGACGCCGAGGACAAGGTGCAGGCCTACCGCAACTACCTCGGCATCCTCAAGGGCACGCTCACCGAGTCCTTCCAGAAGGGCGGCCACACCCTCACCCGTGGCCTGAACCCCGACCGCGCCTACACCGCCCCCAATGGCGACCCGATCAGCCTGCACGGCCGCTCGCTGCTCTTCGTGCGCAATGTCGGCCACCTGATGACCAACCCGGCGGTGCGGTTGGAGGGCGGCCGCGAGATCCCCGAGGGCATGCTGGACGCGCTGGTCACCGTGACCATCGCCCTGCACGACGGCAAGGGCACGGTGAAGAATTCCAGGAAGGGCAGCATCTACATCGTCAAACCGAAGATGCACGGCCCGGCCGAGGTGGCCTTCGCCTGCGAGCTGTTCACGCGCGTCGAACAGCTGCTGGGTCTGCCGGCCAACACCGTCAAGCTCGGCATCATGGACGAGGAGCGCCGCACGTCGGTCAACCTGGCCGCCTGCATCGCGGCGGCCAGCGAGCGCGTGGCCTTCATCAACACCGGCTTCCTGGACCGCACCGGCGACGAAATGCACACCGCCATGCAGGCGGGTCCGATGCGCCGCAAGGCCGACATGAAGTCGAGCGAGTGGATCCAGGCCTACGAGAAGCTCAATGTGAAGGTCGGCCTGGCCTGCGGGCTGCGCGGCCGGGCGCAGATCGGCAAGGGCATGTGGGCCATGCCCGACCTGATGGCCGCCATGCTGGAACAGAAGATCGCCCACCCCAAGAGCGGCGCCAACACCGCCTGGGTGCCCAGTCCCACCGCCGCCACCCTGCACGCGCTGCACTACCACCGCGTGGATGTGCCCGCCTTGCAGCGCGAGCTGGAGGCGCAGGGCTACACGCCGGAGGAAAAGGCCGCACTGCAGGTCCAGCTGCTCACCGTGCCGGTGGCCAGCACGCCGAACTGGAGCGCCCAGGAGCGTCAGCAGGAACTCGACAACAACGTGCAGGGCATCCTGGGCTACGTGGTGCGCTGGGTCGAGGCGGGCGTGGGCTGCTCCAAGGTGCCCGACATCCACAACGTCGGCCTGATGGAAGACCGCGCCACGCTGCGCATCAGCAGCCAGCACATCGCCAATTGGCTGGTGCATGGCGTGGTCAGCGAGGCCCAGATACGCGAAACCTTCGCCCGCATGGCGGCGGTGGTGGACGGCCAGAACGCCGGCGATCCGACCTACGTGCCCATGGCACCGCGCGGCAGCGCCTCACCCGCGTTCCAGGCCGCGCTCGACCTCGTCTTCAAGGGCGTGGAGCAACCCAGCGGCTACACCGAGCCGCTGCTGCACGCCTGGCGCTTGAAGGTCAAGGCTGGCTCCGCCTGATTCAGGCGGCTTCAGCGCGCTGCTGGCAATTCACGCAGCGCGTCGCCACGGGCTGGGCGCGTAGGCGGTCGAAGGGGATGGTGGCGCCGCAGTCGCTGCAGGCACCGTAGTCGTCGGCGCGCAGCCTCAGCAGCGCGTCACCGATCTGGCGCTGCGCATCGGCCAGGTGGTCGGCGCGTTCCAGTTGCAGCTCGCGCTCGCCCTCGTGCTCGCGGGGGGCGTCAGGGTCGTCGCTCAGCAATTGGCTGGCGAACTCCACGCGCCCTGCGCCGCCCTGCTGGGCGCGCATGGCGCGCTCCACGGCGTCTTGCTGCTGCAGGAGCAGCGCTTCGATCTGGGCGCGTTGGCCGGCGGTGAGGGCGGTATCGGACATGGAGGACTCCTTGGTGGGATGCCTCCATGCTGCCGCGAAGCCTTGGGGAGGCCCTTGCGGGTCGTCAACAAACCGGGCCGTGGTCAGCCCGGATGGTCACTCGTTCCACTTGCCTTCGCGGCGTTCCTCCATGAAGGACTTGGCGCTCTTCTCCATGTCCTTCACGTGATCCACCTCGCGGCACACGGTGACGGTGCGCAGCAAGCCCGGCGGCTTCTCGCGGTGGCATTCCATCTTCTTGTTGTCGGCTTGCGCCACTTTCGTGTCGGGCTGTGGCGTGGCACAGGCGCCGAGCAGGGCCAGCGGCAGCAGACTAAGCAGTTGTTTCATGGGGGATCCCTGGAATCGAACAAATGGCCCGCAGCATAGCCAGCGGTGGCGTGCGCGGGGAAGTGCCGCAGGCATGGCCCTTATGCATGAGCTCCCAATCAGCGCACCAGAAATGAAAAACGCCCGGCAAGCCGGGCGTTTGGTCTGAGGCGCGAAGTGCGCGATCAGAACTTGGCGGTCAGGGTCAGCGAGTAACGGCGGCCGACCACGTCATACCACTGCGGGAAGGTGTTGCCGCTGTTGGTGGTGGTGGTGCCGATGCTGTTGCCCACTTCCGGCGGCTTCTTGTCGAACAGATTGGCGATTGCAAGGGACACGCCCAGGTTCTTCGTCACCTGCCAGCTACCGTTCATATCGAAGTAGTTGTACTCCTTGATCGACGAGAACTTGGGCAGGAAGGTGCCGGTGCCCGGATCTACGGTGCTGCTGCCCAGGTGACGCCAGGTGTAGCCCAGCGAGAAGTCACCCATGCTCCAGGTGCCGCGCTGCGTGAAGCGCACCTTCGGGGTGGGGCCGCCGCAGTTGGTGCCGTAGTGACCCAGGCAGTCGATCACGGCCACGGTGGGCAGCGACTGGAAGTCCCAGCGGTCCATGAACGACGCCATCAGGCCGAGGTCGATGCGGCCCAGGCTGCCCAAGCTGGCGCGGTAGTTGACGCCCAGGTCGTAACCCGACACGTCGAACTTGCCCAGGTTAGACGACTGCGTGCTCACACCGATGCCGCCGTTCAGCGAACCGTTGGTCGGGTCGCGGCCGATCAACGCGCACATGTTGTTCAGCGTGAAGCCGGGGTTCAGCGCCGTGGTGTAGCAGCCGTTGATGACCTGGCCGCTGGTCGGGGCAGACACCGCCTTGTCGATCTTGATGCGCCAATAGTCGGCGGTGACCGACAGGCCGCGCAGGAACCCGGGCTCCCAGACCAAGCCGATGGTGGTGGTGTCCGCTTCCTCGGGGCCGAGGTTGGGGTTGCCGCCGCCGGTGTTGTTGATCTGGCCCGCCGATGGCGTCGGCACCGAACCCACGGAAGCCACCGGCACGCCGGTCTTCACGCAGATGTCGGTCAGGGTGCCGGCCTTGCCGACGTCGCCTGCGTTGATGAGGGCCCCCTGGCAGGGGTCGGTAGCCAGGTTGGACAGGCCGGTGATGACCGGGGCGTACAGCTCGTTCACGTTCGGCGCACGGGTGGCGCGCTGCTGCATGCCGCGAACGCGCACGCCCTTCACCGGCGTCCAGTCCAGGCCAGCCTTCCAGCTGCCGTAGTCCTTGCTCGTCACCTGGGTGGCGAACTCGGTCTGGCGGTAGCCCAACTCCAGGTTCAGGGCCTGCACGGCGGGCACATTGCTGACCAGCGGCACCATGGCTTCGGCGTACAGCTCCTTCAGCTCCAGCGTGCCGCGGCGATCAGGCGTCGGGGCCCCGGTGCCCAGCACTTCACCCTGGATCTGCGAGGGGCCGTCGCTGTTGTTGCCGCCCAGCACTTTGCGGTGCTCAAGGCCCAAGGCCAGCGAAACCGGCGCCGAGGCCAGCGGGCTCTGCAGGAAGCCGATCTCGCCGCTTACCGTGCCCGCCAGCACGTTCTGCTTGACGGTGGTGGTCGACACCGAGGCCAAGTTGATGAAATTGATCATCGCCTGGGTTAGCGAGCCGGGGCCACCGAAGATATTGGCCGGCACGCACCCGTTGGTGTTGGTGATACAGGTGTTTGGATTCACCGAACGCAGTGACTGCTGCAGCTTCGAGAATGAGCCCCAGTCCACTCGCTTGGACACTTGGTCGGCGGTGCCGCGCTGCAGGTAGACGTCGTAGCTCCAGTCGATCATCGGCACGTCGCCGCGCAGACCCACGGTGAACTGATTCAGCGTGTTGTCGAAGTCGTTGACGCGCGGGCCCATCTCGGTGAAGCGGCGGCGCACCTGCATGCTCACTTCGGTGGTATTGCCGACCACGCAGTTCGCCAGCGGGATGTTGCGCGCCGCGCAAATCTGCTCACGTGCCGGCTGCGGGATGAACGGGTTGCCGATGGGGATGGCGTAGTTCGAGGTGAACGAACCCGAGGGCGCCAGGTTCAGCACCACCTTGCTCTTGGTGTGGAACAGCTCGGCGTAGGCCTCGACCCCTTCGGAGATCTGGTACCGGCCCATGCCAGTGATCTGCGTGCGGTTGAGCGGGGTCTCGTAGTAGTTCAGGGGATTGAAGTTGTAGCTGTCGGCGCCGGTGGCCGGACGCAGGAGGCCAGTGCTGCTGTCCAGGATCTGCAGACCGGCCAGCGGCACGCCACCGGCGGCGGTCGGTACCGACCAGTGCGGCGGGTTGGAGGTCGACGAACCTTCGGGGTTGCCGGTCACCGAGCTGATCGACGCGGCGCCGAACGAGCGCGCGCCCTGACGCAGCGCGTCGGTGCGGGTGGTGCCCACGCTCAGCACGACGTTGCCGCGGCCGTTGTCCAGGTTCGCGCCCATCGTCAGGTCGGCGCGGCGGCGGGCGGCATCGCCCTGCTCAGACACGCCGTAGGTCGCGTTGGCGACCACGCCGCTGAAGTTGCGCTTCATCACGAAGTTCACAACGCCGGCCACGGCGTCGGCGCCGTACACGGCCGAGGCGCCGCCGGTCACCAGGTCCACGCGCTCCAGCAGCGCGACCGGGATGGCGTTGGTGTCCACGACACCGGTCAGGGTGGCCGGCACCATGCGGCGGCCGTTGACCAGCACCAGCGAGCGGTTCGTGCCCAGGCCGCGCAGATCGATGGTGGCGAAGCCGCCGGAACCGTTGTTGGTACCCGGGCCGATGGCCGGGATGGTGGCCGGCAGCGACTTGACGACTTCTTCAATCGCCATCGGCTGGCTGGAATTGATTTCCGCCGAGGTCACGGAGGTGATGGGGCTGCTGGAAGCCGCGCCAAGCGACTTCACGCGCGTGCCGGTCACTTCCACACGCTCCAGCTTCTGGGCCTCTTGAGCCAGGGCCGGCGTGGCCAGCAAGCTGGCACCGAAGGTGGCGCCGATCAGGGCGGCCAACCGAGTTTTTTTCAACATGTCGTACTCCGAAGGGACGATAAAAAGCTCCGACAGACGGGTCGTCTGCGGGCCACGGAATTGGGCGGGCGATTGTTGAAGCCGGGGTGCGCCGGTCTACATAGGGTTACCAACGACACCCCACGCAAGTGCTTGGTTCTTAAGGCGGGACTTCGCGAAAACCTGGGGGAAAGGCGCCGCGTTTGTCGCAATGCCGCAACGCACAAAGCCCCTTCTTTTGGCCCCTGACAATGCGCGCCGCAGCGTGGAGGACGGGATGGGGGCAGCGGTGTTGGTGATCGGGGCGGGGCCGGCGGGCAGCGCGTGTGCCCGCCTGCTGGCGCTAGGAGGACGTTCGGTGCAGCTGGTGGACGCGCAGCCGATCGGCCGCGACAAGGTCTGCGGCGACGGCCTGATTCCCGACGCCCACCACGCGCTGGAGCGCCTGGGGCTGCTGGAGGCGGTGATGGCCGAGGCCGAGCGTGTGGCCCATGTCGGCTGTATCGGGCCGGGCGGCGGCCGCATCGACGTGCCGGGCCGTCTGGCCGTGTTGCCGCGCCGGCGGCTCGATGAGATTCTGGTGCGCGGCGCCCTCGCGGCGGGGGCCACGTTCCTGCAAGCGCGCTTCGAGGCGCCGCTGGAGGAAGACGGCCGCGTGGTGGGCGCGCGCCTGCGCCGGGGCGAGGAGACGCTGGAAGTGCGCGCTTCGACCGTGCTGCTGGCCACGGGCGCCGCTGCCAAGCCCTTGCAGGCGGCCGGCATGTGCACGCGCCAGGCACCCAGCGGCATCGCGCTGCGCGGTTACGTGCATGCGCCAAGCATGGTCGGGCGCATCCGGGCGCTGGAAGTGGCCTGGACCAAGGCCGTGCGCCCCGGCTACGGCTGGATCTTCCCGGCGCCCGACGGCCACTTCAACATCGGCGTGGGGGTGTCCGACAGCCACTCGGACGGGCGCATGAAGGACGTCAATCTGCGCCAGCTCTTCGACGACTTCGTGGCCGCCTACCCGCCGGCGCAGCAGTTGATGCGCGAGGGCCAGCTGGTGGGTGAGCTCAAGGGCGCGCCGCTGCGCTGCACGCTGGCCGGCAGCCACTTCACCCGGCCGGGCTTGATGGTCATCGGCGAGGCGGCCGGATCGACCTACGACTTCACCGGCGAAGGCATCGGCAAGGCCATGCAGACCGGCATGCTGGCCGCCGACGCGATCCTGCAGCAGCCCGACGATGACGCCGCCGCGCGCGCCCAGTACGAGGCCGCCCTGGTCGCGCTCCAGCCCCGCTTCGCGCTGTATGCCAAGGCCAACCGCGTCAACGCCTTCCCCTGGCTGGCTGACCTGCTGATCTGGCGCGCCAAGAAGAGTGAACGCCTGCTGCGCCGCATGGCCGGGGTGCTGGAGGAGACCAGCAACCCGGGCAATCTGCTCACGCTCAAGGGCTTCACGCGCCTGTTCACGGAGTAGACCCGCCATGGCCGGATCGGAACCCTGATGTGTCAGCTGCTGGGCATGAACGCCAACGCCCCCAAGGACGTGATGTTCAGCTTCGCCGGCCTCGCCGCGCGGGCTGACGAGCACAAGGACGGCTTCGGCATCGCCTTCTTCGAGGGCCGCGGCCTGCGCTTGTTCGTGGACCCGGCCAGCGCGCGCGACTCGCTGCTCGCCGAGGCCATCCAGCGCTACCCCATCCATTCCGAGGTGGTGATTGCGCACATCCGCAAGGCCACGCAGGGCGTGGTGGCGCTGGCCAACACCCACCCCTTTGCCCGCGAGCTCTGGGGCCGCTACTGGGTGGCCGCGCACAACGGCAATCTGCTGGACTTCCAGCCCCGCCTGCACGCCGCCTTCCGCCCGGTGGGCGACACCGACAGCGAGCGCGCCTTCTGCTGGCTCATGCAGGAACTGGCCAAGGCGCATTGCACGGTGCCCTCGGTGGCCGAGCTGACGCTCACCCTACGGGAGTTGCTGCCCTACGTGCACCGCCATGGCAGCTTCAACCTGCTGCTGAGCAACGGTGAAGCGCTGTGGGCGCACGCCAGCACGAAGCTGCACCTGCTGGAGCGCCGCCACCCCTTCACCGCCACCCGCCTGGTGGATGCCGACCTGAGCCTGGACTTCAGCCGCAACGCCGCGGACACCGACCGAGTCGCCCTGGTGGCCACCGAGCCCCTGACCGCCGACGAAGCCTGGCAGGCGCTCGCGGCGGGTGAGCTGGCGGTGCTGCAACACGGTTCGCGCGTCGCCTGAGGCGTTTCATGCGTGCCGCAGGGGGTTTCACCGACGTGGTCCCCACGGTCGCGGGCCTGCTGCCTAGAGTGCGCTTCATGGATACAGCCCTTCACCACCCCTTGCGCGACGGCAACCGCCTGCAGCGTGCCTATTACCGCTGGGCGGTGCCCTATTACGAGCGCCTGGCGCCCGAGTTGCGCGGTCATGTCGAGGCCCTGGATATCGCGCTTTACACCCGCCAAGGCCTGGGCACATGGCTGGGCGCCCTGGGCGCCTGGGCCGGCGCCACCGTCGGCCTGATGGCGGCTGGCCTGTCGCTGGCCGCGGCCGCCGCAGTGGCTGCCCTTTACGCGGTGTCAGCCAGCTTTAGCATGCTGCAGGCCTGGCTGTTGCCAGAAGCCTTCCTGGCCAAACGCATGGCGCTCAAAGGCCTTGCCTGGCTGGCCTTCGGTCTGCTGGCCGGCATGGCCGGCGTCGGCGTGGGCCAGGCCTTGCGCAACGGTGCCTTCGAATGGGAGGCCTACCGCCGCCTGTTCGACGCCACCAAGCTCGGCGTCGTGCTGGGCCTTGCGCTGATCTGCGCCAGCCAGATCCTCGCCATGTGGGCGGTGGCCAAGGCTCGGCGCAGCGAGCTGGAGCGCGAGCGTGCCCAGGCTCAACTGGTGGCCGAGCGCGACGCCGCCGCGCATGCCGCCACCGAGGCGCGACTGCGGCTGCTGCAGGGCCAGATCCAGCCGCATTTCATCTTCAACACCCTGGCCACCTTGCAGCATTGGGTGGACAAGGGAGACGCGCGCGCGGCCGGCTTGCTGCGGGAGCTCACCGCCTTTCTGAGAAGCAGCACCGAGTTGCTGGGCCAGGCCAGCGTGTCCTTGGGCGAGGAAGTGCAGGCGGTGCGGCACTACCTGAGCATCCTGCAGGCGCGCCTGGGTGAACGCTTGGTGGTCGCCATCGACATCGAGCCGGCGCTGGTGCCGCAGCCCCTGCCGCCGGGCTTGCTGCTCACCTTGGTGGAGAACGCCGTGGCGCACGGCATCGAGCCCAAGATCGGTGGCGGCCGGGTGCGGGTGAGCGCGGCGCTCACGCCGGTCGGCTGGCGCCTTGGCGTGGAAGACGACGGCGTGGGCTTGGCCGGAGAAGGGGGAGCAGGCGTGGGTCTGGCGAACCTGCGCCAACGCCTGCAGCATCATTTCGCCGGCAATGCCCGCTTCAGCCTGCAGCCGCGCGCCGAAGGCGGCACGCGGGCCTGCATCGATGTGGAGGTGCCATGAAGCTGCTCATCGCCGACGACGAGGCCGCGCCACGCGAGCAACTGGCCGAGGCCCTGGCCGCCGTGTGGCCCCAGGCGCGCATCGTGGCGCAGGCCGAACATGGCGCTGACGCCTGGGACCTCTGGCTGGAGCACCAGCCCGAGGTCTGCTTCCTCGACATCCGCATGCCGGGCCTCACGGGCATCGAGGTCGCGCAGCGCATCGCCGGCAGCGGCATGCCCACGGCCGTGGTCTTCGTCAGCGCCTATGGCGACCACGCGCTGGCGGCCTTTGACGCGGGCGCGGTGGACTACGTCGTCAAGCCCGTGCAGCTGGCGCGGCTGGCGCAGGCAGTGGCCCGCGTGCGCCAGCGCCCCGCCCGTGTCGATGCCGCCCAACTGCAGGCCTTGCTCGCCCAGCTGCAACCGCTTCGGCCTCCCCAGCCGCAAAGCCTTCAGGCCAGCGTGGGCAAGGAAGTGCGCCTGATTCCGCTCGATGCCGTCCTCTACTTCGAGAGTGACGCGCGCTACACCCGGGTGGTCTACCGGGACGCAGGCTTGGACGGCCCGCAGCGCGACGCCCTGCTGCGCACGCCGCTGAAGGACTGGCTCGCCCAGCTGGACCCCCAGCAGTTCACGCAGGTGCACCGATCGGTCATCGTGGCCACGCGGCAGATGCTCAGCGCGCAGCGCGATGACGAAGGCTGCATGTGGCTGCGCCTGCGCGACAGCCCCGATCGCCTGCCGGTGTCGCGCCCCTTCCAGCCGCTCTTCAAGGGCCAATGATCGCGCCCGCGCCGCAGCCCATGCGGCGATTCCCGCCAGTCGCCGCTTGAGGTTCCTGCGCGGCGAAGCGGCTGGCTAGAGTGCCGCGCCATGACGAGCCCCGCAGCAAAACCCTGGTTCAAGGACTGGACCTACTACGCCTGCCCCGGCCCCACGCGCAAGTTCAGCGCCGAGGAGATGGCGCGAGGCGGTGACCAGCCCTGGCCGGCCGGCGTCGATCAGTACATCGTGGTCAGCACCACCCTGGTCATGGCGCTGGGCGCCCTGTTCCAGTGGTCGGTCTCCATCTGGGCGCTGGCCGCCCTGTACGTGCTGGTCATCACGGGTCTGAGCCTCTACGCCGCCCGCCAGCTCTGGCGCAGCCCGACCCGGCTGCGCCTCAACCTCACGACCTTCTTCGGCGCCTTGGTGCTGGTGGAGGGGCTGTTGCTGCCGAGCCTGTACGAGGACCTGGATCGCAAGGAGGAACTGGTGCTCGCGATCACCTTGTCGATGGCCTTCGTGGTCGTGCAGGCGGCCCTGTGGTTCCTCACCATGTACCGCGTGCAGCAGATCGAAGCACGCCTGCGTGAACTCGACGACCGCGCCGTGCAGCAGCGCTTGATGAACCGCCTGGCCACCGCGCAGATCCACCCGCACTTCGTCTTCAACACCCTGGCCTCGCTGACCCATTGGGTGGAAAGCGGCGACGCGCGCGCCGCGCCCCTGCTGCGCGACTTCAGCGCCTATCTGCGCGCCACTTTGCCCATGTTCGAGCGCGAGCAGCAGCCCCTTAGCGAGGAGCTGGAACTGGTGCGGCGCTACCTGGCCATCATGCAGGCGCGGCTGGGCGAGCGCCTGCAGTGGCAGGTCGAGCACGACGCGAGCCTGGATGCCCTGCCGCTGCCGCCCGGCAGTTTGCTCACCCTGGTGGAGAACGCCGTCACCCATGGCATCGAGCCCAGCCTGCGCGGCGGTCGAATCGAAGTTCACAGCGCGCCGGGAAGCCCCGCACGCATCACGGTGCGCAACACCGGCGAAGACCTCGACCCCAGCGCGCCCGAAGGCCTGGGCCTGAGCAACACCCGCGAACGCCTGGCCGCCCTCGGCGCCGGCCTGCAACTGCGCGCCCTGCCCCCCGGCTGCGAAGCCGTCATCACCCTGCCCGCATGAACCCGACCGTTCTCATTGCCGACGACGAAGAGGCCCCGCGCGAACACCTGAAGGCCGCGCTGGCTCGGCTCTGGCCCGAGCACCGCCTGCTGGCCGCGTGCAGCAACGGCGTGGACGCCTGGGACGAGGCCCTGGCCCAGGAGCCGCAGGTCTGCTTCCTGGACATCCGCATGCCGGGCCTCTCCGGCCTGCAGGTGGCGCAGCGCCTCGCCCAACTGCAGGAGCCACCGCAGATTGTCTTCGTCACCGCCTACAACGACCAGGCCCTTGCCGCCTTCGAGACCGGCGCTCTCGACTACCTTGTCAAGCCGCTGGACGACGAACGCCTGCTGCGCACGCTCTCGCGCGTGCGCCAGCGCCTCGCCACGCAAAACAGCGCACCTGCCCCGGGCACCGACCTGCAAGCCCTGCTGCAGCAGCTGCTGCCGGCCAAGCGGGCGATGCGGCCCATCCAAGCCAGCCTGGGCAAGGAAGTGCGCCTCATCCAACCCGAGGACGTGGTGTATTTCGAGAGCGACTCCCGCTACACGCGGGTCGTCACCGCCAGCGACGAAGCACTCATCCGCACCCCGCTCAAGGAGCTGCTGGCCACGCTGGACGCAGACCTCTTCTGGCAGGTGCATCGCTCGGTCATCGTCAACAGCCGGCACATCGCCAGCGCCCTGCGAGTGGACGAGAACAGCATGCAGCTGAGCTTGAAGGGCCGCAGTGAGAAGCTACCGGTCAGCCGGCAGTTCCAGGGCCTCTTCAAGGGCCAGTGAGTGAGGACCGCTTTGGCCGAAGCCGTGCTGCTCAGCCCCCCTGACCCGGCCTGGCCCAGCCAGGCCGCCACGCTGCTGGCCGAGCTGACCGCGCTGCTCGGCGGCGCGGACATTCGTGGCGAGCACATCGGCAGCACTGCTGTCGCCGGCCTGAGCGCCAAGCCGGTGCTGGACCTGATGATCGGCGTGCCAAGCCTGGCGCACATCGAACGGCACCACGATGCCTTGAAGGGACGAGGCTGGCGCTACCGGCCCGAGCACGAGGCCAGGCTGCCGCAGCGACGCTACTTCGTGCGTGATGCCAGTGGCGACTGGCCTCGCGTGCACCTGCATGCCTTGGTGCAGGGCGGCGCCCTGTGGCTGGCGCACCTGCGCTTTCGCGATGCGCTGCGCGCTTCGCCGGCCTTGCGCGACGAGTACGCCAGACTCAAGCAGCGCCTGGCCGTCGCGTTCGCCGGCGACAAGGCCGCCTACACCGAGGCCAAGGCGCCCTTCATCCAGCAGGTGCTGCGCGTGGAGGGCTGAAGGGCAGGATGCATGGGCTCACTCGCAACGCACGCGGCAGGCGGCTGGGTCGGCAGCGCACGCGGGGTCGGGCAGCAGCGCACAGCGCGCCTTGGTGCGGTGGGCCAGCGTGAGGGGCAACGCGCCCGCGCCGTCCGCCCTGTAGTCGCAGGCCACGCGCGTCACGCTGCCCTGACGGCTGACCTTCATCGAGGCGACGCGCGCCGCCTCCAGGCGTTCGCGCGGCAGCTCGCAGCTCAGGTAGCCTTGCCAGGCGCCGTCGGCCCCGGCTTCCCAGAGCGCCACGTTCTTCAGCTGGCGGTAGTTCTCGAAGCGGCTGCAGGTGTCGTGGTCGCCGGCGTACAGGCGCCGGTTGTCGCTGCAGTAGCCGGTGTAGCCGGTCTGCAGCTGCTCGGCCGTGGGGCAGGCGTCGATTTGCACGGCGCTGGCCAATGGAGGGCAGGCCCAGGCAGCGGGGGGCTCGTTGGCCGTGGCCGTGCCCTGTGCGCTCAGGACGCCGAGGACGGCCAGGGTCAGCAGCAGCGCGGAGCTGAGCAGGCGGTTCGAAGGAGTGGGGCGGGTCATGGCGGCCAGCGGTGCTTGAAGTGTCCGGATGCTAGGCACAGGCCCTGAGCGAATCCTTGAACTGGAACAGGCCGTGAGTGCACGGCCTAGGGCTGACGCCGGCAATCGTCCCGCGCGGCGACTCAGGCTGGGTCGATGGCGGCCCAGGAAGGGTCGGGCCGCCAATCCTGCACCCAGCCCGGAAGGCGCTCGGC
>JAFLDE010000085.1 GCA_017302655.1 Burkholderiales bacterium
GGGCGATGTCGTAGCTGGCGCGGTAGTTGCCGTAGGCCTCGCGCACTTCCGAGCGCGCATTGATCGCCGTCGCCGCCGCCTGGTGCAGGGACTGCATGTAGATGCCCTTGGCCTTGGCCGTGCGGGCGGCGCCCCAGTCGAACAGCGGCAACTCCAGGCCGACTTCCCAGCCGGTCTGGCGCGGCCCCTCGTTGGAGGTATTGCGGACCAGGCCCAGCTCGAACACGCTGACGAAGCGCGTCACCCGGGTCAGCTGCAGATTTCTGGCCGTCTGCTCGGCGGCCAGACGGGCCGCCTGCACATCGAGGCGCTGAGCCATGGCCTGGCGCTCGATGCCCGGCTGGTCCTTGGGCGCGTCCGGCAGGTCTGGCAGGCGCTCGGGCAGCTTGAAGTTCAGTTGCTCGCCCCAGAGGCCCATCAAACGCGTCAGTCGCTCGCGCGACGCGCGCTGCGCCTGCTCGGCGCGCGCCAGGCCCAGCGCCGCATCGGCGTAAAAGCCCTGTTCGCGCAGCCGCATCAAGGCGTTGAAGTTGCCCGCCTGTTGCATGCGCCGCGCCAGTTCGGCGCTGGCCTCGGCCGCCTCCTGCACCTGGCGCATGTAGCGCAAGCTCTCGTCGGCCGCGACGGCCTGTACCCAGGCCTTGCGGGTGTCGGCGGCCAGGCTGAGCACATCCATCGCGACTTCGCGCTGGACGGATTGCAATCGACGTTCCTCAAGGCGACTGACCAGCGGCAAGGTCAGTAGGCGGGCGAGATTGAAATGCAGGCCGCGCTCCAGCTCGATCTCGTCGCCCTTGGTCATGCGGCCGAAGCTGAAGCCCGGGTTGGGCAGGCGCGAGGCCTGGCTGACCTCGGCCTCGGTGATGCCCAGCTGCTGCAGCCGGGCCTGCAGGCCGCGGTTGTTCAGCAGCGCGATCTGCACCGCGGCGTCGATGGACAGTGGCTGGCGAAGGAGCTCATCAACCTTGCCTGCGGTTCGGGCCAGGTCGTCGTTCGAGCGATCGGCAGCCAGCGACTGGCCGGTGTGCGTCTTGGTCAGCGATTGCACGCTGCCAAGCGCGTTGCCGGGCTCTACCGAGGCACAGCCAGCCAGCACGGCGACGGTCAGCAGGGAGAGCGGAAGTCGGAAACGAATCATGGATGGCACTCCTTCAACGCGGCGCATGGCCTTCATGGCCCTTGCTGGCCGGAGCCGGTTTGGCCGCGGGCGCAGGCGCTGCAGCGGGCGCCGCCGGACCCTCATCGGGAGCCAGCTTTTCGCGGGCATAGGCGCGCCAGCCGCCGGCCCGGTTGGCCTTCTCGTTGACTTCTTGCCAGGAGGCCGCGGGCGGATCCTGCAGCGCCCGGTAGCGAGCGAGGGAGCCGACGTAGCTGATCGCCGGGACCTTGACCTGCGGATCGCTGGGATCGGTGAGCCTGGCCTGCTGCGCCTGGGCGGGTAGGACCAGCGCGGCACAGGCCAGGCTCATCGCCAGGGAGAGGGGTGAAAGCGCCTTCGGGCCAGTTCGGCGCCCGTGGCGTGGGGTGTTGGAATGCATGATGTCCTCGTGGCAAGAGTCGTTCGAGACCCGCTGGACGACCTCCACACCGGGCAGGTCGCGAGCGGTCTCGCGGTCGAGCGAGAGCCGAGCGCAGGAAGCCGCGCGGTGGCGCGTGCTTCCCAGTTCAGCTCAAACGAGGGTGCTTCGTGGTGGCCGATCCAGGCGGCCGACGTCGCCACCCAGTTCCAGCAGGCGAGCGGTGACCTTGGGTTCGGTCGGCCCGGCAAGGCTCAGCAGGAGCGGTGCATCGCAGGGCGGCGCCGCAGCCCCGCAGCAAGGCGCGCACTGCGTGCATTTCAGCGCAGCCTTGATGGGCAGCTGCTCGGACGAGGTACCGGTATCCGCCTTCGGCTCTAGGGCCTGTGCGGACACTTCGTCCTGCATACCAGCATGGTCGTGTGCCTCATCCTGCCCGGACGGATGCGCATGCGCCATCGCAGCGGACGGCGCATGCCGCGGGTCGCAGCCCAGATAGCCCACCGCCGCCAGCCCCTTCAAGGGCAGCGCCATGATCAGAAAACTGATCAGAAGCCAGCGGCAGACGACATGCATGGTCAAAACTTTATCGCATTGACGCGTGGGAAGGTACAGCTCGATCGAATGTCCGTCCGAGACTGCTCTGGCCCCGCTCAGATCTTGAAGTCATCGAAGGCAACCTGCCCATCCTTGACGCCTAGCTCTCTGAGCATCTTGCGCGTCGCTGTGAGCATGGCCGGGGGACCGCAGAGGTAGAAGTCGCAGGCGCCCAGGTCCAGGCCCAGCGCCAGCAGGTCCTCACGGGCCGCCAAGTGCACCAGCTTGCCGGCGTTGCCGGCACCACCCTGCCCCTCCTCGGAACTCACCAGCTTCCACTGGAAGTTGGCATGCCGGGCCGCCAGCGCCTCCATCTCGCCGACGTAGGGCGCTTCGGCGACGGTTCGGGCGCCGTACCAGAAATGCAGACGTTCCTTGGCGCCGCCTGCGAGCAAGGACTGCAGCATCGCCCGCAGCGGCGCCATGCCGGCGCCGCCGCCGATGAAGACCTTCTCTCGGCCCCCCGCTTGCACCGCAAAGTCGCCGAACGGTCCGCTGTATTGCACGGTGTCGCCTGGCTTGAGCAAATGCATATAGCTCGAACCCTTGCCAGGCGGATGGTGGGCTGCACCGACCGGCGCCGGCATGAAACGCACCAGCAAGCTGATCCGGCCTTCCGTCAGCTCGACCGGGCTGGACAGCGAATAAGCACGACGCACCGGGCTCTCGTTCCCCCAACTCTCAGGCAATCGATAGGCCTTGGATACCGCGGCCGACGCATCGGCGGTGTCGAGCATCACCGGTGTTGCCCGGTACGCAGGCACCTGAACCTGGATGTAAGAGCCGGGCCGGTAGGCGGCGCCGGCGCGCTCCTCCGGCTTGAGCACGATCTCGCGCAGACTGGGCGTCAGCGCCGTGACCCGTTCGACCTTGGCCCGCTGCTGGCTGAGCGCCTCGGCACCGCCAGGGATCTCCAGTTCCAGACCCTCGGTCACCGGAAGATTGCAGGCCAGGCGGTGGCCGTCGCGAATCTTCGCGGGCGAAAGCATGGCCCGATCCGAGGCGGTGGCCGGCGGTGCCACCCCGCGCACCCGGACTTCACAAAGACTGCAGCTCTGGCCCCCGCCACAGTTGGAGGGCAGTTGCAGGCCCTGCCGGGCCATGGCGACAAAGGCGGTCTCCCCGCTGCCGGCCTTGAGCGTGCGCAGCTGGCTGCCGTCGGCGCCCAAGATCTTGAAACTGCGCTTTCCGCGCATGCCTGCCGGTACGAAGTCGGCCAGGCTGAAGCTGGTGAACAGCAACCAGGTTCCGCTCAGCGCCAGCCAGAGGCCACCGATCGCCGCCGTCACCACCAGCGCGTTGTTGAAATCGGCGCGCCCGACGTAGTCCATGATGTGCAGCATCCAGAAGATGTCGAACAAGCGCCAGGTCGCGTTGCGGTGCTCGAGCACCGAGCCGTCCTCGCGCAGATAGACGGTGGTGTCTTCGGCATCGCTGAAGGGCACGCGCCAAACCTTGCCCTCGTAAGCCCGCGTCTCCAGCGAGCGCGGCACCAGCTCGGCCTGGCCGGCTTGCCCGGGACCCCGGTAAGAGCTAATGGCGATGCGCTGTGCGAGCGCGGCGTCAACGACCAGTGCGCGCCCGTCGCGGGCGCTGTAAAGGCGCTTCTCCTTGCCGATGCTCAGCTTGTAGATCGGCTCATCGAGCAGCCAGCCGCTGCTCACATCGCCAGCCGACAAGTTCAGTTGCTGCAGCAGTTGACCGACCGGCAGGGTGTCAGTTGGCCAGGCGACGCGTGCAGGCGCCGGCGCGCGGAACGCTTTGCCCTTGACCTCCCCCGAGTCGAACAGGCTCATCATCAAGCCACTGAGCATCCAGACCACCAGCTGCAGGCCGATCAGCAGGCCCAGCCAGCGGTGTATTTTTTTCAGCCAGGGCGTCATGCGGCACTCCTGCGGCGGAACGAATAGAAGACCAACCAAGCGCCGCTCAGCGCGAATGCCAGGCCCACGCCGGCAGCGACGCGCAGCAGCAGGTTGTTCACGTCGGTTCGGGTGTCGTAATCCATGATGTGCAACATCCAGAGGAAGTCGAACAAGCGCCACAGATCGTGGCGGCGCGCCAGTAGCTCGCCAGACTGCGGCGAGAAGTACAGCGTCGAGTTCGCTCGGTCATCGAAGTGCACCGCCCATAGCGGGGCGTAGATCGCCCGCGATGCCACCTCCTGCGGTGCCTTGGTGATCCAGGTCACCTCGCGCACCTCGGCTTCGCCTTGGTAGATCTCCTTGGCTCTGGCAAGCACCTGCTCGCGCGGCAAGGGGCTGAGCAGCGTGCCGCTGGCTGCATCGACAAGATGCGTCTTGCCGGCCGCTGCAACTTCGTAGACCTCTTTGCCCAAGAAAGTCTTCAGCTTCAGGCTGTCGAACTGCGGAAAGCGCTCGCCGATCTGGGCCAGATCGATGCGCTGCGTGTGGGGATTCAGCGATGCGTCGCTGACATGCGCGAGGTGATCGCCATGGATCACATCCAGCGAGATGACGGTCATATAGACGCCGCTGATCATCCACAGCAGGGCCTGTACGCCAATCACCAGGCCAATCCATTTGTGGGCCTTGCGGACCCAGAAGGGGAGTTTCATGCGGGGTTCTCTGTGTCGGAGAAGGGGCGGTCGACGGGCGCCAATGCCCGTCGACCGCTGTTGACGCGGATCCGCTTACCAGCGATAGCCCAGACGCATGTGCCAGCGACGGCCCAGCAGGTCATAGGTCATCGTGTCGGTGTTCGCATCGGTGTAGCTCTTGATGAACGGCGCCTTCTTGTCGAACAGGTTATCGACGCCGAGCGAGACGTCCATGGACTTGCTGAACGCGTACTTGAGCTGCATCGAGTGATACATCACGGCCGGCGCGCGAGCGCCGATGTCGGCCGGCGCCGCATTGATGTCCTTGGCTGCGCCGATGTACTGCAAGGTGTAGGAGCCCGACAGCGGCCCGTCAACCAGGGTCAGCGTGTTCAGCGAACGCCACTGCGTGTAGCTGCCCCGACCGCCGGTGATCTTGCCGGTGTAGTCGATGGCGGCGGCCCCCGGGAACGGACTGACCTGGTAGTTCTTCAGGTGCGAGATGTCCGTGCTCAGCGAGCCGCGCAGGCCGGCGAACTGGAAGTCGTAGAGCACGCCGAAGTCAAAGCCGGAGATCCGCTCATCGGCGGCGTTCACCGGCTGCGACGAGAGGAAGTCGATCTCGCCGGTCGTGCGATTGCGCGTGAAGTTGGCAGGGCTGCAGAAGATATGCGCCAGGCTCGGCGTGTTGTAGCAAGTCGCCAGCTTGGTGGAGCCCGCCACGCTCTGGATCGCGTTGCTGATCTTGATGTTGTAGTAGTCCAGCGTCAGCGTCAGCGAGCGGGTCGGCGTCCAGACAATGCCGGCAGTCAAGGTATCGGCATCTTCCGGTTCCAGGTTCGGGTTGCCGCCGACGGTGGTCAGGATGGTGTTGCCCAGCTGACGGAAGCCAACCGGAACGCCGGCCGCCTGGCAGTTCTGGTAGACGGTCGATGTGGCCGGCAGATTGCTCCAACCGGTGCAGGGATCGGTGGTCGTCAGATTGCCCTCGGAGACACCACCGAACAGCTCGGGGACATTGGGCACGCGGAATGCGGTCGACGCGTTCGCGCGCACCTTCAGGCCGTTCATCACCTGCCAGTCCAGACCCAGCTTGTGCGTGCTCTTGGAACCGAACAGGCTGTAGTCGGAGTAGCGCGCGGCGGCATTCAGCGTCAGCGACTGGATCAGCGGCAGCTTGTCGAGCAAGGGCACCGACAGCTCGGCGTACAGCTCCTTGGCGGTGTAGTTGCCAGCGATGGCATCCTGGCGGTTCGTGTTCGCAATGCCGGCCACGGTGAGGTTGTCCGGATTGCGCCAGCCTTCTTCCTTGCGGACCTCGACACCTGTGGCGAAGCCGACGACGCCGGCCGGCAGCGTGAACAGCTCACCGCCGATGTTCGCGCTCAGGCTCTTCTGATCATTGCCGCCGGTGTCGCGGGTGGTGGTCAGGATGTAGTTGAGAACCGCCGGGGTGAGATTGCCGGCGCCCAGGTAGTTGCCGCAGGGGATCGCGGCCCCGGCCGCGGTGCTGCAGACGCTGCGGTTCAGGGTCTGGTCGACGCGGTCCAGATTGGCGACCTTGGTCGAGCCATCGGTGCCGGTGTTGCGCCCCCAGTTCAGCGCCACCGACCAGTCCCAGTCCTCGCCGATGCGGCCCTTGGCCCCCCCGACGACGCGGAAGATGTTCGATTCCTGGAAGAAATGCCGAGGCCCGGCATCCTCGAGGCGCAAGCGCTCCAGCACCAGGCTCTGGCCGGTCGGGTTGATCGGATGGTTGGCGGCAATATTGATGGGGCGATAGACCCCCAGCGAGCCTGGCGTGGCCAACTGGCTGGACTCGCGGTGGGAGAACAGCAACTCGGTGAACAGCTGCGTGTTCTCGCTGACCTGCAGGCTGCCCAGTGTCGACAGGCCAAGGCGCTTGATCGGGTTGACGGCGTTCAGGTTCGGATTGCCGTTGTAGTTGTGCTTGGTCGCCGAGTAGGCTTCCCAGGTCGTGGTGGCACCCGGAACCTGGTTGAAATTGACGCGCTGACCATCGGCCAGGCGGGCCCGGCCGCCGATCGTCGACGAGCTGCCCACGCACACGAGCGCGCCAGCTACTTCACCCAAGCCACAGGGAGCGCGGCTGCCCATGTTGACTTCGCCGCTCTCGGAGTAGTTGATCGCGGTGATCAGCGAGCCCTTGTCGCCGCTCAGGCCCCAGGCGAAATCGACCGCGGTCTCGTCGCCGTCGCCCCGCGAGGTCTGGCCGTAGCGGATGCCGGTCTCGATGCCGTTCAGGCGCTTCTTCGTGATGATGTTGACCACGCCGGCGACAGCGTCGGCGCCGTAGATCGCCGAGGCGCCGTCCTTCAGCACCTCGACGCGCTCGATCAGAGCGACCGGGATCATGTTCAGGTCCACCGAGCTGTTGGCACCGGTGCCGCCATTGACGACACGACGACCATTCAGCAGTACCAGGGTGCGGTTGATACCCAGGCCACGCAGATTGACCTGGGTGGTGCCGTAGCCGTTGCTGGTCCAGTACGCGCTCGTCTGACTGCCGGCAGTGCCGGCCGAGGCTGGCAGACGCTGCAGCAGGGTCTCGGCCGAGATCGCGCCGGAGCGCTGGATGCTCTCGGCGTCGATGACGGTGACCGGACCAACGCCGGCCAGCTGCGACTGCTTCATGCTGATGCGGCTGCCGGTGATCTCGACCTTGTCGAGGGCAACGGCCTTGGCAGCGGCAGCCGCGTCAGGGGATTGCTGCGCATGAGCGCTGCTGGAGAGGGCGAGAACGGCAAGAGCAACTGCCGTGTGAGCAAGAGGATTCGACATCGTGGGCATCCGGATGGAGCGGCCTGCAGCTGCCAACGCAGCCATGGCGACACGGCCTGCAGACCTTGGAAGGTGCCGGGATCCCGTAGCGCAACGCAGGGAGCGGCAAGGCCGGCTCAAGGCAACGCAGGACGCAGGGATCTCGGGAGTGCTTGGCGATGGTCCGGGCATTCAGCCCAAAACACCGCCTATCACCGGGCTCAGGCGAGTCGCGGTGGGCGTTCCTGTCCGGATAGCAGGAACTCTGCGCGCGGCGCAGTGGCAGCGAGGATGGGCGCCCACTCGGGGAGCACCTGGGCATTCGATTGCTCGGCGACGAAAGCGACCGAGAAGCAGGCCGAGCAACTCACGCAGGCGTTGCAGGCATTCGCCTCGCAGCAGCTGCTGTCGGTTGCCTCCGCTTGCGAGAGGCCAGCGCCGTCATCCTTGACGCTGCGATGGCCCTTGGACTTCCGCTCTTCAGCCAGCTTCCCGCCGACAGCATCATGACGCTGCTGCTTGCGCATCTGATCGTGGCGGGCTTGCGCCACCTCTGGATACAACGCCGAGGCGGCAATGCTCGCCGTCGCCGGCACGAGCACCGCGACGAGAAGCAAGATCCAAAAGGCGATGTGTTTCATGAGCAAGGAATTTCCGGCGCCGATTGAATCAAAGGCAGATCGATTGGTCTACCTAGGGAGTCCCCGTGGTCGAATTGCGCATTGATAGAGGGCGGGGCCCAGGTGGGAATGTCGCTCAAAGGTCTGTATTCGGACGCTGGCTCGATCCCCGGCGGCGGGCTCCTTCCAGCCTAAAGCCGAAGCCGGCTCCATAGCGGATCCTGTCCATCGACTTGCTTGACTCAAAGCCTTGGAGAGGTCGATCAACTGATCTCGCTTGCGACGCGTTCAAGCCCAGGTTGGAGTTAGGCCGCCGCAGGTTCCGCGCCATCGCCAGAAGCCGGAACGCCACCATTCTCAATCGCCGGCGCTACCGGCGTACCCGGCCCCGGAAGCTCATGGACGTCCGACAGTCCACGCTCGATGGCACGCGTCCGGCGGCCAAGCTCGTCGAACTTATTGGCCGCCTGATCGATCGACTTCTTGGTCGCATCGACGATATCGCCGAACTTCTTAAACTCAGCCTTGGCCAAGCCCAGCACCTTCCAGACCTCCGAAGAGCGCTTCTCGATAGCCAACGTTCGAAAGCCCAATCGAACGCTGTTCAGCAGCGCCGAGAGCGTGGTTGGGCCTGCAATGATGACCCGCATATCCATCTGCAGCTGCTCCTGCAGGCCCGGGAACCTCATGGCCTCAGCGAAGAGCCCCTCAGTCGGCAGAAACAGCACCGCAAAGTCTGTCGTCAAAGGCGGCCGGATGTATTTGGCCGAGATCTTCTTGGCCTCAGCCTTCAGGGACGACTCAAAGGCCGCTGTCGCCTGAAGGATCTCAGCCCGGTCGCCGGACTCATGAGCGTTCAGCAGCATCTGATACGACTCGACGGGGTGCTGCTGGGCGTGCGCGAGAAGGCGGGGGCGTTCAGCGTGGCCGGCGTGGCCAAGCCCGACAAGCTGCGCACTGAGCTGTTCAACAACCTGAACAACCCAGCCAAGGTCAGCGTGAACCTGCTCACCGAGGCCGATGTGCAGGAACTGCACTGGGAGGGCCGGGTGGTGCTGGCCATTCAGGTTCCGCAGGCGCCCCGCAAGCAGCGGCCGGTGTACCTGACCGGCCAGCCCCTGGGCCACACCTTCCGGCGCTTGCACGACGGCGACCGCCGCTGCGACGACGAGACGGTCAAGCGCATGCTGGCCGAGCAGATCGAAGATGAGCGAGACGCGCGCATCCTGCCGCACTTCGGCATGGAGGACATCGACCGCGACAGCCTGCGCATCTACCGCCAGATGCTCAAGGACGAGAAGCCCGGGCACCCCTATCTGGAGCAGGACGACCTGGCTTTCCTGACCAGCCTGCGCGGCTGGCGCCGTGACCGGGCCAGCGGCGAGCAGGGGCTGACGCTGGCGGGGCTGCTGATGTTTGGCCGCTGGGAGGCAATCCAGGAGGCGCTGCCGCACTACTTCCTGGACTACCAGGAGCGCCCCGAGGCCAAGACCGAACTGCGTTGGGTGGACCGCCTGGTGCCGGACGGCAGTTGGTCCGGCAATCTGTTCGAGTTCTACCGGCGCGTGTATCGCAAGCTGATTGCCGACCTCAAGGTGCCGTTTGCCCTTAAGGACGGCCAGCGCCAGGACGACACCCCGGTGCACGTCGCGCTACGTGAGGCCCTGGTCAACACCCTGGTGCACGCCGACTACACGGGGCGCCTCTCGGTGCTGGTGGTGAAGCGGCCCGACATGTTCGGCTTTCGCAACCCCGGCGGCCTGCGCCTGCCCATCGAGCAGGTGATCCGTGGCGGCGAGAGCGATTGCCGCAACCGCATCCTGCACCAGATGTTCCTGCTGATCGGCCTGGGGGAGCGCGGTGGCTCCGGCATGCCCAAGATCTTCAGCGGCTGGCAAAGCAGCCATTGGCGCCAGCCCTTGCTGCGCGAAAAGGACGAGCCCGAGCAGACCTTGCTGGAACTGCACATGCTGGACCTGCTGCCGCCGGCCGTGCTGGATGCGTTGCGCGCCCAGCTGGGGCCGTCCTTTGAGCGGGTGGAATCATTGGGACGCGTGATCCTGGCGACGGCCATGATCGAAGGGGTGGTCAACCATGCCCGCATGACGGAAATCTGCGCCGAGCACCCCCATGACATCAGCCTGGCGCTGGCGCGCCTGGAGCGCGAGGGCCTGCTGCTCTCCCAGGGCCAGTCCAAAGGCAAGGTCTATCACCTGCCCGGCGCAGCGCCCGTTTCCCCGGAGCAAGTGTTTTCCGGCGCGGGCAGCTCCGGTAGTAGCGGCTCCAGCTCCGGTAGTAAGGCTGACAGCTCCGGTAGCAAAGTCGCCAGCCCCGGTAGCAGCGAGGAACCAACTGCCGAACAGGCCGACCTGGTTGCTGCCACCCCACAGCGGGATGCACAGGGTTGCCTGCTGTCACCGCTGCTGGATGCACCCATCGTGGACGACTTGGCCGCCCTGTCAGACGCCCTGAAGGCCGAACTGCTGCAGCGGGCCAGCCTGCCGCGAAGCAAGGCGAGGCTGGAACGAGACGTTATGGCGCATGTGATCCTGTCGGTCTGCGAGGGGCGCTACGTGCGGCTGAGCGTACTGGCCGAGCTGCTGCAACGTGACGCTGATGGGCTGCGCAAAGGCTACTTGGACGGGCTGGTCAAGGACCAGCTCATCAGGCGGGCCTTCCCCGGCACACCAACGCATGAGCTGCAGTCGTATCGCAAAGCATCCAACGGCTCGAACGACTAGGCCGAAGCAGGGAATGGGATGACCGAAGACCAACTGGAACAAGAGGCTTTGGGATGGCTGGCCGATCTGGGCTGGCAACACCACCACGGGCAGACCATCGCCCCGGATGGCGAGAACGCCCAGCGCAGCGATTACCGCCAGGTGCTGCTGCGCGAGCGCGTGAGCGCGGCCATTGAGCGACTGAACCCGAGCATTCCGGCTGCAGCACGCAGCGATGCGCTGGCCCAGGTGCTGGACTTGGGTCTGCCCGTGCAGCTGGCGGCCAACCGCGCCTTCCACAAGCTCTTGGTCAACGGCGTGCCGGTGCAGTTCCAAAAGGACGGCGAGACGCGCGGCGACTTTGTGCGCTTGATTGATTGGCGCGAGGTTGCCAACAACGAGTGGTGGGCGGTGAACCAGTTCACCGTGAAGGGGCCTCACCACACGCGGCGGCCCGATATCGTGCTCTTCGTCAACGGCCTGCCCCTGGTGCTCATCGAGCTGAAGAACCCGGCCGACACACAGGCGGACATCTGGAAAGCCTTCGACCAGATCCAGACCTACAAGGCGCAGGTTCCGGACATCTTTCAGTACAACGAGGTGCTGGTCATCTCCGACGGCAGCGAGGCGCGCATGGGGTCGCTCTCAGCCGACGGCGAGCGCTTCCTGCAATGGCGCACGATCAACGGCACCGACCTGGACCCGCTGGGCCAGTTCAACGAGCTGGAGACCCTGGTGCGCGGGGCGCTGGCGCCTGCCCTGCTGCTGGACTACCTGCGCAGCTTCGTGCTCTTCGAGGACGACGGGCGGCTGGTCAAGAAGATCGCCGGCTACCACCAGTTCCACGCGGTGCGAGCAGCCATCGAGCATGTTGTCGCCGCTTCTCGTGCCGACAGCGCAGCCGGGCAGCGCGGTAAGGGGGGCGTTGTCTGGCACACCCAGGGCAGCGGCAAGAGCATCACCATGAAGGGCCACAACCTGATGCAGGCGATTGCCCGCGTGAACCGCGTGTTCAAGGACAAGCAAGGCGGCCTGGTGGTGGACTACATCGGCATCGGCAACGAGCTGAAGGCCGCAATGCGCGAGTACACGGCCAGCCATGGCCGCGGGCGCCCGACCGTAGATGCGCACGAGGCCTATGCAGTGCTGGCCGAGAAGCTCGACGTGTTGCGCGCCATGCTGCATGGCTACGACTGGAGCGGCTTCCTGACCGGCGGGCACAAGACCCTGGCCGGTGCCGCCAACCATGTGCTGGGGCTGAAGGTGGAGGGAAGTCGCGACGGCAAGCGGCGCTTTGCCGACTCGGCCCTGGCGATGAGCAAGGCCTTCACGCTCTGCTGCACGCTGGATGAGGCGAAGGCGGTGCGCGAAGAGGTCGCCTTCCTCCAGGCGGTCAAGGTGATCCTGACCAAGCGAGACATCTCGCAGCAGAAGAAGACCGACGAGCAGCGCGAGCAGGCGATCCGCATCGATGCGTTGTGGCTGTGTACCCAGCCGCAGGACATGCGCGCAGGCGCCGACCGACTCCTCTCGGTGGTCATCAACCTGCTGGGCGAAGCTCACGCCCATCACGGCTACCTGTTCGCCAACGCGCGCGCCAGCCGCATCAAGCTGCTCGTGCACGATGGCTTCGGCGTGTGGTGCGCCACCCGCAGGCTGCATGCCGGTCGCTTCGTCTGGCATGTCCCAGTCACCGCCGACCCAGGCGCAGCGACCCCGGCGCTGCAGCTGAGCAGCCAGCAGTTCGAAGCCCTGCAACTGGGCCTGCCCTGGCAGCGTCTGGGCGAGTTCAACACCATCCGCCGCAGCTGAGGCCGCAGCTGAGCCCGCAGCTCAGTCGTTGACAGCGCAAGTGCCAATGGTCTGCCGATGCAGGGCACGGCACCATGCCGGCCATGCTCAGCAGCAGCGCTTCTCTTGACCGCACGACTTGGCCCGCCGAGGCCAGCGCGCTGATCGCGCAGCTGCAGCAGCAAGTCCAGTCCCAGGCGCGCGAGATTGCCTGGCGTGACGTCAAGCTCGACAAGCTCAACTTCGAACTCGCGCGCCTCAAGCGCTGGAAGTTCGGTGCCAAGACCGAGGCGATGACGGCCGAGCAGCGCGCACTGTTCGCCGAGACCCTGGTGGAGGACGAGGCCAGCCTGCAAGCGCAACTGGCCGAACTTCAGGCCGACCTACCCGAAGCACCCAAGACCCCCAAGGCAGCACCGCGCAAGCCACGCCGCCAGGCGCTGCCGGCGCACCTGCGCCGCGTCGAGCACCGCCACGAGCCTGCGGACACCACCTGCGCCACACCGGGCTGCGGCCAGCCCATGCGGCGCATCGGCGAAGACGTCAGCGAGAAGCTCGAAATCGTGCCGGCCGAGTTCTACGTGCACCGGCACATCTACGGCAAGTGGGCTTGCCGGTGCTGCCAGACTCTTCGCCAGGAACCCGCCGAGCCCGACGTGGTCGATGGCGGCATCCCCGCCGCCGGCCTGGTGGCCCATACCCTCATCAGCCGCTTCGTCGATCACCAGCCCTACTACCGCCAGGAGCCCATCAACGCCCGCTCCGGCGTGCACACACCGCGCTCCACGCTGGCCACCTGGGCAGGTGCCGGCGGCGCCAAGCTGGAGCCCCTGTACGAAGCGCTGCGGGACTTCATCCTGAGCGGCAGGGTGCTGCACGCCGACGAGACGCCGATCCCGCTGCTGGAGCCAGGCAGCGGCAAGACCAAACGCGCCTACATCTGGGCCTGGGCACGCAGCCATCACGACCCGAACCCCGGCGTGATCTACGAGTTCTGCCTGGGCCGAGGGGCGCAGTACCCGGTCGCCTTCCTGGGCGGCAAGAGCGGACCCAGCCCGCAGCCGGCGTGGAGGGGCACCCTGCTCACCGACCAGTACGCGGCCTACAACGCCGTGCTCGATGCCAAGGTCCATCCGCAGCGCAAGGGCGCGGCGTGCGCGGCGCATGCACGAAGGCGCTTCGAGGAACTCAGTCGCGGTGGTGGCAGTGGTAGCGGCGGTGGCGGCAGCAGCGCCAGCAGCGTCGCCCTGGAGGCCGTTCAACGCTGGGCGCGCATCTACCGCGCGGAAGCCGCCTATGCCGACATGGACGAGGCCCAGCGTCGGCACGCTAGAGAGCGCTTCAGCAAACCGCTGTGGGACGAGTTCGCGATATGGCTGCGCCTGCAGCGACGGCAGGTGCTCGAAGGCAGCAAGATTGCTGAAGCCATCGACTACAGCCTGAAGGCCTGGGCGCAGCTCACGCTGCACTTGAACGATGGCCTGGTCGCGATCGGTAGAGTAGAGATGTGGCGCGGTGGCCGTAGGTCCAGGTTGTCTGTTGGCCGCCCCTTTCGTCTGGCGGTGCCCGAGTACCCTCGCCGTAGCTCCGTCTCCACATCCCCCTCATCGAACCGGACGTGCGGATCTCCCGCATCCGGCTCTCTTCCGACACATCAAGCCTTCGCGTTCGAGCGGCCGCGTTCAAACGGCAGCAGGCGTATCAGCCCCAACTTCTCGTAGAGGTACTGGTCGGAGTACTGGCGATACCCCGTTCCCCGCTTGCCGCTGCGTCTTCGCAGCCAGATTCGCAGACGCCTCGCCACATAGTCGTCCAGGGTGCGGTAAATCTGCTTCACCGGCCCTTGACTGAAGTAGTTCGCCCAGCCGCGCAGCATCGGATTGAGTTGCTCAACCCGCGTCTGTGGCGTCGTGGCGTTCCACCGGCTCGTCGTCTCGGCGTGTATGCGTTCCCTCAGCTTCTTGACGGACTTCATCGACGGTGCGGTGCCCCAGTAGGAGCGGCCTTGGAACCCGTAGTGCCGACCTACTGTGTAGCCGAGGAAGTCGAATCGCTCCTCGGGCAGTTTGACCAACCGGGTCTTCTTCTCGTTGACCGTCAGTCCAAGCTTGGACATCAGACGCCGCATCGTCGCCATCGCTTCTTCCCCCGTGCCTTCTCGACACAGGATCACGAAGTCATCGGCGTAGTTGACCACTTCGGCCTGCAGCCGCCTTGCGTGACCCCCGTGGTACCAGGCCAGCATGAAGCGGCGGAAGTACAGGTTGGCCAGCAAGGGCGAGATGACAGGGGAACAGGTCTTCTTCGAAGATCGGCCCGAGAACCAGCAGCACGGCCATCTGAGCGACACGGTCGCGGATGGTGGGGATGCCCAGCGGGCGTTGCCCGCCATTGGCCTTTGGTATCCATACACGCAGCAGGGGCGCGCACCGGTACTGCATGGCGCGCATCTCCTGCTTCAGTCTTCGCAGCCAGGCCGCGAGCCCCAGGGCTTCGATGTGCGCGAAGCTCTGCCCATCCACCCCCGGCGCGCCGCGATTGGCTCGGCAGCGTCGGTAGGCTTCAAGCAGAACATCGTCGCGCCACACCTTGTCCCACAGGCTGTAGAACCGATAGGCTGCTTCGCTCTTGGCTTTCGCCTGTAAGGCGCTCTGCAGGGTTCGAACCGAATCACGCGGGGTTGATAGGCTGACGCCAATCCCCGGGCTCTTCCCGCTTTGCGCATTCGCATCGGAACAGGGGGCCTTCGCTCCACCGGCGTTACCCAGCTTCATCACTACTACGCCCCCATCCGCCATCCGCAGCGGCCGACTCCACCCCTCACGGGGCCGTCGTTGATCAACTGCCGGTCAATCACCACCACGGACTTCCCTTGTTGCACGATCGATCTGTACCCATGCGTGCTGCCACCACTACCCCGGTGGACGCGGTGCCTGCACCTCACGCTCACTTCGGCACCGCCGCCGGCCTTCCCCGTTGTTATGGCGGGTCGGCAGATGCCCATCAGCGCAGCATGCGAACGCCATCTGAACAGCCACAAGCGCTGAGGCCCTAGCCCACAAAGACAAAAGCCCCGACAGCCATGCTGTCGGGGCTTTTCCCATTGGGCGCTCAGGTGCCGGAAAGGGGAGGGAACATCAACCGACGCGTCAAAGTTCCTGCTTGGCGTCTCATTCGGCGATGTCACTAGTGCATCTGGAGCGTTTCAGCGACGGGAGCACGCTGCATTCTGTTGCCCATTCTGTTGCCCGGAAGCCCATCAGGATCCAGAAAGGACAACGGGCTAGCTTCCGTGAAGAAGCTAACCCGTTGAATTTACTGCTCTAACTTTGGTCGGGGCGGCGGGATTCGAACTCGCGACCCCTTGCACCCCATGCAAGTGCGCTACCAGGCTGCGCTACGCCCCGACGAAGCCGCGCACTATAACGCAGCTTCAAGCATCTCCGAGACTGTCTCG